>CAYLNM010000062.1:0-23587 GCA_964385045.1 uncultured Isosphaeraceae bacterium
GCCCCCGGCTCCCCCGGCTCCCCCGGCTCCCCCGGCTCCCCCGGCTCCCCCGCCGCCTCCGCCCCCGGCCTCGTCGTCCGCCGCGTCGCTGGCCGTCCCCGCCACCATCGCCTCCTGCCGCTGCGAGCCGCGCGCATCGAACGGCCGCTCGCGGTGCACCGGCGTCACGCAGAGTTGATAGCTCTGCAGCGTCGTCCCGGGCCGACGCGCCTGCCGGGTGCGGAAGAAGCGGTCCATCCGGTCGATCAGCTCGTCGAGCTCCGCCCGATCGTCATCGTCGAGCCACGCCTGCCCGAATCGCACCCAGGCGTTGCGATCCTCGCGTCCGATGCGGGCGATCCCCGCGTCGAGGGCGGCATCGACCCGGCGCCGGGCGTCCCGCTGCAGGACCGCGAGGCACTCCCGCATCTGCTCGCGACCCTCGGCGTGTCGTGGATCGACGTCGAGCACGGGCTCCTCGGCCGCGATGCGGTAGACCGCCTCCGACTGGCGTCCGACGCGGCGAATGCCAGTCTCCTCGATGAGCTGCGCCTCGAGGAGGATCCTGACGTGTCGGTACAGCCCGTCGGCCGAGCGGTCCACCGACCAGGCGATCTCCGCCACCGACGCCTCGCCAAGGCCGGCGATCGCCGAGAGGATCTCGAGCCGGACCGGCGAGCAGAAGGCCGACCACTGGACCGAGGTGCGGACCGGGAGACGGTCCGGACGCCGAATGCGGACCGGGGATGGGATCGGCTCCCACTGATCTGTTGACTTTGTGTCCATGGACTGCAACTGTTGGGGATAGATCCCAGTATGTCAACAGTCGGCTGGTCTCGAGCGGCCGCCGACGAGCCCGCCGGGCCGGGCAAGCGTCCCTGAACCCCCGCGAAGACCGACACCGACCCGCCCAGATCCGGATCACGCCCCCATGAAGCCTGCCCACGTTCTCCCGACGCCGCAGAGCGCCGAGGCCGCGCGAACCGACGCCCGTCGAGCTTGCTGCCGGCGCATCCCGCACCCCCGGCGCCTCCTTCGCGGCTGCAGCGGCTCGGCCGCTCGTCCCGCCCCCGGCCTCGCCCTCGGCGTCGCCACCGCGATCACGGCCGCCTCGGTCCTCCTCGCGGCACCCGCTCGTGCCGCGGCCGTCCCGCCCATCCCCCCCGCGGCCACCGCCGCCCCGCCGGTCGCCGAGCCCCCATCGGCCGCCGCCGATTCCGCGGCCCCGACCCTGTCTCCCGAGCGACTCGAGCAGCACGTCGCCGCGTTCGACGCGATCTGGGAGCGGGTCCGCGACGCCCACTGGGATCCGGAGAAGGTCGGGGCCGCCTGGGAGGCCGCCCGCGACGAGCTGCGGCCGGCGATCCTCGAGGCCGAGAGCGACGCCGAGGCCCGTGCCGTGATGTCCCGGCTCCTCGCCACCCTCGGTCAGTCGCACTTCGAGCTGATCCCCGCCTCCGCCTACGCCGCGATGGACGCCGAGAGCGCCTCCGCCGCGACGCCCGCCTCCGAGGCCGACGCGGCCGACGCGGCCGACGCCCCGGACACCGAGGACGCCGACGCCCCCGACGCCGAGGACGGCGACGACCCGGACGGCGACGATTCGGACGCCAACGGCTGGTCCGGCCTCGAGGTCCGCCTCGTCGACGACGACCTGCTCGTCACCCGCGTGGCCGGGGGATCCCCCGCCGAGGCCGCCGGCGTGCGGCCCGGCTGGATCCTCGACGCGGTCGACGGCCGCGCGACCGATCGGCTCGTCGAGCTCGCCCGCGAGATCGGGGGCATCCAGGGCCCGGCCGCCCTCGCCGCCACCATGGCCCGCTCCCGCCTCTCCGGCTCCCCCGGCTCCTCCGTCGAGGCGACCTTCCTCGACGGCCGCGACGAGCCGGTCGACGTCACGATCGAGCTCGGCGTCTCCCCGCATCCCGTCGCCGGCCTCGGCAACCTGCCCCCGTTTCCGGTCGAGATCGTCTCGCGGACGCTCGACAGCGGCGTCGGCTACTTCCGCCTCGGCGTGTTCTTCGACCCCGGTCGCGTGATCTCGGCGTGGCGGTCCTTCCTCGAGACCCACGCCGACGCCCCCGGGGTCATCCTCGACCTCCGCGGGAACCCCGGCGGCATCATCCTCATGTCGGCGGGCATGCTGAACTTCGTGGTCGACGAGCGTGGCCAGCGGCTCGGCACCCTGCACATGCGGGACGCCGCCCGGGGGCCGTTCGACATGCCGGTGATGATCAACCCCCGGGCCACCACCTACGACGTGCCGATGTCCGTCCTCGTGGACGAGATGAGCATGTCCAACAGCGAGGTGATCGCGGCCGCGGCCCAGGACCTCGACCGCGCGACGGTGGTCGGGAGCCCCACGCCCGGCCTCGTGCTGCCCTCGGGCGTCGTCCGCCTGCCGAACGGCGACGGCCTGCTGCATGCATTCGCCGGGTACTCGCGTTCCTCCGGTGGCGCCCTCGAGGGCGCCGGCGTGGTGCCCGACGTCGCCGCCCCGCCCGTGCGCTCGGCCCTGCTGGCCGGGATCGACCCCGCGATCGCCACCGCGGTCGCGATCATGACCGAGGCCCCGCGCACCGCGGTGCCCGACTGACCCCGGGCGTCCGGCCCGCCCGGCCCGCCCGCCCTGACCGATCGCCCCGACGACGGGGCACTTCCCCCCCCTCCCCGACCCGCTCTTCCGGAAGACGAGAAGACAAGGAGACCGCTCATGGCCCGTTGCATCCCCTCCCGCCGCCTCGTGCGTCGCGGCATCCCGATCCTCGGCCTCCTCGGCGGCGTCGCCGCGCTCGCGGCCGCCCCGATCGCCGCCGCCACCGCCGCCGTCTCGCTCGCTCCCTCCGTCCAGCCCACCGGCACCGCTGCCGACGAGAAGAAGGAGGCTCCGAAGAAGGCCGAGATCGACGAGAAGGCGCAGGAGGTCCTCGACCGCGCGATCGCGACGCACCTCGGCGCGCACGCGAAGAAGAAGGACATCCGCAGCGTCCGCTCCTCCGGCGCCATGGTCATGCAGGCCATGGGCATGACCGCCGACATCGAGATGCTGATGGACGGCGAGGGCAACGTCGCCATCCAGCAGACGATCCCGAACTTCGGCACCGTGCGGAGTGGCGTCACCGACGGCGTGGGCTGGAGCTTCAGCGAGCTCACCGGACCGACGATCATGAGCGACGCCGAGGTCGCCCAGACCCGGCAGCAGGCCGACATCTACGGAGAGCTGAACTGGGCCGATCGGGCGTCGAGCATCACCTACGCCGGCGAGTCGACCGTCACCCTGCCCGACGGCAGCACGCGGCCCACGCACCAGCTCACCGTGGTCGACCGTGCGACCGGCAACGAGGAGACGCACCACTACGACCTCGAGAAGGGCTGGCGCGTCCAGTCGGTCACCACGCAGATGGTGCCCGGGCAGGGCGAGATCCCGCTCACGACGACCTTCCTCGACTACAAGAAGATCGGCGAGATGCAGGTGCCGCACCGCTCGGTGGTCTCCGTGGGGCCACAGGAGATCGAGATGCGGATCAGCGAGTGGGAGGTCAACGCGGACGTGCCGAAGGACGCCTTCGCCATGCCGGAGGAGGTCAAGGCGATCGCCGAGCGTGACGCGGACGGCTGATTCGCCGCGGCGCGGGCGCAGCTCCGCCGCCGGTGACGGGCCCCGCCCCGGGTCGATCCCCGAGGTCGGCCTGCGATCGGCGGTCCGGCGTTGCCCACGCCCCCGTTCGTAGCATGAAGGCCCCGCGGGAGACGTTCCCGCGGGGCCTTCTCGCGCGCCGCCGGCCGAACGACCGCGTCGGGGCCGCCGTCCCGCCCTTCGGAGCCCTCCCGTGCGGATCGACTGCCTCGTGAACGGCCAGTGGACGCGCGGCAGCGGCGGCGACGAGATCGCGGTCGTCGACCCCGCCACCGACGAGCACGTGGCGAGCGTCCCGTCCCTCGCGGCCGACGACGTGCGCCGGGCGATCGAGGCCGCGTGGGACGCGTGGGCGGACTGGCGGGCGCGGCCGGCGGCCGAGCGCGGCCGGCTCGTGCGCCGGCTGGGCGAGCTCATGCTCCGCGAGGAGGAGCGGCTCGCGGCCCTCATGACCCGCGAGCAGGGCAAGCCGCGGGCCGAAGCGGCGGGCGAGATCCGGTACGCCGCGAGCTTCCTCGAGTGGGCGGCGGGCGAGGCCCCGCGCGTGACCGGCGAGATCGTGCCCGCCTCCTCGGCCGACAAGCGCCTGTTCGCCCTCCGCCAGCCGGTCGGCCCGTGCGGGATCATCACGCCGTGGAACTTCCCCGCCGCGATGATCACGCGGAAACTCGGCCCCGCCCTCGCCGCCGGGTGCACCGCGGTCATCAAGCCGGCCGAGGCCACGCCGCTCTCGGCCCTCGCGATCGCGGAGCTCGCGGTGGAGGCGGACCTACCGCCCGGCGTCGTCAACGTCGTGACCGGCGATGCCGCCACCATCGGCGAGACGCTCACCGGCGACGAGCGGATCCGGAAGCTCTCCTTCACCGGATCGACCGAGGTCGGCCGCATCCTGATGCGGCAGTCCGCCGAGCACGTCAAGCGGCTGTCGCTCGAGCTCGGCGGCCACGCGCCGTTCCTCGTCTTCGACGACGCCGATCTGGACGCCGCGGTGGCGGGGGCGATCGCCAACAAGTTCCGCAATGCCGGGCAGACCTGCATCTGCGCGAACCGCTTCTACGTGCAGGAGGGGGTGCACGACGCGTTCGTGGACCGGCTCGCGGCGGCGATGCGCGAGCTCACCGTCGGCCGCGGCACCGACGACGGCGTCGCCATCGGGCCGCTGATCGATGACGACGGCCTGGCCAAGGTCGAGGCGCACGTGGCCGACGCCCTCGAGCACGGCGCGACGCTCGTCCTCGGCGGCGAGCGGGCGAAGCCGGCCGGCGACGACCTCGCCGACCGCTTCTACGCCCCCACGCTGCTGGCCGGCATGACGGACGCCATGCGGCTGCGGCACGAGGAGACGTTCGGGCCGGTCGTCGCGGTCGCCCGGTTCGCCGAGGAGCGCGAGGGCATCGAGATGGCCAACGACTCGCCCTACGGCCTCGCGGCGTACTTCTACACCGGCGATCCCGCGCGGCTGATGCGGGTGGCCGAGGCCCTCGAGGCGGGCATCGTCGGCGCGAACGACGCCGCCCCGTCCACCGCGCAGGCGCCCTTCGGCGGCGTCAAGCAGTCCGGCCTCGGCCGCGAGGGCGGGCACTGGGTGATGGACGAGTACACCGAGGTGAAGTACGTGTCCTGGGGCGTGTGACGGCCCGGGTCCTCACGTCTCCGCTCCTTCGGGCGCTGCGGTCGACGCGACCTGGTGGATCGCGTCGAGGACCTCCCGCACCTCGTCGTCGATCGCGCGCTCCGGCACGAACGGCACCAGCGAGTGGGAGTCCGTCTTCTGCATGAGGTTCGGGAGCCCGAGCTTCGCGAAGAACCGGTGGAAGACGCGGTCGAGGAAGTCGGTGCTCGCCTTCACCTCGGGGCCCCACGGCGACGGATCGCCGAGCGTCTCGAATGCCGTCTCCAGCTCCTCGATCACCGATTCCATGATGCCGACCCACTGCGCCTCGAAGAGGCCGCCGGCCTGCGCGCGAGCGCAGTGGGCCGCGTAGCCGAGCAGCGTCTCGCGAACGCACCGAGCGTTCTCGCTCTCGCCCGCTGGCGTCACATGACCTGGTGGATGGAGGGATCCGAGATCCCGTCGGCGTCGATCTCCACCCGGATGTTGCGCGTCTGCTGCCGTCCGTCCTCGCGCCCGACGGATCGGGTGCACAGGCCCCGCCGCCGGAGAGTGGCGGAAGGAACCGGCAGCGAGATCAGGTCCCGGCGGTTGATGGTGACGCCCGGACGGCGGCTCGGGACCTCGCCGTCACCCCACTTCTCCCGCCATCGCCGGACGCCGAGACTCCAGAGTGCGATCGCCTGAAGAGCCGAGGTCTTGCCGGAGTCGTTCGGGCCCACGAGCACCACGCGCTCGCCGAGCTCGAGCTCGACGTCGTCGAACAGCTTGAAGTTCCGGACGGCGAGCCGGGTCAGCATCCGCGAGTCGCTCCTCGGTCGGGCACGCGGCGCCGGGCGGGCCCGATCGGGAGGATATCCGAAGCCGGCGGAGCGGCCGATTCGTCGCACCGCCGACACGTCGGCGAGCGTCCCCTCACGGCTCCGACCACGCGAACGTGTCGAGATGCTCCCGCAGCGCCCGCGCGGTCGGGAAGCGCCGCCGGATCGTCGGGGCCCGGCGGGCGGCGATGATGTGCCGGATCTCCGGCGGCAGACGCGCGTAGTGGCGACGGCCGCCCAGCATCTCGTCGAACAGTCGCACCAGGTCGACCACGTCGTCGGCGATGTTCAGCTTGGTCGGCCGGCCGAGGTCGAGCAGGTCCACGAGCTTCAGCACGACGTGCACGCCCTGCCGCCGCACGAGGACGTTGCCGGGATGCAGGTCGCCGTGGTACTCGCGGCGGGCGTGCACCGCCTCGAGACCGCTCGCGAGCCCGTGCAGGACGTGCAGCGCCTCGAACAGCGGCAGCCGCTTGCCCCGTCGCCGCCGCACGAGCTCCTCGAGCAGGACGCCGTCGACGAACTCGCTGATGAGCACGGTGGTCGGCCGGCCCGCGAGCCGGATCGTCTCGGCGTGGTGGTACTTGATGATGATCGGGCAGTCCCGGAGCTGCTCGAGCTTGCGGGCGTAGAAGTCGACCGCGCGGTCGCGGGCGTTGCGCTCGGGGAAGAAGAGCTTGGCCGCCCGCGCGGCGCCCGTCCGCCGCTCGCGCACGCGGTAGACCCGGCCCTCCCAGCCCTCGCCCAGGGCGGACTCGACGACGTACTCGCCGCCGATCACCCGTCCGGGGACGAGGCGGAACGCGTCGCGCTGGCGGCTCGTCGATCGGGATGGGGTGGAACGCGGCATGCAGCACCGAACGAGGGCGGCGGACGGCCGCGGGCGACGCGGCCGGCGGGCAGGGTCGGGCCCCGGCGGCGGTCCGGCAAGTCACTTCCGGGCCCGTAGACTCGGCCGAGTCCCGTCCCGCGCTCCGGAGATGCCCATGCGCCGTGTCCCGTTCCGCCCCGCCTCGCACGCTCCGTTCGCCCCGTGCGCCCGATGCGCCCCGCCCGCCCCTCGCCCGCGGCCCCGGTCCTCGGACCCGGCCGCCCGGCCGGGTCCCGCCGCCACGCTGGTGGCCGCCATCCTCGCGACCCTGCTCGCCGGCCCCGCGGCCGTCGCCCAGACCGCGCCGGCGGGGGCCACCGAGGGGTCGGCCGAGCCCCCGCTCCGGGTCGCGGTCAAGGACGCGCCGCCCTTCGTGCTCGAGGCGCCCGGCGGCGAGCTGTCCGGGATCTCGATCGAGCTCTGGGAGCGGGTCGCCGACCGGCTCGGCCGGGAGACCGAGATCGTCCGCATCGACGAGGTGCCGGAGATGCTGGCGGCGGTGGAGGCGGGCGAGGTGGACGCGGCCATCGCCGCCATCTCGATCACCCCCGAGCGGGAGGTGCGGCTCGACATGAGCCACGGCTACCACCTCGCCGGAATCGGGATCGCCGTCTCCGAGGACGCGATGCGGAGCGGGTTCCTCACCGGCATCCGGAACCTGATCTCGCCGCAGTTCCTCGCCGCCACCGGCGCGCTGGCCGTCCTGCTCGTCGGCGTGGGCATCGTGGTCTGGCTCGCCGAGCGGCGCGGCAACGCCGAGCAGTTCCCCCGCGATCCCGTTCGCGGCATCGGCAACGGCTTCTGGTTCAGTGCGGTGACGATGACCACCGTCGGCTACGGCGACCGGACGCCCCTCACGCTGCCCGGCCGGCTGGTCGCCCTCGTCTGGATGTTCGCGTCGATCATCGTGATCTCGGCGTTCACCGGCTCGATCGCCTCGTCGCTCACCGCCGCCCGGGTCGAGGGGGCGGTCCGCGGGCTCAACGACCTGCCGTCGGTCCGCGTGGGCGCCGTCACCGGGACGAGCGGCGCGACCGCCCTCGCCGATCGCGGGGTGGTGGCGGTGGGCTTCCCCGACGTGGATGCGGGCATGAGCGCCCTCGCCGCCGGCGACCTGGACGCCTTCGTCCACGACCACCCGATCCTCGTGCATGCGGCCCGCAGCCGGCACGCCGGGGCGGTCGCGGTGCTGTCGCTGCAGTTCGACCTCACGTCGTACGCGGTCGCGATGCCCGGCGGCTCGGAGTTGCTCGAGCCGGTCAACGTGGCGATCCTCGAGGTCACCCGGGATGCGGCGTGGACCGCGGTCATCCGGCGGTACCTCGGCGACCGGGACTGACGAGTGGGCGGCTCGCCGGGCCTGCGGCTCGCCTCCCCGCCCCGCGCACACCTGCCCCGAGGATGCGCCGGGGCGCGGTCCCGGGCCGTACAGTCCTTCCTCCGGCGGGCAGGCTCTCGGGGGAGGAGGCTCCATGGACGACCGCCGTGACCGCGTGCGCCGGCTCGCCGAGATGGCGCGGGGCCTGTCCGAGGCCGACCGGCTCCCGGCGCTCCGCGCCGCGTGCGGCAGCGACGGGGACCTGCTGGAGTTCGTCCTCGCCGCGGTCGCCGACGACCCGCCGGCGGACCGTGATCCGGCCGACGCGGCGACCCTCGACCCCGCGTCCGGGGCCTCCGATCCCGCCACGCCCGGGTCCTCGGGTGCCCACGCGGTCCCCGGCGAGGCGGCCGGCCAGTGGATCGGCCCCTACCGCCTTCAGCAGCGGCTGGGCGAGGGCGGCTTCGGCACCGTGTGGATGGCCGAGCAGCGCGAGCCCGTCGCCCGCCGCGTCGCGCTGAAGATCATCAAGCTGGGCATGGACACCAGGGAGGTCATCGCCCGCTTCGAGGCCGAGCGGCAGGCGCTCGCCCTGATGGACCATCCCAACATCGCCCGCGTGCTCGACGCCGGGGCGACCGAGACCGGCCGGCCGTTCTTCGTCATGGAGCTGGTGCGCGGCCTCCCGATCACCGAGTACTGCGACCGTCACCGCCTCGACATCCGCCAGCGCATGCAGCTGATCGTCGACGCGTGCGAGGCCCTGCAGCACGCCCACCAGAAGGGCGTCATCCACCGCGACATCAAGCCGAGCAACGTGCTCGTGGGCCAGTCCGGCGACCGTCCGGTGGTCAAGGTCATCGACTTCGGCATCGCCAAGGCGACGACGAGCCCGCTGACGCGGCAGACGCTGTTCACGCGGTTCCACCAGATGATCGGCACGCCGCAGTACATGAGTCCGGAGCAGGCGGGCGACGCCACCGACGACGTCGACACCCGCAGCGACGTGTACTCGACCGGCGTCCTGCTCTACGAGCTGATCACCGGCACCACGCCGATCGAGGCGGACAGCCTCCGGTCGGCGGCGATGGGCGAGCTGCAGCGGATGATCCGCGACGTCGAGCCGCCGCGGCCGAGCACCCGCGTGAGCCAGCTCGCCCTCACGCGGAAGCAGGTCGCGGAGCGTCGCCGCATCGAGCCCCGCCGCCTCGGCCTCTTCGTCCGCGGCGAGATCGACTGGATCGTCATGAAGGCGATCGAGAAGGATCGCACGCGTCGCTACGAGTCGGCCAGCGCGATGGCCCGCGACATCCGGCGGTTCCTCGACGGCGACGCGATCGAGGCGGCTCCGCCGAGCCCCGTCTACGCGGTGCGGAAGTTCCTGCGCCGCCACCGGGCCCCGGTGGCCGGCGTGGCCCTCGTCGCCCTCTTCATGACCACCGGGCTCGTGGCGAGCTCCTACGGCTTCTTCGACGCCGATCGGCAGCGGCGCGAGGCCGAGACGCAGCGCGACCTCGCCCGGCAGGAGCGCGAGCGGGCCGACGAGCGGGCGCAGGCGGCGCGGGCCGCGGAGGATCGTGCCACCCTCGAGAAGGAGCGGGCCGACGCCACCGCGGACGCCGCCCGCGCCGCGGAGGCGGTCGCCAACCGCAACGCCTACACCGCGAACATGCTGCTCGCCTCCCGCTCGGTCGAGGACCGCGACATCGCCAGCGCGGCGTACTTCCTCGACCGGGCCCCCGCCGAGCTTCGAGGCTGGGAGTGGGGCGTGCTGTCCGCCGCCCTCGACGACACGGTCGGTTCGGTGACGACCGGAGCCGCGGGCGAGGACGGCCGCTCCTTCGAGGGCAACCGGCTCATCCCGCATCCCGACGGCACGTCGTTCCTGGTGGTGCGTCCCTACCGAGGCATCGCGGTCGAGCGGTGGACGATGGACGGCACGCTCGTCGCCCGATTCGAGCATCCGGCGGGGGCGAATCGGACCGACGACACCTTCGCCCGCTTCGCGCTCTCGCCCGACGGCTCCCGGCTGCACGGGGTCGCGACCCACGTCTTCACGCCGCCGGTCGATCCCGAGAATCCCGTCTACGTCGCGAGCTGGGACGCGGACACCGGGGAGCGGACCGCGTCGGCCCGCGTCCTCCCGGCCCGGCCGATCGCGGACTCGCATCAGCCCGCGATCAGCCCGGACGGCACCCGCGTCCTGCTGAGCCGGGGCGAGACCGTCTGGATCCAGGACGTGGCCACCGGCGAGCTCGTGGCGGAGGCCGAGACGGACTTCACCGTTCGCGTCCGGTGGTTCAGCCCCGACGGCACCCGCGTGTTCCTCGAGAACCACGCGGGACATCTCGAGATGCGGGATGGCCGGACCCTCGGGAATCCGGTTGAGCTGGAGGGCCACCAGAACTTCGTGTTCGACCTGACCGTCTCCGCCTGCGACCGGTTCGTGGGGACGGCATCGCTGGACGGGAGCAGCCGGGTGTTCGACCTCGAGGCCAGCCCGCCCACGTCGATCGAGCTCCTGCATGGAGCGCTGCAGGTGCAACGGGTGCACGTCTCGCCGGACGCGTCGCTGGTCCTGACCAGCGGCACGGACGGAATGGTCCGCCTCTGGCGGAGGGACGGCACCGAGCTGGGCACGATCACCGGCGATGGCCTGCTCGCCGGCAGCCCGACCTTCGCCGCCGCCGGCGACCGGATCGCCGCCGCGTTCGACGACGGGACGCTCCGCTTCTGGGATCTCGAGTCCGACGCGCCGGCCTTCATGAAGGGGCATCGCGGGCTCATCATCGACGTCGCCGTCGCGGACGGGCCGGGCCTCGTGGTCTCCGGCGGCTTCGACGGCTGGGCCGGCGTGGCGGGCTGCGTGCGGCTGTGGGACCTGCGGAGCGGCGAGATGCTGGCCGCGCTCGGCCGGCCGGGCGAGATCGGCCGGGCGGTGGCGGCGTCCCCGGACGGTCGGGTACTCGCCTTCTCGCTGGAGCGGGTCGCGATCGAGGCCGAGCTCGACCGCCTGGCGCGAGACTGCACGGTCCTGGTGGACCTCGAGACCGGACGCGTGCGGCGGTTGGAGCGGTCGTCCCTCGACCTCGCGTTCGATCCGACCGGTGAGCTCCTGGCGCTGGGACGCCGGGAGCGGCTGGAGATCCGGCGGGCGGACGACGGCTCGATCGTGCGATTCCTCGGGGACGAGCTCCGCGGCCGGCGGGTGGACGACCTCGTCTGGAGTCCGGACGGCCGCTTCCTCGCGTGCTCGATCACCCTCTTCGAGGACTCGAATCAGCGGGAGCACGTGGTGCTGGACGCGGAGACGCTCGCGCCGGTCCACCGGCCGGGGAACGGTCCGCTCACGTTCTCCCACGACGGTCGGACGCTGCTCGTCGGCTCGCGCGGGACCACGCTGGACGTGGTGCGGACCGGCTCGTGGGAGGACGTGGAGTCGATCGAGGCCTATCCGCTCAGCGGCATGAACATCGCCTTCCGGCCGGACGGCACCCGCATGGCCGCCGGCATCCCCGAGAGCGACGAGGTCCTGCTCTGGGACGGCCGGACGTTCGATCCGGTCGGTCGCCTCGACGGCCGCGGCTTCGTCGCGGCGCTGGCGTGGAGCGGCGACGGGACGCGTCTCGTCGCCGGATGCGGCGCGACGGTGCGGGTGTGGGACGCGAGGTCGGCGCGGGAGCGGCTGCAGGAGCGGACGGCGCAGCGGGCCGCCCGGGCGGCGGTGCGGGGCGGTGACGGAGCGGGCGATCCAACGCACCTCGAGGCACGCTCGGCGGAGCTGATCCATCGCCAGCAGCGGATCGTCGACGAGCTGCTGGCCTGGGACGCGCTCGACTGAGGGGCCGGGCCCGCAGCGCGTCCGGCCTGCCCCGTCACATCCCCACGAGCCGCCCGAGCACGATCATCCCCACCACGCCGCCGAGGAACGCCATCGCCACCGCGGTGCGGCTCGTGGACTCGAACGCCTCCGGAAGCAGGTCGTCCACCACGAGGTAGGTCATCGCGCCGGCCGCGAAGCCCATGCCCGCGGGCAGCAGCGGCTCGAAGATCCAGATGAACCACGCCGCGAACGGGGCGGCGAGGGGCTGTGGCAGGCTGGTGAGCAGCGCCCAGCCGATGCACGCCTTCGTCGAGACGCCGCCCGCCCGCAGCGCGAGCGTGATCGCGATCGCCTCGGGGATGTTGTGCACCGCGAGGGCGGAGACCACCGCGAGGCCCAGCGCCTCCTCCTTCGACCCGAATGCGACGCCGATCGCCACGCCCTCGGGCAGCGAGTGGACCGTCATCGCGGCCACGATGAGCAGCGCCCGCGCCCCGCCCGTCTTCCGGAGCGACGCGACGTCGAAGTCCTCGTTCGAGCGGACCCACCGGGCCGCGAGCCAGTAGAAGAACGCCCCCGCCGCGAGGCCGGCCGCGACCTCCCACGCCTGCAGTCCCGGGGCCCGGTCGAGGCCCTCGCCCACCAGCTGCACCAGGCTCGCCGCCGCCATCATCCCCGCCGCCGCGGCCGAGAATGCCCCCGCGACCTTCGGCGACATGTCCTTCACGAAGAAGAAGGGCACGACGCCGAACACCATCGACACGTCGGCGACCACCGCCGCGGCGAACGTGATCAGCAGCAGCCGTTGGAGCTCGGGATCCATGCGACGAGGATACCGCCGCGGCGGGCGGCGCCCCGCGCGCGACCGCGGGCCGCGCGAGGACCGGGGAAGGAGGCAGCTCCCTGGTGGTCGGGGCGGCGCGACGTTCGGCGACCGCGGTGTCGCGGTCGCGATCCATGAATGGGTCTACGTCCGCCCCGTCTGCACCTTCAGCAGCACGTACGCCCCCGCCGCCAGCACCGTGCCCGCCGCCACCTGCGGCCAGGTGAGCGTCTCCTCGAAGAGGAACCACGACGAGAGCAGCACGAGGAAGGGCTGCAGCTGCACGATGGACGAGGCGGCCACCACGCCGACCCGCTCGATCGACACGAAGTAGGCCAGGTGGCCGACCATCACGCCCAGGACCGACGAGAGGGCGAGGAGCCCGAGCTGTCCCGCGGACAGCCGCGCCGCCACCGCCCCCCGCTCCTCGGCGAAGGCGAGCATGAGGACGAGCATCCCCGCTCCCACCATCGGGGCGATGAAGGCGAACCGCTCGAGCGGGTTGAGCTTCACCACCCGCGGGTCGTCCGGGCGCGGGGCGAGGAACCGCAGCGCGACGCCGTAGCCGGCGAAGGTCGCCCCGCTGCCGGCGGCGAGGGCGACGCCCGTCCAGTCGTCGATCCGCGGGGCGGTCTCGCCGAAGCCGAGCATGCCGCCGGCCCCGCCGAGCATCATCGTGACGCCGATCCACACGCCCGGCATCCGCAGCAGGCCGCGGGCGGCGGGGATGAGGGCGGCCGAGAACAGGATCACGCACAGGATCTGCACGCGGATCATGAACGTGACCATCGCCGGGCCGACGAAGTAGAAGCTCGCCGCGAACTGCACCTGCCCCGCGAACCACAGGGCCGCCGGCACCGCCACGCTCGCCCACGGGATGCCGCGGAACCCGCGTCGCCGCAGCACCCAGAGGGCCAGCGGCGCCCACAGCACCGCGGCGAGGCCGTACCGCCAGCCGTTGGCGGTCCAGACGTCGATCGCCCCGGTGAAGTGCTCGAGCAGGAGGGCGACCGCCACCCACGAGAGCAGCGTCGCGGTCGCCGCCGCGTAGCCGATGCCGAGGTCTCGCGGCGGGGGGCTCATGGGCCGGGACCATAGCGGGGCGGGCCGCGCGAAGGTGGACGCCCACTCAGCCGGTGCGCGAGGGCGGAGGAACTTTCGCATTCGGTGCCGGTGATCGGGGAGGCTCGGGCGATACTCGCCGGCGGCGCGGACCGGTCGCGTCCCGCCGGAGGAACCGAGATGCCACGCTGCCCCATCGCCACGATCGCCACCGTGCGGGAGCTCGTCGCCGCCGCCCTCGTGCTCGGCGGAACGGGTGTCGCCGCGCTGATGCCCGCGCCCGCCCCCGCCGTCCCGCCCGCCGCGACCACCACCGCCGACGAGGATGCCGACGCCCTCGCGCCGCACGCCGCCTTCGCCCGGGTCGCGCCGCTCGCCGGACACTGGCGGACCACCGGGAGCGACGGACTGGTCGAGGAGGCGTGGACGGCGCCCGTCGGCGGCAACATGACCGGCCTCTACCGGGCGCTCGGCGCGGACGGGTCGACCCGCACGCTGGAGCTGCTCGCGCTCGCCCCGACCGAGGACGGCGGGCTCGAGCTCCGCTTCCGTCACTTCCACGCCGACCTGCAGCCGTGGGCCTTGGAGCGCGACGGCCCGCTCGTGCTGCGAGCGGCGCCCGCGTCCGCGACCGACCCGGACGCGCGCCGCGTGCGGTTCACGGCGGTCGATCCCGGGGCCTCGGTCCGCGCGATCACCTACGACGTACGGGAGCGGGGCCGCCTGCACGTCTCGGTCGCGCTCGCCGGTGAGCCCGACCCGACGTTCGAGGTCCGCTTCGAGCGGGCCGCGGTGCCGGGACGCCCCGGGCCCGGTGGGGCATCCGGCGACGATCGCGACTGATCGGTCTCGCTCCGGCCTCGCTCCGGCCTCACACGGGCGGCCGCGGCCGCGGTCCGTGCCCCGCCGGCGGGCGCGGCGGGTGCCATCGCCGCGCCGCCCACCGCACCAACCGCGGGGCGCCGAGCGGCAGCAGCGTCGCCGCGACGAGCCCGGCCAGGAGGCCCGGCGACAGCAGCGATCCCGGGCCCTGCCGGGCAAGCTCCGAGAGGGTGGGCGCGCCGGCGCCGGCGAGCACGAAGACGACGTTGCCCGGCAGCAGCCCGAGCTGCGTCGCGAGCCAGAAGTCGCGCAGCCGAAGCCGCGTGGCGCCCAGCACGTGGTTGGTGATCCAGTAGGGAACGTGCAGGATCCGGGCGAGGAACAGCCACCGCGGTCCCTCGCGTGCGATCGCCGCGTCCATCCGGGCGAGCCGTTCGGGGAACCGGCGGACCACGAGGTCCCGCAGGCCGTGCCGCACCGCGAGGAAGGAGATCGCCGCCGCCATCGTCAAGCCGACGTTCACGATCACGAGGCCGGCCCAGAAGCCGTAGAGCCAGCCGGCGACGATCGCCTTGCCCGACGTCCCGGGCACGAGGCTCGCCCCCACGTAGATCCCCAAGCCGATCGCGAGGCCGAGGCCGCGATGGACGGCCAGCCAGTCGCGGAGCGACTGCTCGCGGGACACGAGCTCGTCGAGCACCAGCCAGCGGCGGGCGAGCCACCAGACCGCCACGAGCAGCAGCAGGAACAGCACCAGCAGCAGCACGCGGCGGATCATGCATCATCCTCCGGGGCCCGACCCGGCACCGGGGATCCTTCCCCATGTCGCGTCGCCGCCCGTCCGACGAGGATGACGCGTGGTCACCGGGAGTCCCGTCCGACGTGGAGCACGTTCGCCGCATCGCGGAGTTCTTCGGGGTCTCGGTCGGCGTGCTCGGCGTGATCGCGGGGATCGGGCTGGCCCTCGTCCTCGGGACGATCGCCCGGTTCGCGCACCTGCACCGCCTGCCGCCCGAGAAGGGCCGCTCGCTCGTGCTGCGCCTCCGCAGCTGGTGGGTGATCGCGCTGGTGGTGGGGGCGGCGGTCCTGCTCGGACGCACCGCGACCATCGCCCTCGTCCTCGCGGTGAGTCTGCTGGCCCTGCGGGAGTACCTGCGGCTCGTGCCCGAGGACGTCCGCGATCGCTGCCGCCGGCTCGTGCCGTGGGCGATCGCGGCCACCGTCCTGCAGTACGGATGGATCTGGCTCGGCTGGGAGCGGGCGGCCCTGGTCTTCGTGCCCGTGGTGGCGTTCCTGGGGCTGACGCTGCTCGTGGTGCTCGGTCGGCGACCGGAGGGATTCGTCCACGTGGTGGGCGCGGCCCAGTGGGGCATGATGATGCTGGTCTTCTGCGTCTCGCACGTCGCCATGCTGCTGGCGATGCCCGAGGCCACCAACCCCGTGGGCGGGACGGTGGGGTGGTTCCTCTACCTCGTGATCCTCACCGAGCTGAACGACATCGCCCAGGCCCTCTGGGGCCGGCCGCTGGGGCGGCACAAGATGATCCCGGAAGTCTCCCCGGGCAAGAGCTGGGAGGGCCTCCTCGGCGCCGCGATCACGACCGCCGTGGCCGCGGTCCTGCTGGCCCCGGTGCTGACGCCGCTGGCCGAGCCGCCGCCGCGGCTCGCGGGGGGCGGACTGGTGGCCGCCACCGCGGACTGGTGGATCGCGCCGTGGCCGGTGGCGATCGCCCTCGGGATCTCGATCGCCGGCTTCTTCGGCGACATCGCGATCTCGGCCCTCAAGCGGGACGCCCACGTGAAGGACAGCGGCACGCTGCTGCCGGGCCAGGGCGGCATCCTCGATCGCATCGACAGCCTCACCTTCACCGCCCCGCTGTTCTACTACGCGGTGTCATGGCTGCAGGGAGGATCGACGTGAGCTCGGCCGACCCGCTCGCATCCGACCGGCGTGCCGGCGCCGGCCGTGCCGAGGCGAACGCCCACGCTGCCGCGGCCGACGCCGATGCCGCCGACACGGACGCCGCCCCGCGCGACGCGGGATCGCCCTCCTCCGGCGCGGCCCCGCCCGGGGCGGACGACCGCCACGATGCGGAGGCCGAGCGCCGCGTCGTCACCGTGCCCAACGTGATCTCGGTGCTGCGCCTGCTCGGCTCGGCATCGCTGCTCGTCCTCGCCGCCCACGATCTGCGCTTCTGGTTCGTCGGCACGTTCGTGGTCCTGCTGCTGAGCGACTGGGTCGACGGGAAGCTCGCCGTGCTCCTGCACCAGCGGACGGTCCTCGGGGCCCGGCTCGACTCGATCGGCGACGCGGTCCTGTACTTCTGCCTGCTGCTCGGCCTGCTCGCCCTCGAGCCGTTCTTCCTGCGGGAGTGGTACTGGCTCGTGATCGCGATGGTCGCGAGCCACCTCGCGTCGTGGGCCGCGAGCGAGCTTCGCTTCGGCCGCATGCCCGCGTACCACACGCGGGCGGCCAAGATGTGCTGGGGGCTCGTCTCGGTCGCCGCGGTCACGCTGCTCGTGCACGGGCCGGAGTGGCCGGCGGTCGCGGCGCTGGTCTTCGTCATCCTGACCAACGCGCAGGCGATCGCGATCACCTTCACCCTGCCGCGGTGGGAGGCGGACGTCTCCTCGTGGTGGGACGCCCGCCGGCGCGCCCGCCGACTGGCCCGCGGCGATGAGCCGGCCGGGGAGGCGAACGAGGAGGCGGACGAGCCGGCCGCCGCGGGGCCGGCCGCGGAGCACCCGGCCGGTGGCCGGGCCGGCGATGCCCGCCGGACCGACGCGACCGGTGAGCCCGACGCGACCGGCACGCCCGCCGAGCCCGACGCCACCGCCCAGCCCGGGGACGGCGATGAATCGCCCGGCGTCTCCGCGGCCCGTCGACCATCCCCCCGGACGACCGATCCCCGATGAGCGTCCGCCGCATCCTGCACCTCTCCGACCTGCACGTCGGGCC
Source organism: uncultured Isosphaeraceae bacterium (assembly GCA_964385045.1). Classification (GTDB taxonomy): domain Bacteria; phylum Planctomycetota; class Phycisphaerae; order Phycisphaerales; family SM1A02; genus CAYLNM01. The sequence continues at coordinate 17,727 of CAYLNM010000062.1, forward strand.
GCCCTACCTGCCGGACGTCGCCGAGGCCGCGCTCGAGGCCGCGACGGACCTCGCCCCCGACCTGGTGGTGGTCAGCGGCGACTTCACCCAGCGCGCGAAGCGGGGGCAGTTCGAGGAGGCCCGGCGGTTTCTCGATCGACTGCCGGACGTCCCCCGCGTCGTGGTGCCGGGCAATCACGACGTGCCGCTCTGGCGCGCATGGGAGCGGCTCGTGCGTCCGCTCGGGCTCTACCGCGAGCACGTCGCCGCCGAGCTCGACGGGGTGCTCCGGCTCGAGGGCGCGACCGTCGTCTGGCTCGACTCGACCGCTCCGCGGCGGGCGATCAGCAACGGCCGGATCGACCCCGGGCAGCTGGACCTCTGCTCCCGGGCGCTCGAGGCGGTGCCTCCCGACGACCTTCGGATCGTGGTGACCCACCACCACTTCCTCCCCGCCCCCGACTTCGAGCGGGACCGTGCCATGCCCCGGGCCCGGCGGGCGCTCGAGCGATTCGTCGCCCTGCGCGTCGACATGATCCTCGGCGGCCACCTGCACCGGGCGTACATCGGGCACACGCTCGACGTGTGGGCGGGCGCGGACCGCGAGCACGGCACCGTGATCGTCCAGTGCGGCACCACGACCTCGCGCCGGGGCCGCGGCCGCGAGCGGGAGAAGAACACCTTCAATCTCGTCGAGGTCGATCCCGCCGGCGACCGCTTCACGATCACGCACTTCGCCCACTTCGCCGACGCGGGCGGCTTCGAGCCGATCAGCCGGCACGAGTTCCCGCGGCCCAGTCGGCGGTCGCTCGCATGAACGCCGCCGCCCCTCTCGAACGAGCCCGCGCCGCCGTTGCGCGGGACCGCAGCTCGTGCCGGTCGCACGACTCGACCCGGCGCCGGCGCGGCGCCGGCGCGACTCGGGATTCGCCCCACCTCGCCGTGGTTCCGCCGCCCGTCGGCCGGGCCCGGCACGCCACGTGCACCTACCGTGAGACCATGGTCACCGCCACCACGCCGCGCACGAATCACGACCGCCTCATGCGCGACCTCGAGGAGGTGAGCACGATCGGCCGCCTCGAGGATCGCTCGATCGACCGCCGCGCCTTCAACGACGCCGACATGGCCTCCCGTCGCTGGCTGATCGAGACCTGCGAGGCCCGTGGGCTCCGGGCCGCCCTCGACTCCGCCGGGAACGTCCGGGCGTGGGGGCCCGACGTCGCCTCGCCGATGGAGGACGGCTCCCGGCCCCACGACGACCCCGGCGCCCGGCCGCTGCTGATCGGCTCGCACCTCGACTCGGTCCCCCAGGGGGGCACGCTCGACGGGACGCTCGGCGTCGTCATCGGCCTCGAGGTCCTCACCTGCCTCCACGAGGCGGGCGAGCTGGCCCGCCGGCCGGTGGAGCTGGTCGCGTTCTCCGACGAGGAGGGCCGGTTCGGCGGCATGTTCGGCAGCCGGGCCCTCGCCGGGCTGCTCTCGCCGCTCGACGTCGAGCGGGCCGCGGACCTCGACGGGGTCACGCTCGTGGACGCGATGGCCGCCCACGGGCTGCCCGCCCACGAGGCCCTGCACGTCCGCGTGCAGCCCGGGGCCTACCGCGCGTACCTCGAAGTGCACATCGAGCAGGGCCCGGTCCTCGACACCACCGGCGAGCGGCTCGGGGTCGTGACCCACATCACCGGTCTGCTCAAGTGGCGGGTGACGCTCCGGGGCCGTTCGGACCACGCCGGCACCACGCCGATGCCGATGCGGCGCGATGCGTTCGCGGGACTCGCCGAGTTCGCCGACGAGATCCCGCGGCTGCTCGAGGAGCACGGCGGCGCCGACTCGGTGGCGACGATCGGCAACGTCACGCTCACGCCCGGGGCGGCGAACTCGGTGCCCGGCGAGGCCGTCTTCTCGGTGGACGTGCGGGACGGCGACCGGGCCGTCCTCGACGACATCGCCGCGGCGATGCGGCGGGCCCTCTCGGCCATCGCCCGCCGCCGCGGCCTCATGTTCGAGTTCGAGGTGCTCGGGGCGATCGACCCGGTGCCGTGCGACCCGGCGGTGATCGACGCGGTGGGCGCCGCCGCCCGCGACGTCGGCGTCGAGCCCCGGACCATGCCGAGCGGCGCCGCCCACGACGCCCAGTCGATGGCCGCGATCGCCCCGATCGGCATGATCTTCGCCCCCTCGGTCGGCGGGCGCAGCCACACCTCGGCCGAGTGGACCCACCGCGACGACATCGAGCTGGCCGCGGACGTGTGCCTCGCCGCCGCCCGCCGCCTCGCCGTGACCGACCCCGAACGACTCCCCCACGAGCCTCCGCCGCGGGCCGAGGACGACCTTCCGGCCGCCGAGGAGCCCCCCCGATGATCGACCGCAAGGACCTGGCCACCCAGCTCGACGAGCAGTTCATCAACGTCGACCCGCTGCGGCCTACCTACCGCGAGGCCCTCGACGAGCGGGCCGAGCGGTTCGTCAGCGAGCTGCACGACCGGACCGCCCTGCTGTGCATCGACCTGCAGTACCTCGACGCGGCCCGCGGCCACGGCGTCTTCAAGGACGTCGAGAGCGCCGGCATGCCGCTGGAGGCCCAGGAGTACTACTTCTCCACCCTCGAGCAGCTCGTGCTCCCCAACGTGGCCCGGCTCCAGGCCGCCTTCCGCCAGCGGGGGCTCGAGGTGATCCACACCCGGATCATGTCGCTCACGCAGGATGGCCGGGACCGCGGGCCCCAGCACAAGCGGCTCGGCCTCCACGCCGCGCCCGGCTCCAAGGACGCCGAGTTCCTGCCCGAGGTCGCCCCCGTCGGCGACGAGATCACCCTCAGCAAGACCGCCTCGGGCGTCTTCACCTCGACCACGCTCGAGTTCGTCCTGCGGAACCTCGGCGTCGAGGCCCTCGTGGTCTGCGGCGTCTACACCGACGAGTGCGTGTCGACCACCGTGCGGCACGCGAGCGACCTCGGCTTCGACACGATCCTCGTCGAGGACGCCTGCACCTGCGTGACCGAGGAGCGCCACCGGTTCACCGTCAGCACGCTCCGGAACCGATACGTGCGGGTGCTCACGACCGAGGAGGTGCTCGCCCAGCTTCGCGAGCAGGCCGAGGCGGCCGTCGAGTCGGAGGCCGCCAAAGCGGGCGAATGAGCGGTCGGCCGATCGGGCCGGCGGCGCGGAAGATCCTTTGCGTTCAATGGGCATTCTCCTGCATTTCGGTGCAGAAATGGCCTGATGCCGCGGCCCGGGGTGGTCGGAAACGCAGTGGGGGCACGTCCTTGCCCCCGCTCCCGCCGCCCGCTACCGTTTGCATTCAAACGATTCGTCCGTTGCTCGGTGCAGTGCCGCCGGGCCGGCGATGCCGTGCGGCGCAGCGGGCGCCGTGGCCCGCCCGGACGCACTCGAGCTCATGATGCGGCGCACCCAGTGCCAAATCCGGCGAGCCGCCGCCGACCCGGGCCCCGCCCGGCGGCGTGGTCGAACCGTCGTGGCGACCCTCGCGGCCCTGCTCGCGGCCGCGGCCGCCTCCGCCGCCCCTCCCGCGGTCGACTTCGTGTTCGGCGACGACGAGGCCCGGGCGGACCGGACGCTCTCGGGCTCGGCGAAGGAGGGCCACGTCGGACTCGCGTTCGCCGTCGCCGGCGATCGGCCGGACGACGCCCCCGCGGTGGTCTTCCAGCTCCAGCGGGCGACGGATCCCTCGTTCGACGGCGCGGTGGTCCACCACGAGAGTGCGGCGACGGCCGCCTTCGTCTCGGGCCTCGGCGACGGCACGCACCACTTCCGCGTGCGGGGCCGCGACCTGCTCGACGGCGAGGACGCCCTGACGGCCGGCCGTGCCGGCCGCGACGGGGAGGCGGCGGAGACCGCGGACGCCGAGCTCGACTGGGGCCCGTGGTCGGAGCCCGCCACCTTCGAGGTCGCCCACCACGCCATGTCCACCGCGTGGACCCTGCTCGGCATCGGGGCCGTGCTGTTCGCCAGCCTCGTGTTCATCGTGCTCCGCGAGATCGGCGACCCGCGGCGCGGACTCGGCGGCGGCGACGGCGGTCGGTCCGGCGACGACGACGGCCGCGCCCCGGAGGCCGCCCGTGTCTGATGCCGCCACGATCCTCGATCCGACGCTCGGCTGGATCCTGCTCGCCGTCTTCGGCGTGGGCTGGGTCTCGCTCGGCATCTACTGGGGCCGCCGGGCCAAGGACCTCGAGGGGTTCATGGTCGCGGGCCGCAACGTCGGCCTCGCCCTCGGCACCGCCACCGCGGTCGCCACGTGGATCACGTCCAACACCACGATGCTCGCCCCGCAGTTCGCCCTGCAGCTGGGCATCTGGGGCATGCTGGCCTACTCGACCGCGTCGATCGGGCTCTTCCTCTTCGCCCCGCTCGCCCGCCGCATCCGGGCGGTGATGCCGACCGGCTACACGAGCGTCGAGTTCGTGCGGCTCCGCTACGGGGCGGTGGCCCACAAGATCTTCCTGCTCATCTCGCTCTTCTACTGCCTGACCTGGATGGTCAGCATGGCGATGGCGGGCGGGAAGCTGCTCGAGATCCTCGCCGGCATCCCGTACGTCTACGGCATGTCGGTCATCCTCGCCGTGTGCGTCGTCTACACGCTCTTCGGCGGGCTGTTCGCGGTGATCGGCACCGACTTCATCCAGTCGGTGATCATCCTGATCGGCGTGGTGGTGGTCGCGGTCGCGGTGATCAACCGGATCTCCCTCGAGGAGATCCACGCCAACCTCGTCGAGAAGCGGCCCGGCCTGCTCGACGCCCTCATGCCCGCCGCGATCATGGCCCTGTTCAACAACATGCTCTTCGGCATCGGCGAGATCGTGCACTCGAACGTGTGGTGGAGCCGCGCGTTCGCGATGCGCGAGGACGTCGGCCGCAAGGCGTACCTCCTCGCGGGCGTGCTCTGGCTGCCGATCCCGATCGTCGCCGGCTTCCTCGGCCTCGCCGCCCCCGCGATGGACATCCCCATCACCTCGCCCGACGTCGTGGGCCCGATCGTGGCCGCCGAGGTCCTGGGCTCGGTGGGGGCGATCCTCGTCTTCATCGTGGTGTTCTGCTCGCTCGCCTCCTCGATCGACAGCCTCCTCGCGGCCACCAGCGACGTGGTGACGACCGAGATCGTGCGGCCGCTGTTCATGCCGGACGCGAACAAGAAGCAGCTGCGGATCGCGGCCGGATTCGTGATCGCCACCATCGGCGTGATCACCTGGCTGATCTGCCTGCCCAACGTGGGCACCCTCGCCACGGTGCTGTTCTTCGCCGGTCCGCTCGTGGGCTCGGCGATCTTCCCGATCGTCACCGGCCTCTTCTGGCCCCGGGCGTCGGCCACCGCGGCGGTGCTGGCGATGGTGCTCGGCAGCGCCGGCGGCCTCGTCGCCTACTTCCAGCTGGGCTGGTACACCGGCGCCCTCGTGGGCACCGGCATCTCCTTCGCCATCACCATGATCGGGGCCGCGGTCAACACCGAGCACTTCGACTGGAAGCGCCTCGCGGCGGAGGACATCGGCTCATGATCCTGTTCCCGTCGTGGTTCTTCGTCGGCCTCGTCATCGGCGGCATCGCGCTCGCCGCCCTCGGCGCGATCACGCTGCTGGGTCTCCTGATCCGCGACTGGTCCGGCCGCTCGATCTGGTGACGACTCCCGTCGACGGCTGACGCCGGCGGCGGGGCTCCGCGGCCGGCGTCGTCGCGTCCCGCGGCGGACGGGCGCGTCCATCCGGCCATCGCATGCCCCGATCCATCCCGGAGCTCGATCCGGGGACTCCGTCGCCCCTCGCCCGTCGCCCGGCCGGCCCGCCCGCTCGATACGCTCTCGCCTCGCCCTCGGCTGCCCGACGGCCCCCTCCCACCCCTCCCCCGGCCACTCGCCTTGTTCGCCCGCCC
>CAYLNM010000063.1:0-23419 GCA_964385045.1 uncultured Isosphaeraceae bacterium
GACGCGCCCGCCGACCCCGCCGCCGCCTCCAGCCACCGCAGCACCCGCTCGAGTCCGACGCCCCGCGAGCCCTTGAGCAGCACGTGGTCCCCCGGCCGCAGCCGGTCGAGCACCGCCTGCCGGACCGAGGCGTCCAGCCCCGGCACGCACAGGGCGCGGGCCGCGAGGTGGCGGCCGGCCCCGATCAGCGGCGCGTGCCGCCCGACGAGGACCAGCGCGTCGACCGGGGCCGCGAGGTCGAGCTCGGCGACGAGCTCGCCCACCTCGCGGTGCAGCCGGGGGGCGTCCGGTCCGAGCTCGAGCATGTCGCCGAGGACCAGCACCCGCCGCCCGCCGCCCGCCGCCACGTCGCGGCTCGCGCGGTCGAAGGTCCGCAGGGCCGCGACCATCGACTCGGGGCTCGCGTTCCACGAGTCGTCGAGGACCGTGATCCCCCCGATCTCGCGGCGCACCAGCCGCATCGCGGGGGGCTCGGCCGCGGCGAGGCCCTCGTGCAGGGCGGCGTCGTCCACCCCCAGCGCCCCCGCCACCGCGATCGCCCCCGCCGCGTTGTGGGCATTGTGCTCCCCCGGCAGTCGCAGCCGGAAGGTCTCGCGCCCGCGGCCGCGGTCCACCGCGCACCACCAGCCGTCCGCGTCCTCGCCCGAGTCGAGCAGCCGCACCGCGAGCGGTCGGTCGTCGCCCGCGGCCCCCCGGCCGTACCAGACGACGTGCGATCGACCCGCGAGCCGGTCGGCGAGGTGCGGCGCGTCGACGCTCGCCACCACCGGCCCCGCCGGATCCATGGGGGCCGCGATCGACGCCTTCTCGGTCGCGATCGCGGCCACGCTGCCGAACGCCCCGAGGTGGGCGCGGCCGACGGCGGTGATCAGCGAGAGGTCCGGACGGGCGATCTCGGACAGGACCCGGATCTCGCCCGGGCCGCCGGTGCCGATCTCGGCCACGACCGTGCGGTCCCCCGGCCCGGCCGCGAGCAGCGTCAGCGGCAGGCCCACGTCGTTGTTCCAGCTCGAGGGCGCCGACACCGTGGGGCCGCGCCGCGCGAGGATCGCGTGCAGCAGCGCCTTGCTCGTGGTCTTGCCGACGGAGCCCGTGATGCCGACGACCTCGATCCCCAGCGCCCGCCGCCACGCCGCCGCGAGCCGGCCGAGGGCGCGGCGGGCGTCGTCGACCACCACCGCCGGCAGGTCGGGCGGCACCGCGTCCGCGCGGTCCACGATCGCGAAGGCCGCCCCGCCCGCCGCCGCCGCCGCGAGGTGGTCGTGGGCGTCGTGCCGCGGGCCGCGGAGGGCGACGAAGCACCGTCCCCGCACGTCCGCCCGCGTGTCGGTGGCGACGCCGGCGGCGACGGTCCCGGGCTCCCCGCCGTGCGGGCGGCCGCCGGTCGCCTCGGCCACGAAGGCCGCGTCGAGCCGCGGGCCGGTCACCGCGCCGTCTCCGGGCGCGCGGGCCGCGCCGGCGGCTCCCCGGCGGCATCCCCGCCGCCGCCGGCGGCCGGCCCGCGGGACGGCATCGTCTCCACGCTCGGGGCGTCGCCGTGCCGGGCCTGCAGGGCCGCCCGGGCCACCGCCACGTCGTCGAAGGGCCGCCGCTCCGTGCCGACGACCTGCTCCCGCTCGTGGCCCTTGCCCGCGATCACGACGACGTCGTCCGGCCCGGCCATCCCGATCGCCCACGCGATGGCCCGCCCGCGGTCGGCGTCGCGGTGCACCGCCGGGCCCGCCGCCCGGGGCAGGCCCGCGGCCGCGTCGTCGAGGATCCGCTCGGGGTCCTCGGTGCGCGGGTTGTCGCTCGTGAGCACCACGACGTCGGCGTGCCGGGCGGCGGCCACCGCCATCCGCGGCCGCTTGCCGCGGTCGCGGTCGCCGCCGCAGCCGAAGACCACGAGCAGCCGGCCGCCCTCGGGCAGCAGCGGCCGCACCGCCGACAGTGCGTTGTCGAGCGCATCGTCGGTGTGGGCGTAGTCGACGAGGACGCGCGGCGAGGCGGGGCAGGCCGCCGCCGCGTCGATCCGCACCGGCTCGAGCCGCCCGGGCGGGGCCGTCGCCCGCGCGAGCCCGGTCACGATCGCGTCGCGGTCGCGGCCGAGCGCCCACGCCGCCGCCGCCGCCTGGGCCGCGTTCATCGCGTTGTACGCGCCGACGAGCGGCACGAGGATCTCGTCCTCGCCCCACGGGCCGCGGAGGCGCAGGCGGGTCCCGTCGACGTCGGAGGCGAGGGTGCGGACGAGGACCTCGGCCGATGGATCGTGGGCCGAGACGCGGACCACCCGTCCCCGCACCGCCGCGATCATGTCCGCCCCTCGCGGGTCGTCGACGTTCACGATCGCGGTGCCCTCGGGGTGCAGCAGCTCGAAGAGCCGCCGCTTGGCCGCCGCGTACGCCTCCATCGTCCCGTGGTAGTCGAGGTGGTCCTGCGTCAGGTTGGTGAAGACCGCGGCCGCGATCCGCACGCCCGAGAGCCGGCCCTGGTCGAGACCGTGGCTCGAGGCCTCCATCACCGCCGCCCGGCAGCCGTGGTCGACCATGCGGGCGAGCAGCGGCGAGAGCTCGAAGGGATCCGGCGTGGTGAGCCGGGCGTCGTGCACCCCGAGGCCGTCGTGCACCGTCACGGTGCCGATGAGCCCGACCGGCGACGCGGGGTCGTCCCCGCCGAGGAGCCCGCGGGCGAGCCACGTGGTGGTCGTCTTGCCGTTGGTCCCGGTCACCGCGAGCAGGTCCAGCCGCCGCGAGGGGTCGCCCGCCATCCGCTCGGCCAGCTGCGCGCCCGCCTCGGTCGGGCGGTCGGCCTCGAGCCGGGCGACGGCGGGGGCCGCCGCGGCCACGCGGGCGGCGAGGTCCTCGGGCAGCGGCGGCAGCAGCACCGCGGCCGCGCCGCGCGCCGCCGCGTCGATCGCGTGGGCCGCGGCGTCCCCGGGTCGCGGCGCACGGGCGACGAACAGCTCGCCCGGCTCCGTCCCCCGCGAGTCGCCGCCGACCCAGCCGACCACGATCTCGTCCGCCGCCCCCGCCCGGCCCGGATCGACGATCCGCACGCCGGGGAGGCCGGCCACCAGCGCCGCGAGCCGCATCGCCATCTCAGGCCTCCTCCTGCTCGAAGGTGTCGAAGTCCTCGGCCTCCCGGGCGAGGAACTGCGGCCACCGCAGCCCCACCGAGAGGATGATGCCGATCATCGCCCACACCGACACGAGGCTCGACCCCCCGTAGCTCACGAAGGGCAGCGTCATGCCGGTGATCGGCAGCAGGCCGATCGTCATGCCGGTGTTCACGACCATCTGCGTGAACAGCATCGCCCCGAGGCCGATCACGACCAGCCGGCCGAACGGCTCGCTCGTCTGGGCCGCGGTGAGCAGCACCGACACCCCGAGCAGCAGGTAGAGCCCCCACGTCGCGAGGGCCCCGAGGAAGCCCCAGCGCACGCTCACCACCGCGAAGATCATGTCGTTGTGATCCTCGGGCAGGTGGTTCTCCTGCACGAGGATGGCGCCGTCCGTCCGGCCGAGTCCGGTCGTCCCCCCCGCCCCGACGAGGGTCATCGCGACGTGGCCCTGGAAGCCCTCGTCGTCCAGGGTGGCGTTGGTGCCCGTCCAGTGGTCGACGAGCGCGTGGATCCGCTCCTTCTGGTGCGGCTGCAGCAGCGGGTAGGTCGAGGCGCCGAGCCCGAGGCCGATCACGCCGATGATCGCGAGGTGGTGCAGGCGGCTGCCGGCGGCCACGAGCATCGCGAACAGCGTGGGCAGGAACAGCAGCGAGGTGCCGAGGTCCGGCTCCTTCAGGATCAGGACCATCGGGAGGAACGTCAGCGCGACCGGCACGAGGATGCCGAGGAAGTGGCGGTAGTGCCGCCGCGTGGTCAGATAGCCCGCCAGCAGCAGGACGTAGGCCACCTTCGCGAGCTCCGACGGCTGGAACTCGAAGCCGAAGGGCAGCGTGATCCAGCGGCGGGCGCCGTTCCGCGGCCGCACGATCGACTCGGGGACGAACGGCAGCAGCACGAGGACCAGCAGCAGCACCACCACGACCATCAGCAGCAGCGAGAGACGCTCGAGCAGGCGGTAGTGCACCAGCGTGGCCGCGGTGGCGGCGATCACGCCGAGGCAGAGGAAGGCGACCTGCCGCGCCGCCTCGCCGGGGGCGACGGCGTGGATCGACAGCACGCCGAGGACGCTGAGGGCGAGGGCGGCGAGCACGCAGCCCCACGCCGGGGTGAAGGCCGAGAGCCGCGGCCGGGCGAGCGCCCGCACCACCGCCCGCAGCCCCGCGGGCGAGAAGCGCTCGCGCGGCGGCGCCGCCGGCGGGGCCGGCCGCACCAGCCGCCCCCCGGGCCCGGGGCCGAGCAGCGACTCGCCGCCCCCGCCGGTCACGGCCGCCGCTCCGAGGCCCCCGCCACGTCCGCGTCGGGGGCCGCCTCGCCCGCCACGAGCACCGGCGTGCCGCCCGGCCGCACCTTGGTCGGCCCCAGGCCCGGCTCCATCGGCAGGTAGCCCTCCTGCATCAGCGCGAGCACGACCTGGTTCGCGATCGGGCCGGCCACGCGGCCGCCGGAGCCGCCCCAGCGCACCACCACCGCGATCGCGTAGCCGCCGCTGGAGCCGTCGGCCGGCTCGACCACGCCCACGAACCACGCGTGGGCGAGGCCGCGAACCTCCCACGCCGGCTCGCGCTCGTCGGGGGCGCCGGCCGGCGTGTCCGCGGTCACGTCACCCGGCATGGCGTCGTCGTCCGCCGCCGGCACCCGCACCCGGCCCTGCTCCTGGGCGGTGCCGGTCTTGCCGTACACGATCGCCTCGCGGTACGCGCGGCCGCGGACCGGACCGTCGGGCACGAGCTCGGGCGTGAAGATGCGGTACGCGGTGGGACCCACCCGCACGTGGTGGGCGGTGCCGGAGTAGGCGTGCACGCCGAGCTCGAGCCCGGCGCGGGCCGCCTCGACCGCGGCCGCGTCGAGCTCGAGCGGCGGCCGCGGGTCCGCGTCGAGCGCCGCCGCGTCCATCGCGTCCCCCGGGTCCGTCGCGTCCACGGCCTCCGCGGCCTCGCCGGCGTCCACGGCCCCCGCCCCGCGCGCGGCGCCGGCCCGCACGCCGAACGCCTCCGCCGGCTCCCGCACCAGCCGCACCGACGGCCGCGAGCCGCCGCGGAAGAGCGCCGCGTAGGCGGTCGCGGCCTGCACCGGCGTCCAGGTCATCGCCCCCTGCCCGGTGCCGACGAGGACCTCCTCGCCGCGGCTGATCCGCAGCCGGGCCACGTCCGGCAGGCGTCCGCCGCCGAGGGTGGGTACGTCGCCGGGTGCGGCGCCGAGGCCGAACGCCCGCAGCCACCACTGCAGCCGGGCCGGGTCGTCGAACTCGTCCGCCGCCCGGTGGAAGAAGATGTTGCACGACTGCGACAGGGCCTGCGGGCCGTCGAGGGCGCCGTGGGTCGCGAACGCCGGAGGCCGGTGGATCCAGCAGCGGTGGCTGCCGGGGTCGGCGAAGTAGTGGCCGGTGCACTCGACCTCGTCGCCGCGGCCCCGCAGGCCCTCGGCGATCGCGGCGGCCAGGATCATCGGCTTGATCGTCGAGCCGGGCGTGGTGCCGTAGAGGCCGGCGACGTCCAGCTCGAGCCAGCCCGCCTCGTCGATGATCGGCTCCATCTCGGGGTCGGGCAGCTCTCGGCGGTCGGGCCCGTTGACCAGCGCGAGGACCTCGCCCGACTCCACGTCGAGCACCGCGACCCCGACCGCGAGCGGATGCCCGGCGCCGCCGGGCACGCCCGCGAGGCCGCTCGCCCCGTGCACCTCGGGACTCGCGAGCGTGAGGCCGACGTCGGGATGCAGGACGGCGCGGATGCGGGCCTGCAGCCGCACGTCGACGGTGGAGCGGACGTCGGCCCCGTGGTCGGCCGGCACCGTCCGCGATCGCGGGGCCTCGCCGCCGATCCGCTCGCGCGAGAGCTCGATCGCGGTCCGCTCGAGTCCGCGCTCGCCACGGAGCACGTCCTCGGCGAGCCCCTCGAGCCCGCCGCGCCCGATGCGGTCGCCGAGGGGCCGGTAGCCCCCGCGGTCCTCGGCCGCGTCGAAGGGCCGGGCCGCATGGTCCTCGGCGTACACCGGGCCGATGCGGCCGACGAGATCGGACGCGAGCCCCTCCACGAGCACCGCCCGCGGCGCGTCGAAGGCGAGCGGTCCCGGCAGCATCGAGCCGTCGACCTCGACCGTGGCCCGGCTCCAGGGACGCTCCCGCACCGTCGCGGGATCGAGCCGGAGCACGTCCTCGAGGCCGAGGTCCTCGGCGATGCGCCGCACGTCGCGGGCGGTCGCGGCCGGGATCGGCTCGAGCACCTCGTGGAAGCCCACCTGCTCGCGGATCGGCCGCGCGACGAAGCCCCCCGGGTCGATCCCGCGGGCCTGCAGCAGCGCCGCGAGCGACCAGCCGCGCGGGCCGGACGGCGGGAGGTCGTCCGGCGAGAGGTCGAAGGCCGCGAGGGCGCCGCGGCCGAACCGCAGGACGTCGGGGTCGCCGGACGGGGCGGCGGCCGCGGCTCCCGTCCCGCGGCCCGCCGGGGCGGCGGCGGACGGCCGCGCCCGCGCCAGCAGGCCCGCCACGTCGGTCCCGAGGGCCCGGGCCGCCCACGCGAGCTCCTGCCGCCGGTGCACGTGGGCGGCGAGCCGCTCGACCCCGGCGTCGATCTCCCGCAGGCGACGGTCCAGGTCCGTCCGCGACCGTCCGCCGGCGCGAGCGAGCGCGGCGAGCAGCGCGTCGCGGCGGGCCTCCGCCTCGGGCCGGGCGCGATGGATCGCGGCCCCGCGGGCCGCCTCGCCCATCCGGCGCCAGGCCCCGCGGCCGACCGAGGCCCGCACGCGGCGGGCGGCCTCGTCGACCACCCACGCATCGTCGTCCACGAACGCGGCCCGCAGCTCCACCGCGTACCCGGGGGCCGCGTCCCGGGCGAGCGACTCGCCGCGGCGGTCGAGGATCGAGCCCCGCATCGCGGGCAGGACGCGGACGTCGACGAGGGCGTTCATCGCCTCCCGGCGATGGTGCTCGCCCTGCACGAGGCTGAGCCAGGCGTGCCGCAGCGCGAGCAGCGCGATCGCCGCCGCCATCCCCGCGGCCAGCAGGCCGAGGCGCCGCTGGTACGGATTGGCGACCGGCTGGGGGCTGCTCATGGGAGTCCGTTCCGCGTCCGAGCTCCGCTCGCGCGACGGGCCCCGGCCGCGAGGCGTCCCGGGCGTCGAGGCGAACCGTCGGAGCGACCGGCGAACCGCCGTCCGTGCAGTCCGCGAAGGCGTCGCCACCCGTCGAGTCTACCGGCGCGGAGCGACCCGCGATGACCCGTGGGGCGTCGGCACAGGGACTCCCGCCGGCTCGGGCGCGGCTCGCCGCGGCCCGGCCCCGGGGCCTCGCCGCGGAGGCCCGGCGACCGGCGGCCCGGTCAGCCCCGCGGCAGCGGCCCGTCGGCCCAGTCGGTCGGCTGCCGCACCGCGCCCACGAGCCGGTCGAGGTACGCGGCCCGCGGGATCTCGTGGGCCCCGAAGCGCATCAGATGGGGCGTGACGAACTGGGTGTCCAGCAGCTCGACCCCGATCGCCCGCAGGTGCTCGACGAGGTGGACGAGGCAGACGGACGAGGCCCCGGTGCCGCCGAGGGCCGGCCGCACGAACATCGACTCCCCGAAGAAGGCTCCGCCGATGTGCACCCCGTAGAGCCCGCCGACGAGCACGCCGTCGCGCCAGGCCTCGACGCTGCGGGCGAAGCCGCGGGCGTGGAGCCCCGCGTACGCCGCCACCAGCCGCTCGTCGATCCACGTCTCCGGCTCCGCCGGGCGGGGCTCGGCGCACGCCCGCATCACGCCGGTGAAGTCGCGGTCGCCGACGATCTCGAACCGCCGCTGCCGGACGAGCCGCCCCACGTTCCTCGGCACGTGGAAGGCCTCGTCGAGCGGGATCACGCCGCGGGGGTCGGGGCTGAACCACTCGATCGCCCCCGAGTGCGGGTCGGCCATCGGGAAGATGCCCTGCAGGTAGGCGGCAAGCAGCAGGTCCGTCGACGGCACCTCGGGGTCGGGGACCGGCGTGGACTGGCGATCCTGGTGCTTGCGGGCCATCATCGGCTTTCGGCTGGGGCATGGTCGGCGACCGATCTCGACGCTCGACCCTCGATCTTCGACCTGCGCGCTACCGCCGCCGGTGGTCCCCGGTTCCGGCGGGTCGACGGGAACCCCTCCCGTATTCCCGCCGACCATCGCCGGTCGGCAGGATCGCCCGCGGCCCGTTCGTCGACGTCGACGTCCGCCCGCACTCGATCGGAGGCTATCACGCGTGTGCGGTCTCGGCGTCATCCTTCGCACCGGTCCGGGGCCGATCCCCGGCGGGTGGCTCGACGCGCTGGACGAGGCGGTCGCGGCCCGCGGTCCGGACGGCGCCGGCCGCTTCCGCGACGTGGTCCCCGCCGGGGCGCCGGGCGCACCGCACGGCATCGCGGTCGCGATGGTGCACCGCCGACTGGCGGTGATCGATCCCGCCGGCGGCGAGCAGCCGATGACGTGGCGGGACCCCGCCGATCCCCGGGAGGGCCTGGTGGCGGTGGTCTTCAACGGCTTCGTCGCCAATCACCGCGACCTGCGGGCGGAGCTCGCGGCCGCGGGCCGGGACTTCGCGAGCGACCACAGCGACACCGAGGTCCTCGTGCACGGGACGGCGGCGTGGGGCGACCGCCTCGCGGGCCGGCTCGAGGGCATGGTGGCGGCGGCGACGTGGGACCGGCGGGCCCGCCGGCTGCGGCTGCTCCGCGACCGCTTCGGCGAGAAGCCGCTCTGGGTCGCCCGTCGCCGTCGCGGCGAGACCGAGCGGCTGCTGGTCGCGGGGAGCCACGCCGCCGCGGTGGCCCGCGTGGCGGCGGCGTTCGACGACGAGCGACCCGGCGCACGGCCGGACTGGTCGCCGTGGCCCGAGCACGCGTGGCCCGCGGACGCGCCGGAGGCGGCGGACGAGCTCGCCGGCGTCCGCGACCGCGATCCGGCCGCCGCCGATGCTCCCCACGCGTGGCTCGACCGCTATCTCGCCCTCGGCTACGCCCACCCGATCGCCCCCGGCGGCGTGCGGGCCGTGCCGCCGCCGCCGCTGCCGGCGGCCGCCCCCCCCACCGCCGAGCTGCCCGAGGGCGACGACGCCCTGCTCGCCGCCGTCGACGCGGCCCTCGGCCGGGCGGTGGAGCGGCGGCTCGAGTCCGACGTGCCGCTGGGCTGCTTCCTCAGCGGCGGCATCGACTCGACCCTCGTGACCGCCCACGTGCGGCGACGGCTGGGCCGCGTGCCGAGCTTCACCGTGCGGATGCCGGACGCGCGGCACGACGAGTCGGCCCACGCGGCCGCGGCCGCCCGGGCCCTGGACACCGAGCACCACGTGCTGGAGGCCGACCCCGACCTCGCGGGCGAGCTCGATCGGCTGGTGGCGGCGGCGGGCCTGCCGCTGGCCGACTCGTCGATCCTGCCCGCGGCGTGGGTCTGCCGGGCCGCCCGCGAGCTCGTCACCTGCTGCCTCGGGGGCGACGGCGGGGACGAGCTCTTCGCGGGCTACGACCGCTACCGCGGGGCCTCCCTGCTCGCCCGCGCCCGGCCGCTGCTGGCCCGGCTGCCCGCGGGCCTGGGGGCGGCGGCCGGGCGTCACCCCCGCGGCCGGTGGCGGCGGCTCGGCCGGCTCGGGGCGATGGCCCGGGACTGGCCCCGGGACGGGATCCTGGCGATGGAGCGGATCATGCCCGGCCCCGTCCACCGCGATCTGCACCGGCGGGGCGGCACCCCCAGCGGCACCCCCGGCGGCATCCCCGCCGGCGCCCCCGCCGGCGCCGCCGAGGGCACCATCGCCCCGCCCCCGTGGCCCGTCCGCCACCCGCGGCCGGGCGCCGCGGCCGGGACGCTCCGGGCCCTCGACCTGCGGCACTACCTGCCGGGCGACCTCATGGCCAAGATGGACACCGCGTCCATGGCCCGGGCCCTCGAGGTCCGCAGCCCCATGCTCGATCGCGACCTCACGGCCCTCGCCCTCGCGATCCCCGTCCGCCGGCACCTCGCGGGCGGCACCAAGTCGGTGCTGCGGCGCCTCGCCCGCCCGATCCTCGGCCCCTCCGCGGACCGGCCCAAGCAGGGGTTCGCGATCCCGCTGGACGACTGGCTGCGCGACCCGCGGTCCCCGCTCCGCACCCGGCTCGACGATGCCCTCGCCTCGGCCGAGCCCTTCGGCGGGCTGCCGGTGGACGTGGCCGCGGCCCGCCGGCTGCGGGACGAGCACGCCGCGGGCCGGCGCGACCGTGGCGCCGCGCTCTTCGCCCTGCTGGCCCTCGCCACGTGGGCCGCCGCCGAGCCGACGCTCGCCCGCTGAGGGGCGGTCGTCCCGCGGATCGTTCCCCGCGCGGCCCCGCGCCGCGGGCGCGAGTCCGTATTCTGTTCGCATGGCTCACGGCAAGGCGAACGTCCTCACGGTCCTCATCATCATCAGCCTCGTCGCCGGCGCGATCTTCGGCGAGCTGGCGCTGCACGTGCCCCAGCCGCCGGTGACGGCGAGCGAGTGGCTCGAGCAGGAATGCGAGGACCCCACGAGCGAGACCTGCCTCGCCGAGGCCCTCGAGCGGCTCCGCGCGGTGGAGGTCGAGCTCGTCGAGGGCGACGAGGAGGCGGCGGCCCGCGCCGCCGCGGTGACCGCCCTGCGGGCCGAGGACGACCTCGGAGCCCTCGGGCTCCGGGTGGTCGAGGGCACCGCGGACGAGGCCGAGGCCGAGATCGTCCAGCTGGCCTACCAGAGCTGGCGGTCGGAGTACCTGCGGACCGCCTACGGCGGCATCGGCGCCGACCACTGGTCCAAGACGATCGGCGACATCGTCCTGATCCGGCCCCTGATGCTGCTGATCATCCCGCTCGTCTTCGTGAGCGTGGTCTGCGGCGTGTGCTCGATCGGCGACCCGAGCCGCCTCGGCGTCGTCGGCGGCTCGACCGTCCTGTACTACCTCTCGACGATGCTGATCGCGGTGACGATCGGCGCGACGCTGGTGTCGTTCATCAAGCCCGGCGAGCTCTCCGACCCGGCCCAGGCCTCCGCCCTGCAGGCCGACGCCGAGTCCCAGCTCGAGGGCAATCAGGTCATCAACGAACGGGCCCGGGCCGCGGAGGAGGAGAGCGTCGGCAGCGCCTGGCTCAACATCGTCGACCAGATGCTGCCCGCCAACGCGGTCGGGGCCATGGCCTCGGGCCAGACCCTCGGCGTGATCTTCATCGCCCTGCTCCTCGGCCTCGCCCTCGCCTCGGGGGGCGAGCGGACGGCGATCGGCCGGGAGTTCTTCGACGCCATGTTCGACGCGATCATGCGGATCGTGAGCTGGGTGATCTGGCTCACGCCGATCGGCGTCTTCATGCTCGTGGCGTGGACGGTGGGCACGATCGGGTTCCTCGCCCTCGTCGGCCCGCTCGCCAAGTACATCGGCACCGTGATCATCGGCCTGATCATCCACGGATTCGTGGTGCTGCCGCTGATCCTGTGGGTCTTCGCCCGGACCCGGCCGTACCGCTACATGTGGCAGATGCGGCGGCCGCTCTTCACCGCCTTCGGCATCGACTCGTCCTCCGCCACGCTGCCGGTCACGATCCAGTCGGCCACCACCGAGGGCGGGTGCTCCAAGCGGTCGGCGAACTTCGTGCTGCCGCTCGGGGCGACGGTCAACATGGACGGCACGGCCCTGTACGAGGCGGTGGCGGTGGTCTTCCTCTTCCAGCTCTACGGCATCGACCTCTCGATGACGGAGCTGCTGGTGGTGGTCATCACCGCGACCCTCGCCGCGATCGGCGCCGCCGGCATCCCGTCCGCGGGCATCGTGACGATGGTGATCGTGATCACCGCGGTGAACCAGTCGCTCGGCGGCGAGCCGCGGCTGCCGATCGAGGCCATCGGAATCATCCTCGGGGTCGACCGCATCGTGGACATGTGCCGCACCACGGTGAACGTCTGGGGCGACGCGGTGGGCGCGAAGATCATCACCCGGATCGCGCCCGACACCGAGGAGGAGTTCGAGCGGGCCGCGGCCTGAGGCTCCCGGTGGCCGTCCCACCCCCGCGATCCGCGGCGTCCGCCACGCCCGTTCCGCCCGACGTCCGCCTGCGCCGCGTGCGGGCGGCGGACCTGCCGGCCTTCCTCGAGCACCAGCGCGACGCGCCGTCGGCCCGCGCCGCCGCCTTCGTCCCGGACGACGCGGGGGACGCCGCGGCCCACGCGGACCGCTGGCGCCGGCGGCTGGCCGATCCCGCGATCGTCGCTCGCACGGTGTGCATCGGCGACCGGGTGGCGGGCCACGTGATCCGCTTCCCGGGCGACGGCGCGCTCGAGCTGGCGGTCTGGATCGGCCCCGAGCACCAGGGCCGGGGCGTCGGCACCGCCGCCCTCCGCGCGTTCCTCGCGGCCCATCCCGAGCGTCCGGTGCACGCCCGCGCCGCCGCCGACCATGCGGCCTCGATCCGGATGCTCGAGTCCTCGGGCTTCCGCCGCGTCGGGACCGGGCGCGGGTTCGCCGCCGCCCGCGGGACGGAGATCGACGAGCACCACTTCCGACTCGAGGTGGCGCCGGCGGACCGAGGGGACGAGGCCGCGCGGTGAGGCGCGGCGACGCGCCCGCGAGCCGGGGGGACGAGGCCGCGCGGTGAGGCGCGGCGACGCGCCCGCGAGCCGGGGGGACGAGGCCGCGCGGTGAGGCGCGGCGAGACATCGACGGAGCGCCCCCGGTGCCGGGGACCTCGCGTCACACCAGTCCGTGATCCCCGAGCCAGTGCTCGGCGTCGAGGGCGGCCTGACATCCCATGCCCGCCGCGGTGACCGCCTGGCGGTACTTCGCGTCCGCCACGTCGCCGGCGGCGAAGACGCCGTCGACGTTGGTCGCGCTGGAGCGGGTGTTCAGGACGAGGTAGCCCTTGTCGTCCATCTCGAGGTCGGTGCCCGCGAGGAACTGCGTCGCCGGGGTGTGGCCGATCGCGACGAACAGGCCACCGACCTCGAGCGTCTCCCGCTCGCCGGTGACGGTGTCCTCGAGCTCGACCCCGGTGATGAAGTCGTCGCCGAGGACGTCGACCACCTGCCGGTTCCAGTGCACCTCGGCGTTGTCGGCCCGGAAGATCCGGT
Organism: uncultured Isosphaeraceae bacterium; assembly: GCA_964385045.1. GTDB lineage: Bacteria > Planctomycetota > Phycisphaerae > Phycisphaerales > SM1A02 > CAYLNM01. The sequence continues at coordinate 13,136 of CAYLNM010000063.1, forward strand.
CCTGCATCGCCTTGGACGCCCGGAACGCGTCGCGGCGGTGGATGACGTGCACGGTGGAGGCGAACTTGGTGAGGTAGCTCGCCTCCTCCATCGCGCTGTCGCCGCCGCCCACGACCGCCACCGGCTTGTTCCGGAACACCGGCAGGGCGCCGTCGCACACGGCGCAGGCGCTGACGCCGCCGCCGCTGGTGGCCAGCCGCATCTCGTTGTCGAGGCCGAGCCAGTTGGCGGTCGCCCCGGTGGCCAGGATCACCGCGTGGCAGCGGATCTCGTCGCCGCCGCTGGTGACCAGCACGTGGGGGGTGCCGAAGCGGCACTCGACGATGTCCTCCCCGACGACGGTCGTCCCGAAGCGCTCGGCCTGCTTCTGGAACATCGTCATCATCTCGGGCCCGGTGACGCCGTCGGGAAAGCCGGGGTAGTTCTCGACCTCGGTGGTCAGCATCAGCTGGCCGCCCGGCAGCACCGGCGACGGGACCTGCTTGGGCACGCCCACGTAGCAGATCGGATCGAGGTTCGCCCGGGCGGCGTAGATCGCGGCCGTCCAGCCGGCGGGGCCGCTGCCGATGATCACGAGGGGATGGACGTCGCGGGCTTCGCTCATGGGAGGATCGGTCCGGGCGGACGACGGACGGCCCTCGCGGGGCCGGCGTCGGGGGGAGACGAGAGGGAGGATCGCGCCGCGGCGGGCGGAGCGCCGCGGTGGGCGGATGCGGGAGGGTGCAACCGGCGCGGGCGGGGAGATGTTCCCGCCCGCGCCGGTCGAATTCGTCAGTCGCGGAGGCCCTGCTCGCGCTGGAGGGCCTTGACCGGCGGCCAGAACACGATGTCGGCGTCCTCGACCGCCGCCTCGGCCACCGCGGAGTGGATCGCGCCGCGGTTGTCCTCCCGGTCGGGGCCGAGCGACCAGAGGAAGGGGCTGCCGCCCGGCACCGTGACCCGCCCGAAGGCGGTCTCGACCGACGTGTCCGAGGCCAGCACCCGGTAGCCGAAGCGATCGAGCTCCGGGTCGTACGGATCGCTGTCGTTGCGGGATCGGACCGAGAGGGCGTAGAGGCTCTCCTGACTGCGGGGCACGGTGCCGGTGCGGCTCACGCTGGCCTGGATGCCGGCGGCCATGATCGTGCCGTTGGTCGCCGCCACGAGGTAGTCGCGGACCGGGAAGAGCTCCTGGACGTCGCCGATCGAGTACAGCACCGCCGCGTAGCGGATCTCGTTCGTCCGCGACCACTGGGTCGGGATCGAGAGGATCGGGTCGTACGTCTGCACCCGCCACCGCCGCCACCAGTCGTCGTACACCAGGTCGAGGCGCTCGAGCGAGGACTCGAGGCTGTCGTGCACGTCCGCCACGATCGTCCAGCGACGGGCGGCTCCGAAGAGCGTCAGCGGCTCCTCCTGGGCCTGGATGCGGGCGAAGGTCTCGGCGAAGGCCTCGCGGTCGGCCTGGTTGCCGTCGAAGACGGACTCGATGAGGGCCCGGGCCACGACCTTGTCGCCCTCGGGCATGAGCAGGCGGCCGCGATCGGGCCGCAGGAACGGCAGCTCGTCGATCGCGATCCGGGCGAACTGGTCGCTCGTGATGCGCTCCTCGTACACGTGGAAGAGGTCCCGCATGTTCTCGAGGTGACCGTTGAGCATGCTGATCATGAAGTACTGCTCATCGCGGAACTCGCGGTCGCAGCACTGGCGGAGCAGGAACGCGGTGGCGAGGGCGAGCTCGAGGCCCTCCTCCACGCGGCCGACCTCCATCCGGCGGTAGATCTCGGCCGTCGCGCAGGCGATGACGCCGTTCATCTGGTCGAGCCACGGGAAGGTCACGACCCGCAGGTCGCCACCCTCGGCCACGTTGGCGGAGATGCCGGCCTCGCGGTAGCGGCTCGCGACCTCCTCCTCGCCGTACGGCAGGCCGAACAGCGTGCGGTCGCCCGCATCGACGATCGCGTCGGCGACGCCGGGATTGGACTCGGCCCAGGCCTCGACCTCGTCCCAGCCGTCCATGCCGGGCCAGATCGTGATGAAGTTGAAGTCCTCGCCCACCGGCATCGGCGGCGCCGAGGCCTCGAGCCACGCGTCGAACACGACCCGCCAGCTCTTGGCGTCGTCGCTCGCCCGCACCGAGTCGGTGGCGTTCAGCTCGGCGAGCACCTCGGCGACGCTGGTGTCGTCGGGATCGGACTGGGCGGAGGCGGCCGCCGCGGTGGCCGCGGCGGGTCCGAGGCCGAGGCCGAGGCCGAGGCCGAGCAGGAGGCTCGCGGCGAGGGCCGGGGGTCGGGTGCGACGCGGGAATGACGTCGGGATCGTCGACACGATGAGGGACTCCGTTCGGACGCCGGACGGGTGCGGCGAGGATCGAGACTGTAGCACACGGCGGAGCGGCTCCGCACCCTCGGGAAGGCGGCCGTCGCCGGACCGGCGCCGGGGCCGCGGACCGGGTTGGACGCACGGCCGGCGCGTCGGTTCCGGCTACCATCGGCGGCGGTTCGCGTCGTTGCCGGCTCGTGCGGCGGCCGGTGCGTCGGGTGGTCGGCCGGGCGGCGTCTCCGCCCGTTCCCCCTTCGTCGGCGGCAGCCCTCCCGTTCCCGTCTCCCGCGATCCGCGTCCCGCGCGAGCGGTGCCGGGCGGACCGGCGGCGCGGCACCCGCCGCGGCCCCGCCGTCTCGCCGCCGCGCCGCCCCACCGTCTCGCGTCTCGCGTCTCGCCCCTCGCCCCCGCCCGCCTCTCGGCCCCCGGAGCCCCCCCCGTGACGACCGCCACCGCGATCCGGCCCGCCCGCCGCACCGAGAACATCCGCTACGCCGTCCGCGACGTGCTCGCGCTCGCCGACGAGGCCCGGGCGGCCGGCCGCGAGCTGCTGCACCTGAACGTGGGCGACCCGAACATCTTCGACTTCGCCCCGTCGGACGCCCTCGTCGAGGCGGCGATCGCGGCGATCCGGGCCAACCGAAACGGCTACGCCCCCTCCTCCGGCATCCCCGAGGCGATCGACGCGATCACCGAGGAGGCCCATCGCGGCGGCATCCGCAACATCCACCACGTCTACGTCACGAGCGGCGCGAGCGAGGCGATCGAGCTCGCGCTCGCCGCCCTCGCCGATCCCGGCGACACCGTGCTCGTGCCCTCCCCCGGCTACCCGCTCTACACCGCGGTGCTGGCCAAGCTCGACGTGGCCGGCCGCGGCTACCACCTCGACGAGGCCAACGGCTGGGTCCCCGACGTCGAGGAGATCCGCGGGATGATCGACGAGCGGACGCGGGCCCTGGTCCTCATCAACCCCAACAACCCCACCGGCTGCCAGTGCGACGAGGAGACGCTGCGGGCCCTGCTCGCCCTCTGCAAGGAGCACAACGTCGTCCTCTTCAGCGACGAGATCTACGACAAGCTCGTCTTCGACGGCCGCACCCACGTCTCCACCGCGTCGCTCGACCCCCAGGCGAAGGTCGTCACGTTCAACGGTCTGTCCAAGTCGTACGTCGTGCCGGGATTCCGCATCGGCTGGGGCATCGTGAGCGGACCCGAGGGCGAGATGGAGGCGTACTGCGAGGCCATCATGAAGATGGAGCGGGCCCGCCTCTCGGCCAACCACCCCGAGCAGTACGCGATCCCGGCGGTGCTCGGCGCGAGCGACGCGCACATCGCGGGCGTGGTGGCGAAGATGCAGGCCCGCCGCGACCTCACCGCCGAGCGGCTCAACGCGATGCCCGGCGTCTCGTGCGTGCCGCCGCAGGGGGCCTTCTACGCCTTCCCGCGGATCGACCTCGGCGTGTCCGACGAGGCGTTCTGCGGCCGCGTGATCCGCGAGCACGGCGTGATCGTCGTGCCCGGCAGCGGCTTCGGGCAGGTCGAGGGCACGAACCACTTCCGCGTGGTGTTCCTGCCGCCCGAGGACGTCCTGCACCGGGCCTACGACGCGATCGAGACCGTGGCCCGCTCGTACGCGGGCTCGTGAGGGACCCCGTGAGTCCGCCCATGGACGCCGCCGACGCGGTCGCCCTCGTCCGCCGCCGCACCGCCGGGGCCGCCGCCGCCCTCGCCTCGATCGAGGGACAGGCCGGCGCGGTGGCCCGCCTCATGGACGCGGTCCTCGCCTGCCTGCGGGAGGGCGGCACCGTCTTCACCTGCGGCAACGGCGGCTCCGCGGCCGAGGCCCTGCACCTCGCCGAGGAGCTCGTCGGCTTCTACCGCGACCGCACCCGGCCGCCCCGGGCCGCGGTGTGCCTCGCCGCCGATCCCACCGCCCTGACCTGCATCGCCAACGACGCGGGCTTCGACGCGGTGTTCGCCCGCCCGCTCGAGGCGCTCGGCCGCCCCGGCGACGTGCTCGTGGCCCTGAGCACCAGCGGACGCAGTCCCAACGTGGTGCGGGCGCTCGAGACCGCGCGGGCCCGCGGCCTCGTGACCGCAGGACTGCTCGGGGGCGACGGCGGCCCCGCGCGGGCGCTGTGCGACCACCCGATCGTCGTGGACGCCCCCGACGGCGGCGCGGTGCAGGAAGGCCACCTGGTCCTCGTGCACCTGCTGTGCGAGGCAGTGGAGCGGGACGCGGTCAGCTGAGCCGGCGCCGTCGCCTGCCGGCCCCGAGCAGGCCCCACGCCGCGAGCAGGCCGCCCGCGGCCGGCCCCGGCACCGTCACCGCGAAGGGCGTCTGCGTCTCGGGACCGCCCGGGCCGCCCGCGGTCCACGCGAGCACGCCTTCGAGGACGCCCGCCGCCCCGGTGGCGAAGGTGAGCTGCCCGATCACCACGCTCCCGCCGTCCACCGGCGTGCCGAGGTCGGCGTCGATCAGCCCGCCGTCCGCGTACGAGAACGCGGCGCCGGCGATGAACGGGCCCGGTCCCCCGCCGCCGAAGCCGGGCGTGAAGACCGCGTCGCCGTCGAGGGCGAGCCACGAGTCGGCGGGATCGGCCGCGGGCAGCGGCACGTCGCCGCCCAGCGGATCGTTCCAGACCGTGGTGTCGCCCGCGAGGCCCGACCACGCGAGCGGCGTCCCGGACGTGCCGAGGATCGCGGTCGCCGCGTCGGCTGGATCGTCGAAGACGGCGGTCACCCGCCAGGTGGTGGTGTCGGGCACGAGCTCGCCCACCGCCGAGACCTCCACGCCCACGAGCGCGGCGGATGCGGGGGCGGCGAGGGCGACGGTGGCGGCCGCCGAGGGCGCGAGGACGGACGCACGAGCACGGGTCATGGCGAAGCCTCCCGGGGGGTCCGCGGCCCGCTCCCGGCACGTCGCCCGGAGCCCCGCGGCACGTGGTTCAGGATGCCGGGGAGGGGCCGCGTGTCGAGCGTCCATCCGCGAACCGGCGCGCGAGGAGGGCGGCGGCCGCGCCGGCGCGTCGCCGCCCTCCGCGTCGCCGGGCCCCGCGGCCCCCTCCGGACCGCGGAGGCGGCTCAGCGCCGCCGGCGGCCGGCGCCGAGAAGGCCGGCCAGCCCGAGCAGGGCCGCGGCGCCCGGGCCCGGGATCACCACCGAGAACGGCGACTCGGAGGGGCCGCCGCCGCCCGCCGGCGTCCAGGCGACGTTGCCGGCGAACTGGACCACCGCGCCGGCGTCGATCGTGAACTGGGCGACGATCACCGAGCCGCCGGTGATCGGGGTGCTGAGGTTCTCGTCGAAGATGCCGCCCCCGTCGTACGACCAGGCGTCGCCGACGAAGTAGGGACCGGGCGCGCCGCCGCCGAAGCCCGGCGAGAACGACAGGTCGTCCGCGAGGCCGATGGTCAGCCACGAGGCGCCCGGCAGCGATCCCGGCTGGGCGATGTCGTCGCCCGCGAGCAGCAGCGTGCCGTCGCCCGAGAGCGTGGCGTAGGACAGCGGCGTCTCCGCCGTGCCGAAGAGGCCGAGGACGACGTCGGCGGGATCGTCGAACTCGAGGAACACCTGGTAGGTGCTCGAGAACCCGTCGCCGGTGACGTTGCCGAGGTCCTGGACGCTCACGCCGGTGAACGCGGCGGACGCGGTGCCGCCGGTCGCGGCCGCGAGGCCGGCGGCGAGGCCGAGGGCGATGAGGTGATTCGTGTGAACGGGCGTGCGCATGTCGCGATTCCTTCCTTCTCGGGAGGTGGTCCGGCTCCGCGCGGAGCCTTCTCGAAGGACGAACACGAAGCGGCCGCGGCGCCCCCGCACCGGAGCCCGCGATTCTGTGGAACCATCGCCATGACGCGCGATCCGCGCAGGGCGCCCCCGCGGTCGAGGGCCACCGCGGCCTCGTCTCAGAACGTGATCTCGTCCGGGTGCGGACCGATGCGCTCGCCCCGGTCGAGGGCGTCGATGCGGGCGACCTCGTCCTCGGTCAGCTCGAAGTCGAAGATCGCGGCGTTCTCGCGGATGCGCTCCGGCCGGACCGACTTCGGGATCGTGACGCTGCCCTTCTGCAGGTTCCAGCGGAGCAGCACCTGGGCGGCGGTGCGGCCGTGGGCCTGCCCGATCGCCGCGAGCTCGGGCACCTCGAGGAATCGTCCCTGCATCAGCGGGCTCCACGCCTCGTGCCGGATGCCGTGCTCGCGGCAGAACGCGAGCAGCTCCGGCTGCACGAGCCACGGGTGGAACTCGACCTGGTTCACCATCGGCACGATGCGGCACCCGGGGAGCAGGGCCTCGAGATGGTGCACGAGGAAGTTGCTGACGCCGATCGCCCGGCAGCGGCCGTCCTCGTACAGCTCCTCCAGCACCCGCCAGGTGTCGGTCCCGCGGCCGTCGACCGGCCAGTGGACGAGATACAGGTCGAGCTCGTCGAGCCCGAGCCGTCCGAGGCTCTCGTCGAAGGCCCGGCGCACCGCGTCCGGTCCCTCGCGCTGGGCGTCGTTCCACAGCTTCGTGGTGACGAAGACCTCCTCGCGGGCGACGCCGCTCTCGCGGATCGCCCGTCCCACGCCGGTCTCGTTGCGGTAGACGGCCGCGGTGTCGACGTGGCGGTAGCCGGCCTCGAGGGCCGCGCGGACCGCGGCCTCGACCTCGTCGCCGTCGGCGCTCCGCCAGGTGCCGAGCCCGAGCCACGGCATGCGGACGCCATTGGCGAGGGTGACGCAGTCGGCGGGTCCGGTCGGCGCGGGGGTGCTCGTCATGCCTGCCGATGGTACCGCGGGGTCGGAGCGCGTCTCGCCCACCCCCCCCGCTTCCGCGCGGATCGGCGCCCGCCGCGCCCGCGCCGGCCGCGGCGCCCGCGCCCCGCTCACCCCGCGTCGCCCCCGATGCGGGACTCGATCTGGTTCGGCGGCGGACGCTCGCCGTCCTCCTCGCCGTCGAAGTCGGGATCGTGGCCGAAGCGGAACGGTGGCGGCACCCGGCGTCGCCATCGCTCCTCGCGCGTCATCTCGCGGGCGAGCCGGCGCCCGCGGTGTCGCGCCAGGACGTCGTGCCCCGCTCCCGGCGGATCCGCCGCCGCGTCGGGATCCGGGACGTCCGCGGGCGGGTCGGGGCTCGCGCCCCGCTCGAGCACCAGCCGCTGCGTCGGGTAGGCGAACTGGACGCCCAGCCGATCGGCCAGCCGCATCACGTCGAGCATGAGGCGATGCCGCTCGCGCAGCTCGGTCGACCACTCCGGGGCCTCGAAGAAGATGTAGACCAGCACGTCGATCGAGTGCGGCCCGAACTGGTGCAGCCACACCTGGTAGTAGTCCTTCCGCGTGTACGGGTGCGATCGGATCAGCTCGCGAATGCCCTCGCAGAACGCCTCCACCAGATCCGGCGGCGTCTCGTAGAGGATGTTCAGGTGGGTCGTCCATCGGCGGTACTTCCGCTGGCCGTAGTTGTCGACGCGGGCCCGCACGAGGTTCGCGGTCGGAATCGTGACCAGCGAGTTGTAGAACGTCCGCACCCGCACCGATCGCAGGCCGAGCTCCTCGACCGTGCCCTCCGTCTCGCCGATCACCACCCAGTCGCCGACCTGGAAGGGCCGGTCGAGGATCACGGTCACGGAGCCGAAGAGGTTCTCGAGCGTGTCCTTGGCCGCGAACGCGAAGCCCACGCCGCCGATCCCGAGCCCGGTGAGCAGCGGGCCGATCTCGACGTCGAAGCTCGAGGCGATGTAGATCAGCCCGAAGACGCCGATCACGATCTTGACCGTCTTGCGCAGCAGCGGGACGACGAGGTCGTCGAAGCGGCTCGCAGTCGCCCGGGCGCGACCGGCGAAGTACTCCCCCACGAGGTCGGTGACGCGGAAGGCGGCCCAGACGAAGGCGAGCATGGCGAAGAGCCGGATCGCGGGGCCGAGCACCAGCAGCGCGTGATTCGGCAGGCCGAGCAGCCGGATCGCCTGCAGCCAGAGGATCGCGGCCGCGGCGAGGCCGAAGGGCCGGACCGCCCGCCGGATCGTGCGGGACTCGACCTCGCCGCCGCGGCGGCGGATCGCCACGCGGCTGAGCAGCGCGAGCACGACCCGGACCGCCAGGTCGAGGACCAGTCCCACCAGCACCAGGAGCACGATGCTGGCCCACTGCCAGGGCTCCACGCCGAGCAGTCCGCCGGTGCGCAGGGCCTCGGGGAACGCGGCCTGGATCCGCTCGGAGACGGTCAGCCGCTCGGCCCCGCCGGGGATCGCGACCGGCTCCAGCGGCGAGAGAGCCGACCAGATGGATTCGACGTCGGCGACCGTCGCGGCCGAGAAGCGCCACGCCCCGTCGGGGCCGCGGGCAAGCTCGATGCGGGCCGCCGGGGCCAGCTCCCGCACCCGGTTCCGGCGCTCGCGATTGGTCAGCCACAGGCCGAGGTCGACCGGCGCTCCCGCCCGGACCTCCGCCTCGCGGGGGAAGAACCGCCAGGTCGTGCGATCCTCGTCCCAGCCCTCGATCGCGTCCCGGCCCGGGATCGACGCGTCGGACTGGAAGTCGATCCACTCGATGCGGTTGACGACGCGCGAGAGCCGCGTGGCGAGGTCGTCGGCGGCGTCGCGGGCGACCGCGTCGAGCTCCATGCAGTCGCGGGCCCGGGCGAGGTCGGGCGGCTCCGCCCCCATCGCGGCGACGAACGTCTCGAGCGTGTCGAGCGGGCTCGCGAGGCCCGGGTCGACGCCGCCGGCGGCGGGCGGCGGGTCCGGGTCCGCCTCCTGCGCCGCGGCCGGCGCGACGAGCAGTCCGGCCGCGGCGAGGGCGACCAGCAGCAGGAAGCTCACCACGCGGACCGGTCCCCGGGATCGGGGACCCGCCGCGACCGGCGTCGGATGGGACGGCGTCATGGCGGCGATCGTACCCCTCGCCGCCCCGGGGTGGACTCACCGTTTCTTGAGCGGCTCCCACCAGTCGGGGTTCGCGCGGTACCACGCGATGGTGGCGGCGAGGGCGTCCGGCCACGCGCTGCGGGTGGGCTCCCAGCCGAGCTCGTCCCGCATGCGGCGGGCGTCGATCGCGTACCGCAGGTCGTGCCCGGGCCGGTCGGCGACCCGCTCGATGCGGTCCTCGCCGAGGTCCATCAGCTCCAGGATCGACCGCGTGAGCTCGAGGTTCGACCGCTCGTTGTTCCCTCCGACGTTGTAGACCCGGCCGTCGCCCCCCCGCTCGGCGGCGGCGACGAGGGCCTCGCAGTGATCCTCGACGTGCAGCCAGTCGCGGACGTTCCGACCGTCGCCGTACAGCGGCACCGTGCGGCCCTCCATGAGGTGGGTCACGAAGAGCGGGATCACCTTCTCGGGGTACTGGTACGGCCCGAAGTTGTTCGAGCACCGCGTCACCACGACCGGCAGGCCGTGCGTGTGGTGGGCGGCGAGGGCGAGCATGTCGCTCGCGGCCTTCGAGGCCGAGTACGGACTGCTCGGGGCGAGCGGCGTCTCCTCGGCGAAGAGCAGCTCGGGCCGGTCCAGCGGCAGCTGCCCGTACACCTCGTCCGTCGAGACGTGCAGGAACCGCTTCACCGGCTCGCCGGCCTGCGCCCGGGCCCGGCAGGCGTCGAGCAGCACCTGCGTCCCCTCGACGTTGGTGCGGACGAAGGGCAGGGAGTCCACGATCGAGCGGTCCACGTGGCTCTCGGCCGCGAGGTGCATCACCGCGTCGCAGCCGGCGAGGGCCCGGTCCACGGTGTCGCGGTCGCGGATGTCCCCGTGCACGAACGTGTAGCCGGGGTCGCCCTCGAGGTCGGCGAGGTTCGCCGGATTGCCGGCGTAGGTCAGGGCGTCGAGGTTGACGACGTGGGCGTCCGGCCGCTCCCGCCGCAGGAAGCGGACGAGATTGGTGCCGATGAAGCCGCACCCGCCGGTGACGAGGATGCGCTCGAAGGAGAGGCTCATGGGAGCGGGGTCTCCGTAGGCCGGGGGCCGGGGGCCGCGGGGCCGGGGGGCCGGGGGCGCCGCGGCGGGGTCAG
>CAYLNM010000064.1:0-22976 GCA_964385045.1 uncultured Isosphaeraceae bacterium
CGCACCCCCCGCACCCGCCGGCGGGACCGCCCCCGCCGCGAGCGCCGCGGCGTCGTCGCGGCCGCCGGTGATCGCCACCGTCACCCGCCGCGCGAGGTACACCCGCGTCACGCACCGCAGGTAGATCGGCTCGGGGCTCGCGACCGCCATCTCGCCGAGCAGGTCGCGGACCTCGGGCCGGCGGGCCCACGCCCGCAGCTCGCCGAGCAGTGCGTCGCCGGGCAGGCCGTAGGTGTACGCGTCGCTCAGGTCGACGGTCACCGACGCCCGCTCGGCCCGCAGCAGGCCGAGCCCGACCGGCACCGCCTGCAGCGGCAGCCCGATCGTCAGCCCCGCGTCGGACGTGACCTCGACCGCCATCCGCGGGAAGACGACGCGCGGCGCCGCCACCGGATCGCCCTCGGCCTCCGGCCGCGCGGCCGGCCCGTCGCCGAACCGCCGGGACCAGAACCGGTCGCCGTAGAACGCGTCGTAGCCGGGCGACGGCACGTCGAGCCGCGGCCCCATGAGGTCCAGCGGCAGGTAGCCGTCGCGGGCGTAGAGCTCCTGCTGCCGCTGGATCGGCACCGTGACGAGGAAGACGTCGCCGGGCTCGAGGTCCTCGGTCAGCGGGTACACCGGCAACACCTGGGCCGCCCGCAGGGTGGCGAACCAGTCGCGGGTGGAGGACTCGACGAGCCCCTGCCGCTGGTCGGCGGCGCAGCCGGCCCCGGCGAGGAGCACGCCGGTCGCGGCGGCGGCGGCGGCGAGGAGCGGGGCGATCGTCCGATCGAACGGATCCCCGGGACGGCGACGGCCGCGAGCGGGGCGGCGCGACGGTCGGACGATGATCGGCTGCATGCCGGAGCAGACCGCGCCGGCGCCGCGGCGTCAACCGTGCGCGGGCCGAGCGGCGGGGACGCGGGCGGGGAACGACCGGGCGCGCCGCCGCCTACTCCCCGATGTCCTCGTCCCAGAGGTCGGGGTGCTCGCGCTGGAGCCGCTCCATGAGCGCGACGCAGCGTGGGTCGTCGAGCACGTGCACCTCGATGCCGGCGGCCCGCAGCCAGTCCTCGGCCCCGAGATAGCTGTCGTGCTCGCCGATCACCACCACCGGGATGCGGAAGAGCACGGCGGTGCCCGAGCACATCGCGCACGGGCTCAGGGTCGAGACGAGCGTGAGCGATCGCCAGTCGCGTCGCCGGCCGGCCCGTCGCACGCACGTCACCTCGGCGTGGGCGGTCGGGTCCCCGTCCTGCACGCGGCGGTTGTGGCCGCGGGCGACGATCGCCCCCGAGGGATCGAGCAGCGCCGCGCCGATCGGGATGCCGCCCTCGGCCCACGACGCCTCGGCCTCCGCCACCGCCGCGTCGAGCCCGGCGGCCCACGTCCGCCGCGGGGCCACCGCGGCTCGTCCGGCGTCCTCGTCGCTCATGCCGTCGTCTCCGCACTGGACGCCTCGCCGTCCCCTCCGTGCGCCTCGACCCACGCGCGGCACCACGCGACCGTCTCGGCGAGTCCGTCCTCGAATCGCGCCACCGGCTCGTAGCCGAGGATGCGGCGCGCCCGGTCGAGCGACGCCCCGCTGTGCCGCACCTCGCCCGGTCGCGGCGGGACCCGCTCGACGTGTGCCTCGCGCCCCACGAGCGCGCCGAGCCGCGCGACGAGATCGGTCACCGTCCGCCGCTCGCCCGCGGCGACGTTGAGGACGGTGCCGCCGAGCGGCTCGGGACGTGCGCCCGCGAGCAGGTTCGCGTGCACGGCGTTGGCGACGAAGGTGAAGTCGCGGGTCTGCCGCCCGTCCCCGAAGAGCCGCACCGGCTCGCCGCGCAGCATCGCCACCGCGAACCGCGGGATCACCGCCGCGTACGGCGAGTCCGGCCGCTGCCGTGGCCCGAAGATGTTGAAGTAGCGCAGCGTCACCCCGTCGAGCCCGCCCTCGGCCGCGATCGCCTGCACCGCGAACTCGCCCGCCGCCTTGGCCGCGGCGTACGGCGACCGCACGTCGGGGGCCATCGTCTCCATGCGGGGGAAGCCGGGCTGATCGCCGTAGAAGCTGCTGCTGCCGGCGTTCACGACCCGCCGCACGCCGGCGGCGCGGGCCGCGAGCAGCAGCCGCATCGTGCCCGTCGCGTTGACGTCGAGGTAGCGGACGGGCTCGGCGACGCTCCGCGGAACGGATGCGATCGCGGCCTGGTGGAAGACCACCTCCGCGCCGTCGCAGGCCTCGGCGAGCACCGCGGGGTCGGTCACGTCGCCGACGCGGACCGCGAGCGCTCCGTGCCCGGCGGCGACCGCCGCCTCCGCCGCCGCGAGGTTCTCGCGGCGACCGTTGGACAGGTCGTCGAGCACGACGACGGACGCGCCGCGGGCGAGCAGCGCGTCGACGAGGTGTGAGCCGATGAAGCCCGCGCCGCCCGTCACCAGCACACGGCGGCCGGACCAGTGGGCGCGATCGGCGTCGGCCGGCGGGTCCGTCACCCGGATGCGCCGCGCAGCACCGGCGGCTCGTCGGGCCCCGCGGACGCGCCGCCGTCCTCGGCCTCGGCCTCGGCCTCGGCCGGAGCCGGAGCGGGCTCGGCCACCGGCTCGACGACCGGCTCCGGCCGCGCGAGCGCCCCGGCGTCCTCGGCCGGCCGGTTCGGGTCCGCGTCGGCCCACGTCAGGGCCGGCACGTCGGTCGGCACCCGCCAGGCCCGCACGCGGTCGATCCGCCAGTCGCTGAAGAACGGCCGGTCGAAGCTCACCGTCGCGAGGTACGGGATGTCGTTGGGGCGGCCGGCCCGCGGCTCCACCACCACGTCCACCTCGGCGTCGTTGGGTCGCACGCGGAGCTGCTGCACGTGCACCACCGCCAGATCGTCCTCGGTGGCCGGGCGGGCGCCGGGGACGCGGCGGGCGACCTCCCGCCACACCGCGAACGGGGTGTTCGGCGGCAGGTTGAAGGGGATCACGGTGACGTCGGCGGGACCGTCGGCCGGGGCCGGGGCCGGGGCGGGGGAACCGGGCGCGGCGACGAGCTCGGCCACCTCCTGTCGGTGGACCTCGATCGCGTCGGCCATCAGCTCCGGGATCGGGGAGAGCCGCGGCGAGTCGATCGCGACGGAGCCCTCGACCTTGGGATACGTGGCCGCCGCGGCGCAGCCGGCCGCGGCCATCGCGAGCAGGCCGAGGCCGGTGGCGCCGAGCCCGGCGAGGGCGCGGATGCCACGGGGACGGCGGGACGGACGGGCGGATCGGGGGGCGAGGGGCATCGAGGCCTCCGGTCGGGAGCGGCCGAGGACCCGCGAGCGGGCGGCTCCGCCCCGCGGCCGCGGCGGAGCGGATCGAAGGAGGGTACCAGCCGCCTCCCGCCGTCTCCCCCTTCGACGGCGATCGGCACGGGCGATCCACGCGGAGCCGGACGCGGGGAGCGTCCACCCGGCTCGAAGCCCGGCCGCGGGCTCCCGCCGGCCCGCCGGCCCGCCGCGGCCCGCCTGCCGCCGGCCGGGCTCCTACCGTTGCCGCATGACGCAGCCCGCTCGGATCGTGGTCGGCATCACCGGGGCCAGCGGGGCGGCCTATGCCCGGCGGACGATCGAGCTCGCCGCCGCCGCCGGAGTCGAGGTCCACGTGTCGATCACCACGCTCGGCCGGCGCCTGCTCGCCGACGAGCTCGACGTGAAGCGACCCGACGCCGACGCGCTGAGCGGCGGCCGCGGCGACCGCCTCGTCATCCACAACGACAACGATCTCGGGGCGTCGATCGCCAGCGGCTCGTTCCTGCACCGCGGCATGATCGTCGTGCCCTGCTCGAGCAACACCATCGCGGCCATCGCCGCCGGCATCACCGACTCGCTCGTGCACCGGGCGGCGTCGGTGACCCTGAAGCAGCACCGGCCGCTGATCCTGGCCCACCGCGAGGCTCCGCTGAGCCTCATCGACCTGCGGAACATGACCCGCCTCGCCGAGGCCGGGGCGATCGTCTCGCCGTGCAATCCGGGGTTCTACCTGCGGCCGCGCACCGTGGACGACCTCGTCGACTTCGTGGCCGGACGGCTGCTCGACCTGGTGCACGTGCCCCACGACCTGGACATCCGCTGGGATCCGCGGCCCGCGAGCGGGGCCGACCACCGGGCCGGGCTCGACGGACGCACTCCTTCCGGGGGGGACCCCGCGACGAGCCCCCCGCCGCGCCACCGGGAGGCCTGAGTCGGCCGGCCGGCCCCCGTTCGGACCGCGCCGATCGGGGGCTCGGGAGCCTTCCCCCCCGGGCCGGTCGCCACACCCCCGCGGCACTCCCGCCGTCTCCCGGCCGCACCCCCGCCGCCGCGCATCCTCCGCGCCCCGCCCGCCCCGGCGGAACCCGGCGCCGGCGGCACCCGTACCACCGGACCGCTACCCTCTCGATCCCGGGCTCGCGGCGCGGATCGGCTCAGCCGGCTCCGTCGCCCGGCCGATGCCGGAGCACGCCGCGATCGCGAACGACCGCGGTCCCGCCCCGGCCCGCGGACCCTCCGAGCGATGGTCGCCCGACCCCCGCCGGGGATCGCCTCCGCTCCCGATCACTTCGCTTCCGGACTCGACGCGCCATGCTCCCGACCCGCACCATCGCCACCCCCGGTCCTCGGATCGACTCGCCGTCCGCGGCCGGCGACGTGGCCGCGGGTCCCGGCCGGACCCGCCCCGGCGGCCGACTCCTCGCGGCGGCCGCCCTCGGGCTCGCCGTCCTCGGTCCGCTCGCCGGCTGCAACGGCCTGCCCGAACCCGAGCCCGTGGCCGGTCCCGCCCTCCTCGAGCCGAGCGAGCCCGACGAGGTCGTCGCGGCCCGGATCGAGGGGGCCCGAACGGCGGAGGCCGACGGCGACTACGAGGTGGCCCTCGCCGCCTTCCAGCGGATCCTCGCCGAGAACCCGACCGTCACCGATGCCTACCTCGGCGTCGGCCGCATCCGCCTCGAGCAGGAGCGGCCCGAGCTCGCGGAGCCGGCCTTCCGCCGCGCGGCCCGGCTCGAGCCCCGCAGCTTCGACGCGCAGTACGGCCACGGCACCGCCCTTCGGCTGCTCGGCCGCCTGACCGACGCGGTGCTCGCCCTCCAGCGCGCCCTCACGATCCGGCCCGAGGACTTCGCCGCCAACCGCGACATCTCGCTCGTGCTGCTGGACCTCGGCCGCGTGGACGCCGCCCGCACGTTCGCCCGCCGCGCGGTCGATCTCTCGCCCGACGACGGCCAGGCCCGCGTGAACCTCGGCACGATCGCCGCCCGATCCGGCGATACCGCCGAGGCGATCGAGCAGTACGTCGCCGCCCTCGAGCTGCTCGGCAACGACCCGCGGATCCTCAACAACCTCGTCCTCGCCCTCGCGGCCGAGCGGCGGTACGAGGAGGCGATCAACACCGCCGAGCAGCTGCTCCGCATCGAGCCCGACCCGGACGTGTGGGAGCGGCTGGGCTGGTGCAACTTCCGGCTCCGCCGCTTCGACGCGGCCCGCGCGGCCTACGAGTCGGCGCTCGAGCTCGATCCCGAGCACTGGCCGAGCCTCAACGGCCTCGGCGTCAGCGCCCTCAACGCGTGGCTGCTGTCGGACCGCACCGACGCGGCCGAGCGCATGGTCGCGGCCGACGCGTTCCGCCGCTCGCTGCGGATCAACCCGGACCAGCAGCCGGTGATCAACCTGCTGATCGAGTACCGGCTCTGAGGCGAGGTCCGGGAGCCGCAGCCGCCCGGTGCCACGGCCCCGTCCGGTCGCCGGCCTCGACGCCGGCCCGCCGAGCCCCCCACCGTCACGCCTCGCGCCGACACGCCGCGCCACCGCCACGCCTCGCGCCGACACGCCGCGCCACCGCCACGCCGCGAGGGCGCGTTCGGTCCGTCCCCCGCGCGACGACGCCCGGCCGCGGCGCCATGGCTACGATCCGGCCGCCATGCCCGATGCCCGCCTGCTCGAGACGTTCCCCGCCCCCTCCGACACGCCGTTCGTGATCGAGCACGTGAGCGAGGAGTTCACGAGCGTGTGCCCCAAGACGGGCCACCCGGACTTCGGCGACGTGGTGCTCCGCTACCAGCCCGCCCCCGGCGGCGACTGCGTCGAGCTCAAGAGCCTCAAGCTCTACTACCAGTCGTTCCGCAACGAGGGCATCTTCTACGAGGCGGTGACCAATCGCATCCGCGACGATCTGGTCGCGCTGATGCAGCCGACCTGGCTGCAGCTGGTCAC
The DNA here is from genome assembly GCA_964385045.1 of uncultured Isosphaeraceae bacterium. Taxonomy (GTDB): domain Bacteria; phylum Planctomycetota; class Phycisphaerae; order Phycisphaerales; family SM1A02; genus CAYLNM01. The sequence goes on from CAYLNM010000064.1 coordinate 6,177, forward strand.
GGTCTGGAAGGGCCGCGGCGGCATCCGCTCCCGCGTGCTCGCCGCCCACGGCGACGTGCCGGCCGAGTGGCGGGCGGGCTGATGGCCGCCGCCGCGTCCCCCTCCGCGCCGCCGCCCGCCGGCCCGACCATCGTCCTCGCCACCGGCAACGCGAAGAAGCTGGAGGAGGTGCGGGCGATCCTCGGGCCCGAGGGCCTCGCGGTGCGCGGGCTCGACGACTTCCCCGCCGTGCCCGAGCCGGTCGAGGACGCCGACACCTTCGCGGGCAACGCCGAGCTCAAGGCCGTGGCCTACGCCGCCGCCCTCGGGGTGCCCTGCCTCGCCGACGACTCGGGGCTGTGCGTCGACGCCCTCGACGGTGCGCCCGGCGTCCGCTCGGCCCGGTACGCCGGCGTGGACGGCGACCGCCCGGTGCGCGACGCCGCGAACAACGAGAAGCTCCTCGCCGCCCTCGCGGACGTGCCGAGCGAGCGCCGCGCCGCCCGCTTCGTGTGCGCGATGTGCCTCGCCGCCCCGGACGGCACCGTGCTCGCGCGGAGCGAGGGCACCTTCGCGGGCGTGATCGCCGAGTCGCCCCGCGGCGAGCACGGCTTCGGCTACGACCCGCTGCTGCACCTGCCCGAGGACGGCTGCACCTCGGCCGAGCTCGACCCGGCGGAGAAGAACCGCCGCTCGCACCGCGGGGCCGCCTGCCGGGCGATGCTGCCGCGACTGCGCGAGCTCCACGCCGACGGCACGCTCGGGGGCTGAGCCCGGGACCCCGCGTTCGCCCGTGTCGCGCGGGGGCCGGCCGTGCGCGGCCCGGGGCGCCGCACCGCCGCCTACCCCGGCCCCCGGCCCCCCGGCCCGCCGCTCACCTCCGCCGCTCGAGGCCGCCCGGCGGGAACCACAGCAGCGCGGTCGCATGCACCGCGACCGCCCGGCCCTCGCCGATCGCGTCCACCCGCTCGTGGCTCTTGCCCTTGACGTTCACGCGGGCGGCGGGCACGCCGAGCAGCTCCGCGATCCGGCCGCGGATCGCCCCGCGGTGCGGCCCGATCCGGGGCCGCTCGCAGATCACCGTCGCGTCGACGTTGGCGACCGCCCCGCCGGCCGCCGCGACCCGCCGCACCGCCTCGGCGAGGAACCGCGCAGAGTCCGCGCCCTCCCACTCGGGATCGGAGTCGGGGAAGAGCGTGCCGAGGTCGGGGGCCGCGATCGCCCCGAGCAGCGCGTCGGTCACCGCGTGCAGCAGCGCATCGCCGTCGGAGTGGCCCACCGGCCCGCGGTCGTGCTCGAGGCGGACGCCGCCGAGGACGAACGGGCGGCCGGGCCCGGCGGGCGCCACCGGCTCGAGCCGATGCAGGTCGAAGCCGTGGCCGATGCGGAAGGGCGGCGCGTCCCCGCCTGCGGGGGCCGCCGCAGGGGCGTCGGCCAGGCTGGCGGGCGGGCGGGAGGCCTCGTCCGCGCCGGCGGGCGCATCGGACGCGCCACCGGGACGGACTCTGGTCCGAGCGTCGGGCGTCGCATCCGAGTCGGCACTCGGGTCCGTCGGGTCGGTCGAGGCGGCGGAGGAGTCGGGCGGAACCGGCATCCCGGGACGGTACCGGGGCGAGCCGGTATCGTGTGCCTCCCGGTTTTCCGGCCGGGTCCCGGAATCCCGCTGCAGGCCGCAGCCCGATCGGCCGATTTCCGGACGGGGCCCGACACCGGGCGCCGGTGCGTCTCCGGGACGACCGGCACTCCCGGGACCAACCCGCACCCGCCGGCTCCGCGTCGGCGGGCCACGACGGGCCCGTCTCCTCTCCCGCGGCCAGCGCGCCGCCGACCTGGACCCACGCCATGGCCACCCGGACCACCGTCAGCCTCGCCTGCACCCTCGGACTCGCCGGCGTCCTGCTCGCCGGCTGCCACTCGCCCGGCGGCGCCGGCTACACCGGCGCGTCGCAGACCTACGAGTCCACCGTCTGGGCCCCCAAGACGGTGACCGTGATGGACATCCGCACCAACGAGCCGGTGTTCCAGATGGAGATCCCGGTCGGCCAGCAGCTCTCGCTCCAGTTCGTCGAGGACGACGGCGACGACCCGGTCTACACGCCGGCCCGCATGCGGTACCAGCTCTGGGAGGCCGGCAGGAACTTCGGCAACCTCGAGAGCTCGATGACCGTGCCCGGGGCCGAGTCCCGCAAGGTGATCGTCGACGTCCGCCAGGGTCCCGAGTACCCGCCGTCGGACGACGCCACCGCGGGCCGCGTCGACCGACCCGAGGACCGTCCCGGCTGGTGGTCGTCCGACGGCGGCCCGATCCCGGCCGAGCGGGGCGCCCAGGAGAACTACGAGGGCTGAGGCCCCCGCGGGACGCGGCCCGGTCCGCCCCCGATCGCACGAGCCCCCTCGCCGGCGCGCCACGCGTCGCCGGCGAGGGGGCTCGTTCGTGCGCCGGGGCCTCGTTCGTCCCGCCACGTCGCCGCGCCGCGGCGCCCGCCGCAGCGCCCGCGCCCGCGCGGCCACCCGCGGCGTGCCGCCCCCCCTCCGCGCGCGACGACGCCCGGCCGGGAGCCGGGCGTCGCGCGATGAACGCGGGATTCGAGCGGGCACGGGGGTGAGCCGCGGGTGCTCGCGGCCGTCGTCCCCGGCGCTCGGACGACGGTCAGCCGTCGCAGGGACCCCACGCGGTGAGCAGGTCGAGCAGGTCGTCGAACCCCACCTCGCCGTCGGCGTTCAGATCCTGCGGGCACGGCTCCGGCTCGGGATCGCCGCCGCCGTCGCAGCCGACGTTTGCGAAGACGCTCACGGTCGCGGCGTCGCCGTTGGCGACCATCACGTCGAGGTCGCCGTCCGCGTCGATGTCGCCGATCGCCAGCTCCGACGGGTTGGCCCCGGCGGTCATCGTCATCGGGGCGCCGAAGCCGCCGCCGGCGAGCCCGGGCAGGACCGAGACGGTGCCCGAGCCCGAGTTCGAGACCACCGCGTCGGCGATGCCGTCGCAGTCGAGGTCCGCCATCACGACCTGGCCGCTGTCGAGGCCACCCGTCGGATGGGTCACGGGGCCGGAGAACGTGCCACCGGCGTTGGTGAGCACGCCGATGACGTTCGGGGTCGCCTCGTCGCCGAGGCCGACCACGAGGTCCGTGTCGCCGTCGCCGTCGACGTCGATCGCGTCGATGCCCTCGGGACGGAAGATGCCGCCGGTCGGGATCGTCGCCGCGCTCGCGAAGCCGGCGCCGGTGTTGGTCCAGGTCGACACCGTGCGGTCGTCGTGGTTCGTGACCGCGAGATCGCCGTCGCCGTCGCCGTCGAAGTCGCCGAAGACGGCCTTCCGCGGCTCGGCGCCGGTGGCGAGGGTGGTCGCGACGAAGCTGCCGCCGGAGTTGGTCAGGACGTGGGCGCTGTTGCCCTCGCGGGCCACCACGGCGAGGTCGAGGTCTCCGTCGCCGTCGATGTCGGCCGCGGCGAGACCACGGGGACGCTCGCCCACGCCGATCGACTGCACCGGGGCGAAGACGCCGCCCCCGCTGTTCCGCATGATCAGGACCGCGCCCGCGGGATCGCGGACCGCGACGGCCAGGTCCGGGAGACCGTCGCCGTCGAAGTCGCCCGCGATCAGGTCCTGCGGGCTCGAGGAGGCGCCGAGGAGGCTGGCGGGCCCGAGCGTGAAGCCGCCGGCGCCGTCGTTGAGGGCGAGCTGGATGCGGTCGGGACCGTCGACGGTGGTCGCGAGGTCGAGGTCGCCGTCGGCGTCGAAGTCGCCGAAGGCGGCGCCGCTGGGCTCGGTGCCCATGGTGACGGCGATGCCGGGATCGAAGTCGACCTGGGCGGCGGCGGTGCCCGCGACGCCGAGCGCGACCAGGGCCGGCAGGGCGGCGAGGCGCGGCAGCGTGCGGGAACGATCGTTCGGGACGAGGGTCATGGGAAGGCTCCGTGTGGTCGCCGGGAAGGGCGATCGTGGGGTGCGGCGCACGGGCGGACGGACGAGGAGGGCAAGAGCGGTCGTCGGACGCGTCCGGTCCCGTTCGCGGGTGAGGTCGTGGTCGGGCGGCGTCGCCCGTTCCGTCACCCGGTGGAGCCTCCGCCCCGCGGAGCGGATACGCGGCACCCCGCAAAAACGGCGACGCGGCGCCGATGGGTCGGCGCCGCGTCGCGTGAGGTCGTTCATGGGGCTGCCGGAACGCCGCGGCTCGCGCGCGGCGCGCCTCGCTCAGTACTCCCGCGACTCGAGCCGGCGCAGCCACCGCCAGCCCGCGGGAAGCACGATCGTCGCGATCGCGATCTTCACCATCGCCCCCGGGACGAACGGCGCGAGCCCCACCGCGATCGCGGTCTCGACCGAACGCAGCATCACCGCGAGCCACGCGGTGCCGACCACGAGCACCAGCGCGGTCCCGAGCGTCATGGCGAGGAGCGTGCCGGCGGGGCGGCGGTCCCATCCGCGGGCCGCGAGCCAGCCCACGAGCGCGGCGGCGGGGACGAAGGCGAGCAGGTAGCCGGCGGTCGGACCGACGAGCACGAGCGGGCCCGCGGCCCCGGCCGCGAACACGGGCAGTCCGGCGGCGCCCTGGGCGAGATAGGTCGCGAGCGCCGCGGCGCCGCGCCCCGGGCCGAGCAGCGCGCCCACCAGGAGCACCGCGAGGCTCTGCATCGTCACCGGCACCGGGGAGAACGGCAGTTGGATCGCGACGCGGGCCGCGGCCGCGACGAGCAGCGAGCCGGCGATCACCAGGCCGAGGTTCCAGGGGAGGCCGCTCGCACCGGCGGACGCCGGTCGCAGCAGGTCGGCGGCGACGGGGCGGGGACGAAGGGCAGCGGCGGCGACGGTGGCGGACGGGTCGGCAGGCATGGAGCGCTCCGCGGGTCGAACGCCCCGCGGGCGCGGTGGCGCCGTGCCGCCGTCAGCCGCGCGGGGGATCGCGGAGCCTACCGCGCCCGTCGTCCACGGCCCGCCGCGCCGCTCACTCCCAGGCCGCGAGCAGCGCGAGCAGGTCCGACAGACCGACCTCGCCGCTGCCGTCGAGATCCGCGCTCGCGTGCACCAGGCCCCAGTCGGACAGCAGCCGCGCGAGGTCGCCGAAGCCGACCGTCCCGTCGCCGTCCAGATCGCCCGCGGGCGGCGCGACCGGCCCGAGCGCGACCGCCGCCCCCGTGGCCATGCGGCCGGCCCCGAAGACGTCGGGCTCGAAGCCCGGATTCTGGGCCGACACGTCGACCGCGGTCGCGGCGAGGCGGGTGCGGATCTGCATCGCGGTGGACGCCGCGGCCGGCCACTCGGGGTGCTGGCCGCGGACGAGGGCCGCCGCCCCCGCCACCAGCGGGGCCGCGAAGCTCGTGCCCTCCCACGCCGCGTACCCGCCGCCCGGCCGCGGGCCGATGATGGCGTGCGCCGGATCGGGGACGCCGCCGCCGAACGCGGTGTCGCCGGGGGCGCTGATGAACATGTCGTCGTTGTACGAGCTGAACGCGGCCTTGCGGTCGAGCTCGTCCAGCGCGACCACGCCGAGGACCTGATCGAACGCGGCCGGGTACTCGCGCCGCTCGAGGTCGAAGTTGCCCGCCGCCGCGACCACCACGATCCCCCGCGACTCGGCCTCCGCGACCGCGTCCTTGACCGCGATGACGTCGTAGTCGGAGCGGATCGACACGTTGATCACCTCGACCCCGCGGTCGATCGCGTGGAACATGCCCTGGATGATGGGCCAGCCGGTGCCGCGTCCCTCGTCGTTCAGCACCCGGACCGGCAGGATCCGGGCCTCGGGGGCGACGAGCCGGATCATGCCGGCGACGAACGTGCCGTGGCCGGCGAGCTCGTCGGCCACCCCGTCGCCGTCCTGGTCGATCCCGTCGGCGGTGTCGCCCGCGTCGCCGTCGCCATCCACGAAGTCGGGGCCCGGCAGCACCGCTCCGGCGAGCACCGGGTGGGCCGGATCGACGCCGGTGTCGAGCACCGCGACGACGGTGCCGCGGCCGGTCGAGCGGGCCTGGGCCGCGTCGAGGTCGAGGATCGTGCGGGCGTACTGCTGCTGGAACCCGAGCGTATCGATCCCGTCGACGTAGGTGCTGCCGGTCGTCCCGTCGGCCCCCTCGGGGGCGTCCTCGACGTAGAGAAACTCGCCCCACACGATGTGGTCCTCGAAGGCCACGCCCTCGAGCTGCCCCTCGACGAGCTCGAGGTCGAAGCCCTCGGGGAAATCGAGCTCGAGCAGCACGATCCCGCGGCCGGGGATCTCGTCCACGAAGGACAGCTCCAGGGCCTCGTTGCCGGGGGCCGCCTCGAAGTCGGCGATGAAGGCGTCGAGCGCGCCGGGATCCCCGGGCTCGAGCAGCCGCACGAGAATTCGGTCGTCCACGCGGGGCGTGATGCCCGGGCCCTCGTCGTCGCCGGCGAGGGCGGGAACGGGCAGCACGAGCGCGGCGACCGCCGCGAGCAGGGTCGCGGCGGCGGTTCGTCGAACGGTCATCGTCAGGTCCTTCCCATCAGGACGAACGCCCCCCAGTGGGCGGGGTGGGGATGCTCGTCCACGAGCTCATGATGCACGCGGCGGAGGGCCGCGCCCACGTCGGAGGTCGGAATCGCCGCCCCCGGCCCGGAATCGGCGTGGGATGCGTCCGGAAACGGCCTCGTCGCCCGGTGCAGCCGCTCCATCACCGCCTCGGTGACGGCGTCGTCGACCCGCCACTGGGACGCGACCACGCGGCGGGCCCCGGCTGCGAGCAGGGCGCGGCCGATGCCGACGGTCTCGCCGGCGTCGTCGCCCGTCACGCCGGTCTCGCAGCCCGAGAGCGTCACGAGGTCGGCGTCGAGCGGGATGCGGGCGAGCTCGGCCGCGGTCAGCCAGCGATCGGCCAGCCGCAGTCCCGAGGCGTGCGGCTGACGCCGGTCGAACCGCCCGTGGCTCGCGAGGTGGATCGAGGCCGCCCGCGACATCGCCGCCCGCACCGCGTCCGCCGTCGCCGCGTCGCCGGTGAGCCGCGCCACCGGACTGCCCGCGTCACCGCCGGCGAGGGCGCTCGCGATGCCGTCGGCCTCCGCCAGCATCCGTGGGGCGGCCTCGTCCGCCACGCCCACCACCAGGTGCCCACGGGTCCGGGCCGGACCCCGGCCCAGCAGCCGGTGGTGGACGCTTGCCGACGGCGCAGTCGTGATCGCGGTGCGGGCCGCGAGCCAGTCCGTCCCGTCGTGAAGGATGCCGGGCGGCACGCCGACCAGCGGTCCGTCGGGGACGACGACGAGCCGCTCGGGCCAGGATCGGCCCTCGAGCTCGCCGTCCGCGCCGGCGAAGGCGAGCCGGTGCACCGCGATCGCCGCCGCCCGCGCGTCGCCCGCGAGTCGACGGCGCCGCGCGACGTCGGCGCCCGGCCGGAGCCCGCGCTCGACCTGGAATCGCAGCCGCCGCACCGCCTCCGCCAGCGCGCCGAGGTCGCAGGCCCGCGGGACGAGCTCGACGCCGCCGGCCTCGATCGTCAGGCGGGCCAGCGCATCGCCCGCGGCGAGGAAGACCACCAGCCGCGTGCCCGCGGGCAGGTCGCGGCGGACCCGCTCGAGCGGCACGGGCGCCGCCAGCAGCGGCGAGTCCCCGCCGACGGACTCCAGCCGCATCGCGTGGTCGGCGGCCCGCCGCTCGCGGATGCGGATCTCGGTCCGCAGTGCCGCGGCCGCGTCCCGGTCCGCCTCGCCCGCGAGGGCCACGTCGCCGAGACGGCTGTAGAGGACGTTGAGGGCGCGGCGCTCGGTCGCGAGCGCCGCCTCGAGGCGGCCCGGCTCGTCGGCGGCGGTGGCGTCGTCGACGCCGGCGGCCTCGATGCCGGGGGCGGTCGACGCGCCGGCGACGCGGTGCTCGCGACCCTCGGCCGCCACGAGGTCGTCGAGGAGGCCGCGGTGACGCCCCAGCTCGCCCGCCCGCAGCGCGGCCGCGACCTCCGCGTCGCCCGCGGCCTCGCCGGCCCCCGCATCGGCGCCGACGGCGCGTCCGGCGGCGTGTCGGTCCAGAGCCACCGCGAGCAGCTCCTCGTGCACCGAGCGGCGGTGGCCCATGAACGCGGCCCGGAACCGGCGGGCCTGCAGCATGCCCCGCACCCGCTCGACCTGCTCCACCGCCTCCTCCAGCACCGCGCGGGCCTCGGCCAGCCGCCCGGCGGCGCGGTGCCGGCGGCCGGCGGCGTGCAGCAGGTCCGCCAGCAGCGGCGGCAGGTCCAGCGCGCGGGCGAGCGCGAGCCCGGCCGCGAGCTCGGCCTCCGCCAGCTCGTCGGCGCCCTCGGCGGCCGCGATCTCGCCGAGCATCAGCCGGGCGGCCGCGGCGTCGGCCGGACGCTCGGCGAAGGCGGCCAGCGCCTCGGTGGTCAGTCGCCGCGCGGAAGCAGGGCGGTTCGCGTCGAGCTCGAGGGCGGCGCGGATGAGGTCGCAGCGGCCGCGGGCGGTGCGGTGGCCGAGCTCGGTGAAGGCCTGCGACGCGGCGGCGAGTGCCGTGGCCGCCTCGCTCGGCCGATCGAGCCGGCGGAGCGCCGCCCCCATGCCCTTGCGGGCCCGCGCCGCCTCGAGCACCAGGCCGAAGCGGTCGAGCAGCGGCAGGGCGGCGCAGTAGCCGTCCACCGCCGCCGCGTGCAGGCCCAGCATGGAGCGGGCGTCCGCCTCCTCGGCCAGGACGCGGGCGCGGTGCATCGCCGCGTCGTCCCCGCCGAGCCGGCGCCGGGCGATCTCGAAGAGTGCCAGCGCCCGGTGAAGGCGGCCCTGGCGGTAGGCGAGGTCGGCGAGGTTCTCCTCCGCGATCGCCGCCTGCAGCGCGGCCCCCGCGGCGTCGAAGCCGGAGCGAGCCCGCTCGAAGGCGGCCTCGGCCCCCGCGAAGTCCTGCAGCTCGACCAGGGCCTCGCCGAGACTGTTCTCGAGCGCCGCGAGCACCGGCGGCTCGCCGAGCAGGTGCGGCCGGGCGCGCTCGAAGCAGGCCACCGCGTCCCGCGGCCGGTCGCGGCGGCGCAGCGCGATGCCGAGGTTGACGTCGGCCCGCGCGGCGAGCTCGGGCCGGTCGCCCGCCATCGCCAGCGTCTGCGCCCGCCGCCCCGTCTCGATCGCCTCGTCGAGCCGGCCGAGCTCGGTCAGCGGGTGCATGATCGCCAGCCGCGTGCGCACCGACTCCTCCACGACGTCCGCCGCGTCGGCGATCGACGCGGCGCGGCGGCCGGCGTCGATGGACTCGTCGAAGCGGCCCGCCCAGGCCAGCGCGCGGGCGAGCGCGCGGTGCACGGCCGCGCTCGCGGCGGCGGGGGGATCCGCGATCGCGACGAGCTCCGCGAGCCGCTCGGCGGCGGCGATGCCGCGCTCGGGGGACCGCGAGGACACGGCCCGGACCGCCTCGGCCGTCGCGGCGAGTCGATGCGGATCGGCGACGAGGATGGCCGCGCGGGGGCCGAGCTCGGCCACCGGCGACTCGAGCAGATGCTCGAGCGTCGCGGCGGGATCGAACCGCTCGCCGTCGCGGCCGCCGTTCGTCCCGGCCTCGTCGGCGCGCACGATCAGGGGCCTCCGCCCGTGGCCGTTCCACCCGGCGCCGGTGCCTCCGGTGCCATTCAGCCCGCCCCCGCGCCCGCGTCGCCGCCGTCGACCATGAGCCGCTCGATCACCAGCACGTGGTCCGGCAGCACGGCCACGGCCGACCACGCGCCCGGCTCGAGGCGGCCGGCCACCATCCCGGAGGCGTCGGCGACGAGCACGAGCTCCATGCCCTCGCGCTCGTCGAGGCCGGCGAACCGCACCTCGGCGCCGTCGATCGCGGCCCCGTCGAGCCGGGAGACCTGGCCGAGCACGCGGGCTCCGTCGCCCGCGGCGGCGAGCTGGAGCTCCACCTCGACGACCTCGTCGGCGAAGGCGAGGAGCCGCGGCTCGGCGGTCGCGGCCCCGCCGCGGAGCCCGGGCTGGGCCGCCTGCGAGTCATGGACGAGGGCGGCGACCCCGCGGGGCACCTCGGCCAGCTCGTCGAGCCAGGCCCGCACGCGGGCGGCGACGCGATCGGCGAGCGGCGGGCGGGGCGCGGCGGAGGCGGAGGCGGAGGCGGAGGCTGGGGCGGAGCTCGCCGCGGCCGCCCCGATCGCCCGCAGCCGGGCGAGCAGCGCCGGCGGCGGCGCCTCCGAGTCGTCCGCGCGGGCCGCCGCCCGGGCCGACCGGTAGAGCCCCAGCAGCCGGGCCGCCTCGGCGTCCCGTGCCACCTCGGCCGCCGTCCGCTCCGCCTCCGCGGCGGGCAGACGACCGTCGAGCCAGTCCAGCATGCGGGTCAGGGTCGTGTCCGGATCGGACATGGGCACCTCCGTGCGGGGCGGAGTCGCCCCGCGCCGCGGCTGATACGTGGAATCGGCGGAAACGTGCCCGCGGCGGGCGAGTGGCCGCCCGGCCGCCGCCCGGCCTCAGCGAGGCCCGCCGTCGTCGCCGTCGCCGCCCCCGTCGCCGGCGGCCTCGTCCTCCGGCTCCAGCCCGAGCCGCCGGAGGATCGGAGCCAGCTTGCGGAAGCAGCGGGCGCGAGTGGGCCCGATGCTGCCCACCGGCATGTCCAGGTCCCGAGCGATCCGAGCGTAGTCGGGGCTCGGGTCGCGGAACAGCCGCGTCAGCAGGGCCTCGCAGCGGCCGCCGAGCTCCGCGAGGGCCTGCCGCACCGAGTGCTGCCGCTCCCAGCGGTCGACGTCCGCGGGATCGGGCGTCCCCGGGTCGGCCACCGTCTCCTGCAGGTGGGCGGCGCTCGCCGGGCGGCGGCGGCCCACCCGCCACGTCTCGCGGTGGGCGGTGGTGATGAGCCAGGAGGACAGGCGGGCAGCGTCCCGCAGGTCTCCGAGCGAGCGGTGGAGTCGGACGAACACCGCCTGCGTCACGTCGTCACTGTCCGCGTCGTCGAGCCCGTGCCGCCGCGGGATCGAGCGGACCAGCCGGGCGTACCGGTCCACCAGCACGCCCCAGGCGTCCTCCCGCCCCGCGAGGCAGCGCGTCACGAGCTCGGCGTCGTCGATCGTCGGATGGGACACGGGTGGCAGCCAGGGCCGTCGGCGGCTCCCGGCGGGGGGGGCCGGCTCGGCGGGCACCCACCCTAGGGAGCGGCCGGTCGCGCCCGCAAGCGGTCGCGGAGCCGGGAGGCCGCGGCGCGCGATCCCCGCGGGCACGACGACTACGCTTGCGGCGATGCGCGTCGCCGGTCACTCGCCGGCCGCCGTCGTTCCCACGGAGCCCCCGCCATGTCCCTCGAGCCGCGTCCCGCCGCCCCCGGCCCCGCCCGTCGCCCCTCCGCCGCTCCCCGCCGGTCGATCGCCGCGATCCTCGCCTCGGGCCTCGCCGTCCTCGCCCTCGCCGCCTGCGGCGACGCCGGGACGAGCTCGGACGACGTCGAGCCGGCGGCGGCCGACGCCGCGGCCACCGCGTCGAGCCCGGCGGCGGGGGACGCGCCCGGCGGCCGCGCCGCCGCGAACGACGGCCTGATCGACGTCGTCCGCACCACCTTCCACCCCACGACCTACTTCGCCGAGCGAATCGCGGACGGCCTGGTGGCGGTCGACAGCCCCCTTCCCGCGGGCGACGACCCGATGTTCTGGTCGCCCACCCGCAACGCGATCGAGACCTTCCAGCGCTCGCGCCTGATCGCGGTCAACGGGGCCGACTACGAGCGGTGGGTGCCGATGGTCGCCCTGCCCGAGTCGCGCACGGTCGTCACCACCCGCGACTTCGAGGAGCCCTTCATCGTCGTCGAGGGCGTCACCCACTCGCACGGTCCCGCGGGCGAGCACTCCCACGACGGCATCGACGGCCACACCTGGGTCGACCCCGTCAACGCGATCCGGCAGGCCCGGACGCTCGGGGAGGCGATGCAGCGAACGTGGCCCGAGCACGCCGAGGCCTTCGCCGCCAACCTCGCCGCCCTGGTCGCGGACCTCGAGGAGCTCGACGCCGCCATGCGGGCCATCGCCCCGCGGCTCGAGGGCGTGGTGCTGCTCTCGAACCACCCCTCGTACGGCTACCTCGCCCGCCGCTACGGCCTCACCATCACCAACGTCGACCTCGACCCCGAGGCCCTGCCCGGCGGCGCGGACCTCGCGAACGTCCGCGCCGCGATTCCGGACGAGGGGGACCGGCAGGTGATCCTGCTCTGGGAGTCGGAGCCGCTCGACGAGGTCCGGCAGCTGCTGTTCGCCGACATGCGGGTCGAGAGCCTCGTCTTCGATCCCGCCGAGTCGCTGACCCGCGTCGAGCAGGCCGACGGGTTCGACTACCTGAGCATCATGCGGCACAACATCGAGCAGCTCGGCTCGATGCTGCCGCCGGCCTGAACCCGGCCCGAGGGCGCCGACCGCCGCCCGCGGCCCGCCGCGGCGCGTACGCCACGCCGCGTCACCCACGAGCACGGCGGACGCGCGGGGCACGGACCGCCGGCCGCCGACCCGGGACCCGCTGTCGGCTCGCGTCCGGTCCCCGGCGCCGCGGCCGAACTGCGGTACGCTCCTCCCCGGTCACGGACGATCGAGCGGTCCGCCGCCCGGCGGGCCTGGAGGGCGGCGTGCAGCGGACGGCACCCGGCATCCCGAGCGACGCGCGGCCCCCCTCCCCGGCCGGAGGCAGCGTCGCCGGCGTGCCCGCGGCCCCGGTCCCGGACCCGGTCGCGAACCCGGTCCCGAACCCAGTCCCGAACCCAGTCCCGAACCCGGACCCGCACCCCGCCCCGAGCCCGACCTCGAGCCCCGGCCCGCCTCCGGCCCCGCAGCGCACGGCCGCCCCGCGGCCGGCTGCCGCCCCCCGCGGCATCCTCGTCCAGAAGTACGGCGGCACGTCGGTGGGCGACGTCGAGCGCGTCGGCCGCTGCGCCGCCCGCGCGGTGCGGGCCCACGCGGCCGGGCATCCGGTGGTGCTGGTCGTCTCGGCGATGGGCGGCACCACCGACGAGCTGCTCGCCCTCGCCCGCCGGGCGACCACGGATCCGCCCCGCGACCACCTCGACCTGCTGCTGGCCACCGGCGAGCAGGCCTCGGCCGCCCTCATGGCGATGGCGATCGAGGCGCTCGGCGTCCGGGCGGTCGCCCTCGCGGGGCCGCGGCTGGGGATCGTCACCGAGTCGGTGCACGGCAACGCCCGGATCCGCTCGATCGACGTGAACCGGATGCACGCGGGCCTGCGCGACGGGGCGATCGTGGTCTGCGCGGGCTTCCAGGGGGTGACCGCGGACGGGGCGGTGACCACGCTCGGCCGCGGCGGCTCGGACACCACCGCGGTGGCGATCGCGGCCGCCCTCGGGGTCAGCGACCGGCCGGACGGCCCCGCCGGCGCCTGCGAGATCCTCACCGACGTCGATGGCGTCTTCACCGCCGATCCCCGGGTGGTCCCGACCGCACGGCGGATCGAGCGGATCGCCTGCGAGGCGATGGTGGAGCTCGCGAGCCTCGGGGCGGGCGTCCTGCACCCGCGGGCGGCGCTCTGCGCCCAGCAGTACGGGGTGCCGCTGCACGTGCGGCACAGCCAGCACGACGGAACCGGGACCCTGGTGGTCCGGGAGGAGCCGGCGATGGAACGCGAGGCGGTGGTCGGATGCGCCCTGACGCGGGACCTGGCGCGGGTCGGCGTGCGCGGCATGCCGAACCGGGCGGGCGCGCAGGGACGCCTCTTCGAGGCGATCGGGGCGGCGGACGTCCTCGTCGACGACATCATCCAGAACGAGTCGGGCGGCGAGGCCGACGTGGCGTTCACGATCCAGCGGGCGGCCCTCGAGCGCGTCGAGTCGGCGGTCGCCGGCATCCTCGGCGAGCTCGGGGCCGGCCGCCTCGAGCGCGAGACGGGTCTGGCCAAGGTCTCGGCCGTGGGGATCGGCATGCGCACCCACACCGGCGTCGCCTCGCGGATGTTCGCGGCCCTCGGCGACGCGGGGATCGTGATCCGCAACATCACCACCAGCGAGATCAAGATCAGCTGCCTCGTGCCGTCGGAGCAGGCCGAGGACGCGCTGCGGGTGGTGCACGAGGCGTTCGGGCTCGGAGGTGGACCCGGCGGCCACGGCGACGGCGGGCCGCCGCGACCCGATCCGCCGCGGGTCGAGGTGCCGCCGCGGGGAGCGTGAGCGCGCCGCCCGCCGGCCGGGACGGCGAGGCTCCCCGCCGCCCCGGCGCGAGGACTCCGGCCCGACGTGCGGAACGCCGGTCCGCGCCGCGACCGGCGCGTTCGCGGCGCCACGCGACGTGCGCCCCGCGAGGTCCGCACCTCACGCGAGGCCAGCGAGTCCAGCGTTCGTCCGCGCGCCGGGCGTGGCCGCCGGCCCGCCTCGACGGGCGGCCGACGCGGGCCCGGCCGCCGATCAGCGTCGCCGCCGCGTGCCCGTCAGTGCCGCCAGCCCCAGCAGCACGGCCGCCCCCGGCCCGGGGATCAGCAGGAACGGCGCGCGAACGGCGGCCCCCAGGCCACCGGGGACGTACTCCACCGTGCCCCGGAAGATGCCGGCTTCGCCCTCGGGGATGGTGAGCTGCGCGATCAGGATCTCGCCCCCGTTCTCCGGCGTGCCCTGCACCGCGTCGACCCAGCCGCCGCCGTCCGACTCCTCGAAGAAGCTGCCGTTGATGACCGACGCGCCCGGGAAGGCCGGATCCAGGAACCCCGGCGTGAAGACGGCGTCGCTCAGTCCGACGTCGGCGTTGTCCGCCGGGTCGTCGTCGATCGTGACCCACGTGTCGGCGGGGCCGCTGGCCTGGAACGGCACGTCCTGCCGATCGAGGGTCTCGAACCCCGGCGAGTCCTGGACGAGCTCGCCCCCGTCCCAGCCGAGCACCGAGACCTCGGGGTCGCCGAGGATCCCCTGCACGACGTCGTCGGGATTGTCGAAGTCGAGAAAGATCCGGTAGGTCCGCGTGCCGGGCAGGATCTCCCCGAGATCGAGCGCCGTGATGCCGGTGTCGTCGGCCGTCGCCGGCCCTCCCGCCACCAGCGCCGCGACGCCGACGACGCCTCCGATGATCGACGTTCTCATGCCGTGTCCCCTTTCTCGTCTCACGCGTTGGCGGCCGCGTCGAGCGTCCGCCCGCCGTGTCGGCGGCGGCGTTCATGCGCTCGCATCGCCCCGGCGCCGCCGCCCGCATCGCGCTGCGCGGCAAGCGCACGTCGATTCACGCGGCCCTGACGCAGAATCATCCGCCGACGCTGCCCCGGCCCGACGGCTCGCCGCCGCCCGCTCCGCCCACGAGAACGCCTCCCTCCGCGCGAGCAGAGGGAGGCGTTCGTCAACGAGAAGATGAGACTGAGCGGTGTCCCAGGACGTCCGCGAGGACTCAGCCGGGGCGCCGGCGGGTGCCGGCGAGGCCGGCGAGGCCCAGGAGCGCGGCGGCGCCGGGAGCGGGAATGAAGAAGGCCTCGGAGACGAAGTCGCCCTCACCGCCGGGGGTGTAGTCGACGGTGCCGGTGAACACGACGGGGCCCGCACCGTCGGCGATCGTGAACTGGGCGATCAGGATCTCGCCGCCGTTCTCGACGGTGCCCGGATCGAAGTCGAACCAGCCGCCGTTGTCCTCCTGGATGAACGACGTGCCGTTGATCACCGAGGCGCCCGGGAACGCCGGATTCAGGAAGCCGGGCGAGAACGCCGCGTCGCTCAGGCCGACGTCGGCGTTGTTGGCCGGATCGTCGTCGAGGGTCACCCACGTGTCCCCCGGAAGACTCGCCGAGAACGGGAAGTCCTGCACCTCGAGCGTCTCGAAGCCGGGCGAGTTCTGGACGAGCTCGGGGCCGCTGTACGACAGCGCCATCACGTCCTCGTTCCCCGAGACCGCGAGGATCTTGTCGTCCGGGTTGTCGAAGTTCAGGAAGATCCGGAACGTCGTGGTGCCGCTGTTGCCGCCGATCATGTCGCCCATGTCGACGACCGTCCATCCGGTGAAGTCCGCCGCCGCCGCGCCGGCGGCGGCGAGCGCCGCGATGCCGGCCAGCCCGCCGGGGGTCCTGTCTCTCATCGAAGTCGTCCTTTCTCTGTCCTGCGGCCGTGACGTGGCCGCCTGCCGTGCCGGCGGCGCACGCGTGCACGCCTCTCCCCGGCTCCATGCACGCTATCGCGCATGGCCGCGCATGCACGCAGTCCTGCGCCATGCTCACACCAAATCATGCCGCGACGCTCCCTCCGCCGCGCGGTCCACCAGCACCTGCTCCGCGCACGAGAACGCCTCCCCCCGCAACGGCGGAGGGAGGCGTTCATCAACGAGAAGATGAGACTGAGAGGTGTCTCAGGGAGAGTCCGTCAGGACTCAGCCGCGGCGGCGGCGGGTGCCGGCGAGGCCGGCGAGGCCCAGGAGCGCGATCGCACCCGGAGCCGGGATCACGATCTCGCCGATGGCCTCACGGACGAAGTCGCCCTCACCACCGGGGGTGTAGTCGATGGTGCCCTTGAAGACGCCCTCGCCGTCGCTGGCGATGGTGAACTGGGCGATCAGGATCACGCCGCCGTTCTCGACGGTGCCCGGATCGAAGTCGAACCAGCCGCCGTTGTCCTCCTGGACGAACGACGTGCCGTTGATCACCGAGGCGCCGGGGAAGGCCGGGTTCAGGAAGCCGGGCGAGAACGCCGCGTCGCTCTGGCCGACGTCGGCGTTGTTGGCCGGATCGTCGTCGAGGGTCACCCAGGTGTCGCCCGGCAGGCCGCCGGCGAACGGGAAGTCCTGGAGATCCAGGGTCTCGAAGCCGGGGGCGTTCTGGACGAGCTCGGCGCCGTTGTACGACAGCTCCGAGGTCTCCTCGTTGCCCGAGACGGCCAGGATCTTGTCGTCCGGGTTGTCGAAGTTCAGGAAGATGCGGTAGGTGGTGGTACCGCTGTTGTCGCCGATCATGTCGCCCATGTTGACGAC
>CAYLNM010000065.1:0-15323 GCA_964385045.1 uncultured Isosphaeraceae bacterium
GGCGTGGCCTTGATTGCCCGAGCTGCAGGTGGCCTTCATTGGCCGGTCCTTGACAGCGGAAGGCCCGCATCGCGCAAGAGCGCTTCTGCGAGTTCCATGGCTGAGTCGGGCGAGGCCAGCCTTGGGATGCCTGCGATTAGATCCAGCCGTTCCTTCGCCGCATCGGGATCCCCCGCCGAGACCTCATCGACGACAATCCGCGAAACGTAGAGGTCGAAGCGTGGTCGCTCGGATTCCCACCACTCTGCAGTGGTGACTTGCTTCGATGCGACGTGCACGTTCGAACTCGGGCGGCTCGAGAGGAAGCCGACAACGCTCGTCTCAACGTAGACGCGTAGCTTGCCTTCCATGCCAAGAACGTCTCTGTCGCAATAACGGATGCACCCCGTCTGCAGCCGGCCCCGACCGGCTGCTTCCGCGGATGCGGAACACGCCTCAGCCTACCGCCCGCTCCATGCGGGCGGAAGGCTGGGCCGGACTGCAGGAGGAGGCTTGTTATGTCGCTTGAGAAGCGCCGAGGAGCGCCTTGGCTTCAGCGATGGAGAAGCAGGGCGTTCGACGATGGATCACCGCATGGCAGTTGGGGCACACTGGCCTGAGATCCGAAACTGGATCGACTGTGTACTCGCGCCTGATCGAAGATAGTGGCACCAGATGGTGAACGTGGATCATCCCCTCAAACTGGCTGCCATACATAGCCCCAAAGTCCATGTCGCAAACGCGGCAGGCAGCGCCGTAGTGCTCGATGCAAGCAGCGCGTGCCGCGGCATTTCGCTCGAAGCGATTGACGAATACGCTTTCCGTGGCCCCCTCCACCACTTCTCCGTCAATGGCTTCTGTCACCTGCTCGTCGCGGAACTCAGGCACCCGCTCGGGTTCAAAGAAGCCGAACCGCTCGAGACGTTTGCGTGCTACATCGAGCTCGGCGTCGGTGAATAGCTCGCACCATGGCTGCTGCAAAACGATCGCTTCGAGCGAGATGTCGAGGCGGCCATACTCGACAAGTTGAAGAAACCCCTTGGTCGGCTTGCTCCCAGACTTGGGCCTCAGCCAAGACTTGGCCGCAGCAACGCCTCCATCCTTACGGATCTTCTGCAGGAACCTGGTCGCGTTGTAGCCAAGCAGCCGCTTGCCGTTCTCGTATACCGCAAGCATCTGTTCGTCAAACTGCCTGGCGACGTCATCGTGCACGACTTGCCCTTGCGACATAACGGGTACTTAGTGGGAACGGGTTGGACCTGGTCCTCCCGGCCCCGGTCTGCGAACCGCTACGAGCCTACGGCGATCTGTGCCGAGAATCACGCTTTTTCGCCCGTTTTCGGGGGCTTCGGATGCGTGGTGATAGGGTCGCGAGCATGAAACTGCTAGATCGCGTCAGGGAGACGATGCGGCGGCGGCACATGGCCGAGCGGACCGAGCAGGCGTACGTGTCGTGGATCGTCCGCTACATCCGGTTCCACAAGCTGCGGCATCCCGCGGAGATGGGGGCGGAGGAGATCACCGAGTTTCTCACCTGGCTCGCCACGGACCGCAAGGTGTCGGCCTCGACCCAGAACCAGGCGCTCAACGCCATCGCGTTCCTGTACCTGAAGGTCCTCGGCCAGGAGATCGGCGACGTCGACGCGATCCGGGCCCGGCGGACCCGTCGGCTGCCGGTCGTGCTCTCACCGGAGGAAGTCGCCCGGGTGCTCGCTCACCTCGACGGGCAGCCCTCGCTCGCGGCCCAGCTCATGTACGGGTGCGGGCTTCGGGTGGCGGAGGCGTGCGAGATCCGCGTCCAGAACGTCGATCTCGCCCGTGGCCAGATCGTCGTGCGCGCCGGCAAGGGAGACCGTGACCGCATCGTGATGCTGCCCCAGTCGGCCCGACCGCAGCTCGAGACCCAGCTGGAGCGCCGCCGGGCGGTGCACGAGCGGGATCTGGCCGAAGGCGGCGGCCACGCGCCGGTGCCCGCCGCCTACGCCCGCAAGAGCCCGACCGCCCCGACCAGCCTCGGCTGGCAGTTCCTGTTCATGGCCCGAGCGCAGATCCCGGATCGGGAGCGCGGCGGCGCCGTCTTCCGCCCGCCGATCCACCGAACGACCGTGCAGCGTGCGATCAAGCAAGCGGGACGCAATGCTCTGTTGCAGAAACGCATCACTTCGCACTCGCTGCGGCACTCGTTCGCCACCCACCTCCTCGAGTCGGGGGTGGACATCCGGACCGTCCAGAAGCTCCTCGGACACCGGAGCGTGCAGACGACGATGATCTACCTGCACGTGGCCGAGCAGAGCTTCCCGGGCATCACCAGCCCGCTCGACCGGATCCGCACGCCGCCCGCCCCCACCTGAGTCCGGTCACGCCGCGATCGCGGCCGCAGCCTCGACCCCTCGCGGTGCGGTCCGCCTCGTGCCCGTCCCGCGCCCGTCCGGACGTCCCGGCGCGAACGGGGAATCGCCCCGCATCGGCGCGACGCCGCGGACCGGTAGGCTCGGAACGTCTTCGCCTCGGGACGCACCGTGCCGGCTCCGCTCGCGTGCGCGATGGAGGACCCCGCGACGCGCTCGCCGGTCCGCATCCGCGCCGGCGCCCGTCGCGACCTCAGGGAACCGCACCGTGACCGACATGCAGGATCGAACCGCCCTCGTCACCGGCGCCGCATCCGGCATCGGCCGCGCCGTGGCCGAGTTCTTCGCGGCCCGCGGGGCGAACGTCGTCGTCTCGGATGTCGACGAGGCGGGCTCCGACGAGACCGTGGAGCGGATCCGGGCGGAAGGCGGACGGGCTGCGATGGTTCCCTGCGACGTCAGTCGATCCGCCGACGTCGAACGCCTGCTCGACCGGACGATCGAGACCTTCGGCCGACTCGATCACGCGTGCAACGACGCCGGAGTCGAAGGCGAGCAGGCGCCGACCGCGGAGTGCACCGAGGACAACTGGCACCGGGTCATCGGCGTGAACCTGATGGGCGCCTGGCTGTGCATGAAGCACGAGATCGCCCGCATGCTCGACACCGGCGGCGGCTCGATCGTGAACGTGTCGTCGATCGCCGGGCTCATCGGCTTCCCGGGGCTCCCGGCGTACGTGGCGAGCAAGCACGGGCTCGTCGGCCTGACCAGGAACGCCGCCCTCGAGTACGCCGACCGCAACATCCGCGTCAATGCGGTCTGCCCGGGAGCCATCCACACGCCGATGATCGACCGCGTGATCCACGAGGATCGTGGTTTCGAGAAGGAGCTCCTCGCGAGCCATCCGCTCGGCCGAATGGGCGAGCCCTCCGAGATCGCCGAGCTCGTCGTCTGGCTGTGCTCGGACGCGGCGTCCTTCGTGACCGGCCAGGCGATCGCGGCCGACGGCGGATACGTCGCCCGGTAGCGTCCGGGCCGCCGCCGTCCCGCGCCTGCGACAGAGAGGCGACAGAGAGGCGACAGCCGCGCGACAGCCCGCGCCCCTCGCCGGTCGCGCCGACGGCGATCGTCCGCCGGGCTCCACCGACGACGGGCAGAAAGTTCGCCGCACGTTCGGGATCGGTCCGGGGTCACTCGTACAATCGGGACCATGACGCCGACCGATCCATCTTCCGCTTCGGCCGCGGCCACCACCGCCGAGCCCGTCCCGATCCCGCGGTCCGTGCCGGTGGACCGGGTGATGGTCGAGCGCCGCGCGGGCGAGCTCGCGACGCGATCGATCAAGAAGACCGCGAAGACCCGAGGCGTGCGGATCGCGATGTCCATGCTCGACCTCACGACGCTCGAGGGGAAGGACTCGCCGGAGAAGGTGCGGGCGCTCTGCCGCCGGGCGATGCGGCCCTGCCCCGTCGCCGTCGCGGAGCCCGTCCCACCGGTGGCGGCGGTCTGCGTGTATCCGAGCCTTGTCCCGGTCGCGGTGGAGACGCTCGGCGACAGTCCCGTCCGGGTCGCCGCCGTGGCCACCGCCTTCCCGAGCGGCCAGTACTCCTTGGACGTCCGGCTACGCGACGTGCGGGAGGCGATCGAGGCGGGCGCCGACGAGATCGACATGGTCATCAACCGCGGGGCGTTCCTCCGCGGCGACCTCGGCACGGTCGCCCACGAGATCGCCGAAGTCCGGCGCCTGTGCCGCCGGCACGTCGCCCCGCCGCGACCCCGAGCCCGCTCCCACGCCGAGACCGGCGGCGGCGGCGACGACGAGGGCACCGGCACGGCGGACGAGCACCGCGCCGGCACGCACCTCAAGGTCATCCTCGAGACCGGCGAGCTCGAGACGTACGACAACGTCCGGCGGGCGAGCGACCTGGCCATCGCGGCCGCCACCGCCGGCGAGCTCGCCTCGGCCGGGTCGTGGGAGGACGGCTGCGTCTTCGTCAAGACGTCCACCGGAAAGGTCAGCCCCGCGGCCACGATGCCGATCACGCTCGTCATGCTCGAGGCGATCCGCGACCACTGGCTGGAGACGGGTCGCCGCATCGGCATGAAGCCCGCCGGCGGCATCCGCACCGCCAAGGACGCCCTTCGATACCTGGTGATGGTGAAGGAGACGCTGGGCGACGCGTGGCTGACGCCACGGCTGTTCCGCTTCGGCGCCTCCAGCCTCGCCGACGACCTCGTGCGGCAGATCCTTCGCATGGAGCGCGGCGGATACGCCGCCCGCCACGACGTGTCCGAGACCTGATCGGAGCCGAGCCACGATGCCCCCCGCCGATTCCTCGTCTGGTCCCTCGTCCGGTCCCTCGACGACCGTCAGCGCCCCGCCGCCGGACCACTCGCTACCCGTCGACGGTGCGCCCCCCCCCGCCGCCGGCGGCGACCTCGAGCTGGGATGGGACTACGCGCCCGCGCCCGAGACCACGCCCGTCGTGATCGAGCCGAAGTACGGCCTGTTCATCGACGGGGCGTTCCGGTCCCCGAAGTCGCGCAAGCACTTCACGAGCGTGAATCCCGCCACCGAGGAGCCGCTCGCCGAGATCGCCGACGCCGGGCCCAAGGACGTCGAGGCCGCGGTCGCCGCCGCCCGGGCGGCGTTCCCGAAGTGGTCGCGGGTCAAGCCGGTCGAGCGGGCCAAGTACCTCTTCCGCATCGCCCGCCGCATCCAGGAGCGAGCCCGCGAGCTCGCGGTGCTCGAGACGATGGACGGCGGCAAGCCGATCCGCGAGTCGCGCGACACCGACCTGCCGCTCGTGGCCGCCCACTTCTTCCACCACGCGGGGTGGTGCGACAAGCTCCCCTACGCCTTCCCCGGCCGCACGCCGCGGCCCCACGGCGTGTGCGCGCAGATCATCCCGTGGAACTTCCCGCTGCTCATGATGGCGTGGAAGCTCGCCCCGGCCCTCGCGTGCGGCAACACCGTCGTCATCAAGCCGGCCGAGACGACCTCGCTCACCGCCCTCCGCCTCGCCGAGATCCTGCAGGAGTGCGAGCTGCCCCCGGGCGTCGTGAACGTGGTCACGGGCGGACCGAGGACGGGCGAGCTGCTGGCCGCCGACCCCGGCATCGACAAGATCGCCTTCACCGGCTCCACCGAGGTCGGCAAGCGGATCGCGGCCGAGGCGGCCCCCCGCGGCATCCCGCTGACCCTCGAGCTCGGCGGCAAGAGCCCGAACCTCATCTTCGCCGACGCCCCCGTCGACCAGGCGATCGAGGGGATCGTCAAGGGCATCTGGTTCAACCAGGGCCAGGTCTGCTGCGCCGGCTCGCGGGTGCTCGTGGAGGAGTCGATCCTCGAGGACGTCGTCCGCCGGCTCCGGCACCGGCTCGCGAGCCTCCGCGTGGGCGACCCGCTCGACAAGAATACCGACGTCGGGGCGATCAACTCGCCGCAACAACTGGAGACCATCCGTCGTTATGTCGGCATCGGCCGCAAGGAGGGGGCGACGCTGCACGAAGTCGACGGCGCTCGGCTGCCCCGCAAGGGCTTCTGGTGCCGACCGGCCTTCTTCACCGGCGTCCAGCCCTCCCACGTGATCGCCCGGGAGGAGATCTTCGGGCCGGTGCTCGCGGTGATGAGCTTCCGCACCCCCGAGGAGGCGATCGCGCGGGCCAACGACACGCCGTACGGACTGTCCGCCGGCGTGTGGACCGACAAGGGCTCGAAGATCTTCGCGATCGCGAGTCGGCTCAAGGCGGGCGTCGTCTGGTGCAACACCTTCAACACGTTCGATCCGACCGCCCCCTTCGGCGGCTACCGCGAGTCCGGCTTCGGCCGGGAGGGCGGGCTCGCCGGCTTACGAGCGTACGTGAGGCTCGACGGCTGACCGCGCGCCGCATGGCCGTCCCGCAGCTCGTCTGCCTGGTGCTCGGCGGCGTGGCGATGCTCGCCGCGCCGGGCATCGGGGGCTGCACCGTGGTCTCGGAGGAGCGCACCGGCTTCGGCCAGCGCGCCACCGGCAACCGCGGCATCGCCCTTCCGACGGGCCAGGAGGTCGCCGACGACCGGGCCAACCTGTCGGTGGACGATGCGTTCGCGCCCCTGCCGGTTCCCGGGTCCGGTCCCGCCGGTGGCCTCGCCGATGTCCCGTCGATGTCGCTGACGATCGACGCCGCGGCACCCGATGCAGGCCAGGCGTGGCTGGTGGATGTCACCGCGGTCGTCGAGATCGGCCTGAGGGACGCGGCGAACGACGAGGTCGCGGCGCCCGGCTTCTCGCTCGCTGACCTGCGGGCCCAGAGCGCAGGCGTCTTCACCGGGCAGACCGTCGGACGGCTGAGGGGACGGGTCGCGGTCCTCGATGTCGACGAGACCGGCCGCGTGAGCCGCGCCGTGCTCGCGGTGGACGAAGCCGCCCTCGTGCGGGACGGCGAGCTGCTCGCGCGGATTCCCGCCGGGCGGCAGGTCCGCATCGAGCGGCCAACGACCGACGGCCGCGTGGTGCCGGGTCCGTCCGTCCTCCGACTCGAGGGCGGACAGCTCGGCGGCGACGTACGGCGGCTCGTTCGCATGTGTCTGCTCGACCCGCTCACCGACGGCGCGGACGCCTCGTGGTCGCGGCTTGCAGGCGTCGAGGTGCCCCGGCGTCCCGGGGAGACATGGGCGATCGGCGAGGATGCGATCGCACAGCTGCTCGGCCTGCCGCCCGACGGCGTCGTCGCGCCGCGCGGCGTCGCGCAGCTGCGGCTCGAAGCGCCGTCGGGCGACGAACCGGCCCCCGTGATCGTCGAGATCCGCACGCAGGCCGCCAGCGTCGTCGACGACCGGATCATCGATGCCTTCGGGCCGTCGCTCGCGGGACTGCCCGACGCCGCGTCGATCCACCGCATCCTGGCGACGCGGATCGGGGACGAGGATGTCGCACGCGCAGGCGCGACAGGTGCCACCGCGGAGCGCACGCTCCCTCGATCCGGCTGGGTTCGCCAGTCGGCCGTCGCCCATCGATTCCGTCTGCTCGACCAGCGCGGGCCGGTCGACGGCGAGCGGCTCGAGCGACTCGAGGTGCGGATCACCCAGATCGAGGAGTGAGCCGGCCACCGCGGCGACGATCCCGACGGTTTCGCGGTGGCAGTCCCAGTGTCGGTGGCGGTGCGCCGTCGGTGACGATGCGCCGGGCCAGCCGGTCAGATCGCCGACGGGTGCCAGATCGTCTTCATCTCGACGAAGGGCTCGAGCGACCACGGCGTCGCCATCGCCTCGTGATCGAACCAGCGGGCCCCGTCCGCCGTCTCGACGTGGACCCGCTTGAGGTTCTCCGCCGCGCCGGCCCGCAGCGCGGCGACGTCCTCGTGGGAGAGCCCGGCCGACGCCGCCGCCACGGCGTCCACGCCGCGGTGCAGCGCGACGTGGGGCACCAGCTCGGTCGGCACCGCGGTGAGCACGTTGACCACGCCCGGCGGCACGTCGCTGACGTTGCAGGTCTCGGCGAGCTGCACCGCGGGCAGCGGATTCACGACCGGCGGGGTTCCGCGCGAGCGGCTCGATGAACCGCGAGCACCCGGGCCGCGAGTGCCGCGGGCCGCCCTCGCGCGACCGTCCTCGTTCCCGCCCCCGCCGCCCGGCTCGACCGGAACGACGGCGACGACCGCATTCCCGGTGCAGATCGCCGCCGCGGCCAGCTGCACGAGCCCGAGCAGCGCCGGCTCCGGCGGGACGAAGGCGACCACCACTCCGGTCGCCTCGGGCACCGTGAACGCGTAGTAGGGACCCGAGACCGGATCGTGCGTCCCAAGCAGTGACTGGTACTTGTCGGTCCAGCCCGCGTAGGAGACCAGGCGGTCGATCGACGCATCGATCTCGCGACGGGCCACCGCCGCCGTCGCCCCGGAGACCTCGCGGAGCGCGCCCGCGAATGCCTCCCGCCGATCCTCGATCATCTCGGCGAGCCGATAGAGGATCTGCCCGCGGTTCGTCGCGTCGCGGGCGGCCCAGCCCGGCTGCGCCTTGGCCGCCGCCTCCACCGCATCCCGAAGGTCCTTCCGCGAGGCCTGCGACACGTACGCGATCGGGGCGGGCTCGGCCGACGTGCCGCCTCCGCCCCCCCGCCCGCCGGCACTCCCGCCGGCGCCGGCGCCGGACCGCGCCCGCCGCGCCGCCTGCCGCCGTGCCGCCGCGCCATGCACCGGCACCGCACGCCCCGACTCCGACCGCGGGAACGCGCCGCCGATGAACAGCTTGCAGGTCTTCACCACCGCCACGCGATCGCTCATGGGAAGGCTCCGGAAAGGCATCGACGATCCGCCGGCCGAGCGACTCGGCGACTCGGCGACTCGGCGACTCGGCGACCGGGACAGTCCGTCACTTGGCCGCAAGTTCGAGCCTACCAGTCGTCGAGGACGGCCGTCGGCCGCGTTCCCGCATGCCGTCCCGTGGCGATTCCGCTGGTCACGGCAGCTCCGGCACCGCGACGAGCAACGGCGGCTGGGTGACCTCCTGGCCCGCCCGCTCCATGACCACCGGCTCACCGTTGACGAGGTGCGCCGGGAACTCGCGGGCCAGTTGCTCGAGCCGGCGGTCGACGTACAGCCCCGCCTGCGCGTCGTACGCACTCGGACCGAACAGGCCGATCGTCACCATGCTGAGCTCCTTGTCGGCGTCATGGTGGTAGTAGGCCTGGTATCCCTGGCCCCGAAGCTCGCGCACCTGTCGCTCCGCCGCGGCCCGCACCTCATCCCACGACAGAGCAGACTCCCCGCGCCGGGCGTACTCGCGGAACGTGCCCCACGCGGCGACCTGGAACGTGTACACCTCCGTCAGCCACGACCGCTGCACGCGCACCGAGAGCAGCTCGTGCGGGCCGTAGCTGCCGGGATCGCGCGGCAGCACGATCCGCGTGAGCATCGCGCGGGGGAACAGCGGCTCGTCCCGGAACTCGATGCCCTTGATGTAGGCGAGGTCCTCCTGCGCGGACTCGGAGTCGGGCGAGCGGTGCCGTCCGTACAGCACCATCGAGCCCTCGTCCGTCGTGTGGATGAAGGCTCGGGCGAGGCCCGGGTCCACCGGCTGCATCCGTCGCAGGAGCTCCACCGCACCCGTCTGCCCCCGGCCGTCCGAGGCGGGGAAGGTCTGCAGCACCACGGACCAGAAGCTCCCGCGGGCGGCGAGGGCCGCCATGTCGTCACGGCCGGTGTCGCCCTGGGCGGCGCCGGACCGGGCGGTCCCCCGGCCGTCCGCGGCGGTCGCCCAGTCCTGGCCGACGTCGAGCGACAACGTGGTGTCACCCTCGGCCGACATTCCGCCGCCGGCCGGGGACGAACCCGAACAACCTGCTATCATCATGCCGGTGCCGAGGAGAAAGGCGGCACGCCAATTCAGCATCTTGCGAAGTCTCACGTCGTGTCCTTCGTATGGTGTGGACGTCGGGTCGCACGGAATCCAGGCCGGCCTCCGTGGGGTCTCAATGCCGGTCCGATCGGGCGGCGGCCCCACCGGCGGACCGGAAGGGGGCTGTAGCGCCCAGTACCGAGGTAGGGATCCGTCCGGGATGCTGGAGAGATCCCGGATCAGTCCGAGGGGTCATGGCCAGCTCCTGACCCATTCCGCGCAACCTTTACCCGTTCATGAAGATACGCCCATTCGCCAGGTCGGCCGAAAGTTGAAGTCTCGTTCGACCCACGGCCGATAGCACTCATCAGACACATGCCAAGCCTTGGGGCATGACGCCCCTTGAAGACCGTTGCTGCGACCCGCGATCAAGGGACTGGCCGCTGATCGCCGTGCAGCAAAGGAGTAGTTCGTGCTCGAGACCTTCAGAGAGACGCCGCGTTCCCAGGCCGACCGTCACGCCGCCCCGATGGGTGGCGGAGACCGCCCCGGCCACGAACGGTATCGCGGCGAGGATCGGTCGGTGACGGCCGCTCGCCCGGGGGCCAGCATCGGGCCCCGTGAAGTGACGCCCGACCGGGCGGCCCGGATCGCCGAGATCCGGCGCCAGATCGCCGACGGCACCTATGAGACCGACGGCAAGATCGATCGGGCCGTGCACGGCCTGCTCGACGACCTCTCGCCCTGATCCGCACGGATCCGGGGCTCCGGAACCCGCCTCGCACCCGCTCACGAGGCACCGCCCCCGCGCACTCCATCGCTGACGACCTCGTGCAGCGCGTGAGCGGGCTCCGGCCAGCCGACGCATCCACCGGCGACCCGCCCCATTGGACGGGCCTCGCCTCCGAACGACGACGACCCGCGTGCCCCAGAGGCCCGCGGGTCGTTCGCTTCGTGCCCGGAGCGGGCGGCCGCGGGCTTCGGTCGGTGGACAGCGGCTCGAGGACGCGCGGGCGCGGAGCGCGGGGGGTGGAATGCGGGGGGTGGAATGCGGGGGGGGACCGTCCGCGCCAGCTGAGGGATGCAGGCGGCGGTCGGCACGCCGTGGTCGGCCCCAGCGGCCGGCGTTCACGAGCCCTTGCCAGGCCCCTCGGAGGATCGTGCCGGGGCTGGGGTCGCAACTGGGCTCGGAGCTGGGCTCGGAGCTCGGCTCGCAGCTGGGCTCGCAGCTGGGCCCGGAGCCGGGCTGGGAGCCGGGCTCGGCGACTCCTGCGATCCGCTCCGGCCCGTGGCCGGAGTGGATCCCGCCCCCGTGCGGCTGCGAAGCGTCCGCGACGCATTCGCACCTCGAACCGGCGAAGACGCGCTCGGAGTCGTCTCCCGGTCCCCGTAGACTCGAATGGCGATCGTCGGCGTGACCGGCCCCGGAGGCCTGCTCGCCGCCCGCGGCACGACCCTCCCGAGGGTCGCGATCCCCCCGCAGACCGTCCCGGTCGATCGCCCAGCGCCGGTCGCGGCCGCCCGGCCGCCCCGGTCCGACCCGGGCTGGCCCGGACCGCCCCGCGGACCCCGGCCCGCCGCCCATCCCCGCCCCCCGGAGCCCCCCATGCAGCCCACCGATCCGCGGTCGCCGCTCGCCGCACGCGCTCGGGTGACCGAGCCGTGCCCCCCCTCCCGCGCCCGCTCGGCCTCGTCGCCGGCGACCTGGCGCCTCGCCACCGTCCTGATCGCGGGGCTGACCGGGCTCGCCGCGACCTCGGCCTGGGCCACCGCCGACGCCACCGCCCCGGCGGCCGCCGACCCCGGTCCCGTCCCCGCCGCCGAGGTGACCGCGCCGAGCTCCGCCCCCGCCGCCCCCGCCGCCCCCGCGGCGGGAGCCGAGGCTCAGGCCCAGCCCGAGCCCCTCGCCGACCGCATCGCCGAGCTCCGGGCCCGTCACGCCGGCGAGGTCCTCGCCCGCGTGCTGATCGAGGACGCGGCCGACTTCGATCGGCTCCACGCCGCGGGAGCCGACCACTGGACCCACGGCCACCGGCCCGGGTGGCACGAGTTCCGGCTCGACCAGGGGCAGCTCGCCCTCGTCCGGCGTCTCGGCCTCGAGCACGAGATCCTCCGGGACGACGTGGCCGAGCTCGTCGTGGCCGAGACGCGGCGACTCGCCGCGGCCAACGCCGCGGGCGGGGCCGGGGGCGAGGCCGAGGGCGGCGCCCCCGACGGGGTCGACTTCTTCGCCGACTACCGCCCGTACGAGGCGGTCGAGGCGTTCGTCGACGGGCTGGTCGCCGACCACGGGGAGCTCGCCACCAAGGAGCTCATCGGCACCAGCCTCGAAGGCCGGCCGATCCACGTACTCACGCTCACCGGCACCGACGACCCCGAGGACGCCCCGGCGATCGTGATCAACGCGATGCAGCACGCCCGCGAGTGGATCACCGTCCCCACCGTCCTCTGGTTCGCCGACCGGATGCTCGATGGCTACGGCGAGGACCTCGACATCACCCGGATCCTCGACGCCGTCGAGATCCACGTCGTCTATCTCGTGAACCCCGACGGCTACATCTGGTCCTGGGACGAGGACCGCTTCTGGCGGAAGAACCGCCGCCGCAACTTCGACGGCAGCTTCGGCGTCGACCTCAACCGCAACTGGGGCTTCCAGTGGGGCGGTCCGGGCTCGAGCAGCGACCCCGAGAGCCAGATCTACCGCGGCACGGCCCCGTTCTCCGAGCCCGAGACGACCGTCCTCTCGCAGTTCATCCTCGAGCGGCCCGACACCGTCGCCCACCTCGACGTGCACAGCTACGGCCAGCTGATCCTCTCGCCCTTCGGCTACGACTTCGTCGAGCCCGACGGCATCGCCGGGCTCACCCACGAGGTCCTCGGCGACACCTTCGCCGACCTCATCGCGTCGGTCAGCGGCGAGGTCTACGTGGCCGAGCCGGCGTGGAACCTCTACCTCGCCTCCGGCACCTGCGGCGACTGGGGCCACGGCGCCGCGGGAGCGATCTCCTGGACCTTCGAGCTGCGGCCCGACTCCGCGGCCGGGGGCGGATTCGTCCTGCCCCCGGAGCAGATCGTGCCCACGGCGGAGGAGAACTTCGAGGCGTTCCTCGAGCTCTGCCGGGCCGCCGCCGACGGCGTGCGGTTCAGCTTCCCCGGCGGTCTGCCGGTGGTCCTGGAGTCCTCGGCCCCGCCGCCGATCCGCGTCGCCCCGCTCCCCGTCGCCACGGCCGAGCTCGACCCCGCGACCGCCCGCGCGTTCGTGACGATCGACGGCGCACCGCCGATGGTGATGCCCCTGCAGCCCGAGGCGGACGGGCAGTACACCCTCGCGCTCGATCCGCTGCCGTGCGGCACGACGGTCGGCCTCGCGTTCGAGATCGAGTCCGTCGACGGCCGGATCTACCGCGAGCCGCCGCACCCGTCCGACGTCTTCGAGCTGCCCGCCGCCGAGCGGACCGATCTCTTCGTCGACGACGCCGAGACGAATCCCGGCTGGACCGTCCAGAGCATCGCCCTGACCGGCGGCGAGTGGGAGCGCGGCGTCCCCGCGGGCGACGGCGATCGGGGCGATCCCCTCGTCGACGCCGACGGCTCCGGCGCCGCCTGGCTCACCGAGAACGCTCCGGGCAACACCGACGTCGACGGCGGGCCGACCCGTCTGACCTCGCCCGCCTTCGACCTCAGCGGGGTGGCCGATCCGCTGCTGCAGGTCAGCCGCTGGATGCGGAACGACGACGGCGACGGCGACCGGCTCCGCACGCTGCTCTCGGACGACGACGGGGCCTCCTGGGTGGAGGTCGACGCCACCGGCTCGCTTGGCGACTGGACCACGCTGACCGTCCGCATCGCGGACCACGTGATCCCCAGCTCCACCGTCCGCGTGCGCTTCGAGGTGGCCGACGTCCCGAACAACTCGGTGACCGAGGCCGGCATCGACGCGGTGTCGATCTACACCATCGGGTGCCCGGCCGGTCCGGACGTCGACGGCGACGGGACGGTCGGCTTCGGCGACCTCACCGCGGTGCTCGCGGCGTGGGGCCCCTGCGGCGGGTGCCCCGAGGACGTCGACGATGACGGCGTGGTCGCGCTCGACGACCTGCTGGCGGTGCTCGCCGCGTTCGAGTGAGTCGCGGCGACCGGGTCCGGGGCGCCCGCCGCGCGAGGCCCTGCGGGCGAGGTCCGGCGAGCGGACGGGTCTCCTGGCCGAGGCCGGCGGGTCGCCTCGGCCCCGCGGCTCGACGCGATGGCGCCCCGCGAGACCGGGCCGAACCGGACCCGGTCGCCTGCACGCCCACACGCCCGAACGCCCGCAGGCCTGGGGCTGCGGGAGCCCAAGCTGCGGGGGCCCGGGCTGCGGGGGCCCAAGCTGCGTGGTCCCGGGCTGCGGGGGCCCGGGCTGCGGGGGCCCGGGCTGCGGGGTCAACAACCCTGCGGACGCTGCGTTCGTCGAAGCCACGCGGGCCCACGCTGCGGGGTCCCGGGCTGCGTGGTCTCGGGCTCCCTGGTCCCGGGCTCCCTGGCTCGTGACCTCCCGGGCCGCGTGGCTCGAGGCTCAACGGCCCGCACCGCTCCGCTCCGCGACCGGTGCGCCCCACGCTCCGCCCCCGGGCCCCCACGCCCCCACGCCCAGCGTCCAAGCGCCCCGCGCCCCAGAAAGCGCCCGCGGCCTGTGCACGCCGTGTGCCGAAGCCCGGACGCCGTCGGCGTTTCCGTATCATCGGGCAATCGCGCCGCGCCTCCGGCGAGCCACGCTCCCGCGCCCGCGCCGCGATGCCCGCCACGGAGGGAGGCACCCATGGACCACGTCACGGATCGATCCAACCTCGCCGCCGGACCCGGCTCGCCCCCGCGGAGCGCGGTCCGCCGGCCCGCGGCCCGCGGGCGGCTGGCGTCGCTCGCCGGGATCACCCTCGTCGCCGGGCTGGCCCTCGGCGGCTGCACCGGCACCCGGCCCGTCGACCAGGTCCGGGCCTCGGGCGACGACGCCTGGGACCGCGGCGAGTTCGTGCTCGCCCGGGCCGAGTACGGCGAGGTGGTCGACCGGTACCCCGGCGACTGGCGGGGGCAGTACCGCTATGGCCTGACCTGCCTCGAGCTCGGAGCGTGGGACTCGGCCCGCACCGCCCTGAAGGTGGCGGTCGACCGGCGGCCCCGGAACCCCGACGTCGCCGATGCGTACGCCCGATCGCTGTTCCATGTGGGCGACCGCGAGGCGCTGGTCTCCTTCCTCCGGGGCCGGACCCAGGAGTTCGGGACGACGCGGGACTGGGTGCGGGCCGCGGTCTGGCAGAAGCGAATCGGCGACCTCGACGCCGCGCTCGCCGCGGTCGAGACGGCCATCGAGCTCGACGACGGCCAGTCACCCGAGCCGTACCTCGTCGCCGCCGACCTCGCCGAGACGCTCGGTGATCGCGAGAACGCCGTCCGGCGGCTCCGCCAGGCCTACGGCGTCGCCCCCGGCGACGAGGAGGTCGAGGCCGCGATGGAAGCGCTGGGCGAGGTCCCCGGCCCGTCGTACGCCCTGCCGCCGGGGCGCTGAGCGGCTTCGGCCTCGCCCTGCCACCCGGCCCCGCCCGCCGCTCACGCCGGACGCCTTTCGCCTGGCGCCCCCGCTGGACGCCCGCGCCCGCCGCTCACGCCGGACGCCTTTCGCCTGGCGCCCCCGCTGGACGCCCGCG
>CAYLNM010000065.1:15423-22796 GCA_964385045.1 uncultured Isosphaeraceae bacterium
CCCGCCGCGGTGCTCCGAGGGCCCGGGTACCCTCTGCCCGACCATGCCCTCCACGCTCCTCACCCGTCTCGCCGCGCTCGGCGATCCTGCGCGACTCCGCATGCTGCGGCTGCTGGAGCGCGAGGAGCTGAGCGTGGGCGAGCTGTCCCGTTCACTGCAGCTGCCGCAGTCGACCGTCAGCCGCCATCTCAAGACGCTCCACGAGGGCGGGTGGCTCGCCAAGCGCAGCGAGGGAACGGCCAGCATCTACCGGCTCGCCCCGGCGACGCTCGAGGAGGGGGCACGCACGCTCTGGCAGGTCGCCGCGGCGCAGATCGAGCCGTCTCCGACCCTTCGCGAGGACGACGAGCGACTCGAGGCCGTGCTGCTCGATCGCCGTCAGGCCGACTCCGCGGCCTTCTTCGGGCGGGTGGCGGGCGAGTGGGACCGCGTCCGGCACGAGCTCTTCGGCGCCGGCTTCACCGCGCCGGCGCTGCTCGGACTCGTGCCCGACGGCTGGACGATCGCCGACCTCGGCTGCGGAACCGGCGACGCGGCGCGGTTCCTCGCCCCGGTCGCGGCTCGAGTGATCGCGGTCGACCGCGAGCCGGCGATGCTCGACGCGGCCCGCCGTCGTCTCCCCGACCGCGACAACGTCGAGTACCGCGTCGGCGACCTCTGCGAGCTGCCGATCGACGACGCCACGCTGGACGCCGCGATCCTGTCCCTGGTGCTGCACTACGTCGAGCAGCCGGCGGTCGCGTTCGGCGAGATCACCCGCTGCCTGCGACCCGGCGGCCGCCTGATCGTCGTGGACATGCTCTCGCACGACCGAGAGGCCTACCGGCACCGCATGGGCCACGTGCACATGGGCTTCGACGAGACGACCGTACGCGGATGGGGCGCGACGACCGGTCTCGAGCTCATGCGGTTCCGCTCGCTGCCGCGCGACGTCGAGTCGAAGGGCCCTGGCCTCTTCGCCGCGGACCTGCGAAAGCCCGCCGACTGATCGGCGGGGGGAGCCTGCGGTGACGGCCGCCGTAGCATGCCCTCGGCGGCCACACGCCGTCGGCCGCCGCACGTCGCACGCCACACGAACCGCGCTCCCGGCGACCGCCCCCTGCAGCCCGCAGCCCGCCGCCCGCAGCCCGCAGCCCGCCGCCCACTAGCCACCGCCCGTCGCCGCCCGTCGCCGCCCGCCCCCCGCCGCACGCCACGCGGGACTCAGCCTGCCGGCGCCGCCTCCACCCGTGGATACAGCGCGACCTTCGTGACCGCCGTCCCCGGAGCGAGCCGCCCCCATCGTCCCAGCTCCGCGAGGGAGGGCCGGTCCGCGTCGTCCACCCCCGTGCCGGCCACGTCGCCCTCGCCGATCGCGGCCAGGAACTCCGGCACCCTTCCCACCAGCACCGGCTCGAGCAGCACCGCGGCGACGCGCAGCGACTCGACGCACTGGTAGAGGATCGCGGCCAGCTCATCGCGCCGCGACGCGTCCTTGGCGAGCCGGAACGGCTCGGTCTCGTTGATGAACGCGTCGACCCGCCGCACGAGGGCGAGGCCTTCCTGCGCCGCCCCGGCGGGATCGAAGCGCTCCATGGCCTTCTCGGCAGTCTCGACCGCCGCGGCGGTGAGCGCCGGCCAGTCGTGATCCGCGATGCGCAGCGGTTCCGCCGCGCCCTCCGGCGTCTCGGACGGAATCGCGCCGTCGAAGTACTTCACGATCATCGCGGTCACGCGGCTGCACGAGTTCCCGACCGTGTTGACCAGGTCCGTCCCGTACACCTCGTGGAAATGCTCGGCGCGAAAGTCGGCGTCCTGGGCGCCGATCGGCCCCTGCGTCAGCAGGTACCAGCGCAGCGCGTCGAGGCCGTAGGACGCGAGATAGCCGTCCAGCGCCTCGAGGTCGATGAAATTGCCGAGGCTCTTGCTCATCTTCTGGCCCTCGGCGACCCAGAAGGAGTGCGCGTGCACGCAGCCCGGCAGCGGAAGCTCCAGCGCCATCAGCATCGCCGGCCAGATGACGGCGTGGAACCAGAGGATCTCCTTGCCGATCACCTGCACGTCCGCCGGCCAGTAGCGGTGCCGCGTCTCGTACCACTCGCCCTCGCCGTCGCCGAGGCCGAGCGCGGTGACGTAGTTGAGCAGCGCGTCGATCCACACGTAGATCACGTGCTCCTCGTCGTCCGGCATCGGCACGCCCCAGCGGAAGTTCGTCCGCGAGATCGGGACGTCCTGCAGGCCCTCCCGCAGCCGCCCGAGCACCTCGTTGCGGCGGGCCAGCGGCTGCACGAAGTCGGGACGCTCGTCGAAGAGCCGCTCGAGCGCCTCCTGGTACGCGCTGAGCCGAAAGTAGTAGTTCTCCTCCGTCGCCCGCACGAGCGGCTTGCCGCTCACGGGGCTCCGATGCTCGAGCTCCCGGGCCTTGGTCTCGGTGTAGTACTCCTCCTGCCCCTCGTCGTACCAGCCCTCGAACTGCCCGAGATAGATCGCGCCGCGGTCCCGCAGCCGGCGCACGAACGCCTGCACCTGACGGCGGTGCGGCTCGCTCGTGGTGCGGATGAACGCGTCGTTGCTCAGGGCGAAGAGACCCATGATCCGCTGGAACTCGGCAGCGTTCTCGTCCACGTGCTGCTGAATGGGGACGCCGCGCTCGCGGGCCGACTTCTCGACCTTCACGCCGTGCTCGTCGGTTCCGGTGAGGAAGAACACGTCGCGGCCGGCGCGGCGCATGAATCGCGCCCACACGTCGCAGATGGTGGTCGTGTAGACGTGGCCGATGTGCGGCCGGTCGTTGACGTAGTAGATCGGCGTGGTGATGCACGCGGGGGCGGCATCACCGGTCGGGGGCATGTCGGTCATGGTGCGGGAAGTGTACGGGACCGGCGCGGCCCGGCACCGCGGCGTGCCGTCGCGCGTCTCGGTCGCGAGAACGCCGTGACGATCACGCCTGCAGGTCGAGCGAGGGGCGCGGCTCGTCGTCGGGCCCCGAGCCGGGCCCGCCCTCCGCGGTCGACGTCGCGTCGCGTTCGGGCACATCCGCATCCTGCCGGCGAGACCGCCCGTCGTCCTGCGGACGATCGTCGTCCTCCACCGACCGCACCGCCTCCGGCGCCTCGGCCTGCTCGACGCGGAGATCGAGTCGATCGGCCCGCTCCCGTGCCGTCTCCCGGGCGTTCCGGGTCCGGTCGCCGTCGCGCGCCGCCACCTGCTGGGCCTGGGCCGCCTGCACGAGACCGGTCACGATGGGATTGCCGATGGAGCCCATGGAAGGCAGGATCGGCCGATCGCGAACGCGACATGAGCGCCGCCGCGGCAATCCCTGCGCGTCCGATAGGAACGGCGGCGGTGAACGCACCAGCTGGATCGTCGCTGTGTCGGCCGCGGCCGGCCGCCGTCGCCCGCCGCGATCCCCCGCGACCTGCCGCGGGCCCCCGTCGCCCCCCGCGCATCGTCGTCACCCGCCGCCGTCGCCGGAGGTCGCCGCCTCAGCCGTCGCCGTCTGGACCGCGGGCACGTGGGGAGCGACGGCGGCGAGCACGCGTCGCCGGAGGTCGCCGCCTCAGCCGTCGCCGCCTCAGCCGTCGCCGTCTGGGCCGTCGCCGCCCCCATCGCCGTCGCTCGCCTCGCCGCCCCGCTCCGGAGTCAGCATGCCCTCGGCCCACACCGCCGCGAGCAGCGGCAGCAGCGGGTCGTCGGGGTCCGCCTGATCCATCACGCCGAGACCCTCGGTCACGATCTCCTCGCGGTCGAGCAGCCGGCCGACGTAGGCCAGCATCAGGCCGGTGTCGGAGTCGTCGTCGGTCTGGCCGACGCGGTTCCGCACGGTCTCGAGCGCCCGCAGCAGCCGCGGGCGGTTGGGCACCAGCTCATCGGCGTACGTCGCGCCGATCATCTCGGGCTGATAGGTGAACAGGTCGCGGAGCACCATGGCGGCCGGGATGTACAGCCCGGCCCCGAGCCGCGAGTGGGCCAGGCCGACGGTCGCGGTCGGATGCCCCGGCACCAGCCGCAGCGCCCGCGTGAAGGTCCGTTCGGCACGGAAGTACTGTCCAGCTCTCAGCTCGCCCTCGCCGACGCCGATCAGCTCGCCGGCTCGCGTCCGGTCCTCGGCGTCCACGAAGGTCTCGATGCGCTCGCCGTGCCGCAGGCTGCGACCGATCCGCAGCACGTCCAGCGGATCCGCCGGCGGGATGCGATCGGCATCGGGGTCGTCGGGATCGGGGCCGCCGAGGTCGTCGAGTGGTCCGGGGTCCTCCTCGCGCCGGTCGGGGCGGGGCGCCGCGCCCGGCGCCGCGCCCAGACCACGGCGAAGCTGCTCGAGGTCCTGCTCGAGCTCCCGAAGCTCGCCCTCCGTCGGCATGCCGTCCACGATGTCGTCGCCTCGGCCCTCGGAGGCGTACCGGCGGGCGATCTCCTCGCGGATCCGCTGCCACGCCGGGATCGAGTCGGCGGGGTCGGCCTCGCGGGACTCGCCCACGCGGGGGGACGGCACCGACGCGTCCATCCGATCGCCGCGCGCCTCGGGGTCGACCCGCTCGTCGATGTAGGTGTCGGCGAAGACGCCGCCCACCCGCGGCATGGAACGGCCTTCCCGCGCGTCCTCGAGCAGGCGCGCCTGGTCCATCGGGCTCAGCATGCCCGCGGCGGAGAGGTTGGCGGCCATCGGCACGCCGAACTGCTCGAGGTCCGACTCGGCGAGGCGGATCTGCAGCCCGGTGAGCCCGGAGGCGTCGAGGGCCCGGGGCTGGTCCTGCATGCTGGCCCGCACGAGGCCGACCGGCAGCGGCGTGTTGGAACGCGTCACGAATCGATCGAGTCCCGCGTCGAGGGCCGTGGCGTCGACGACCCGGCGCAGCTCGGCGAGCCGCGGGTCGCCGGCGATGCCCTGACGGCGGAGGTCGTCGGCCTGGCCGCGACGGATGCCGGCGTCGCCGATGTCCGCGGCCGCGGCGCCCCGGGCGCTGCGGTAGACCTCGAGCTGCCCGAGCGCGTTGCCGTACCGCAGGTTCGGCGCGGCCTGGATCAGCCGGGGATCGGAGTAGAGGGTCTCGGCCCGGAAGTCGAAGAGGTCGTCCGAGCCGAGCTCGCCGCGGAAGTCGAAGGGCGAGGAGTAGCCCACGACGCCGCGGAAGTTCCGCCCGCCCGGCGCATTCCCGGTGACGAGCGCGTTGCGGCGGCGGAACTCCGCCCCCGGATCGACGACGATCGGGTTCTGGCCACCGCGGAACTGCGCGGCCGACTGGTCGACGCGCTGGCCGGGCCGCGCCCCGGGCTGACCGGGAGGCGGTCCGCTGGCTCCCGGCCCCGCCGCGGGCGGCGCGCCACCGACCCGGGGCGGCGTGACGCGCTCGGCGCCACCGCCCGACCGCTGGTCCACGCGGCTCTGCGCCATCGCCGGGGCGGCAGCGAGCACCACGAGGCCGGCCGCGGCGGCCGCGAGCGCGGCGACCCGGCGGGTCGGTCCGGAACGAGCGTCACGATGGCGGGACGGGATCTGGTCGCGGTCCACGGTCTGACCTCCGGTCGTCGAGTGGCCCCACGTCGACACGGCCGGCCGAGCGGCCGGCGGGCGGGGCGTCCAGTTGATTCTCGCCCATTCCGACGCGCGGGGCGCGTCCGATGTTCGGGCGACCGGTGCGGACGGGCCGGATTCGCGGGCCTCCCGGACTCTCGGACGTGCCTCGGGCCTGGCGCCGCCCCACCCCCGGGGCGGCCCGGCCCCGCTCGCCCGCCGCTCGAAGCTCAGCGGGCGACGGCGGTGGCGGCCCGGACGCTGCAGTCGTCGAGGACCGTCTCGTCGCAGCACACGACGAACATCACCAGCCCGTCGCGGCGGATCACGCGGACGATCCGCTCGCAGCGGGTGCCGTCGGCGAGCTGCACGTCCCGTACCCGCACGTCGGCGGCGTCGGCGGACTGAAGCTCGAACTGGTCGAGGTCGATGGTCACGAACAGGCTCATGAGGCCGTGGTGGCCGGCGGCGTCGGGCGTCGTGCTCCGCCAGACGGCGTGGGCCGACGGCAGGTCGCCGGGGACCTTGCAGGGGGCCACGCCGACGAACTCGTAGCCCTGGTCGGCGAAGTCGGGGATCCGGAGCGTCGCGGGATCGCGGTTGAGGTGCCCGGCGAGGAATGCCCGGGCCGCCCCCGCGTCGTCGATCCCGGCGACCTTGCCGTCGAGGACCTCGATCGCGGTGC
Source organism: uncultured Isosphaeraceae bacterium (assembly GCA_964385045.1). Lineage (GTDB taxonomy): Bacteria > Planctomycetota > Phycisphaerae > Phycisphaerales > SM1A02 > CAYLNM01. Next base: position 21,600 of record CAYLNM010000065.1, read on the forward strand.
ACCGTCCGTGCTCGTTGGCGGTGTAGTGAGCCGCCCGCTCGACGAACCGGCTGCCGGACGTCTGGCCCCACTCGGTGATCGGCTGCATGGTGATGCCGAAGCCGATCGCCCCGATCACGAGGGCGATCACCGCGGCCACCGCGGCCGCGTTGGCCCTTCGCGGCGAGTCCAGCCAGCGGAGGAACCGCATGCGGTCGGGAGCCGGGTCGGCGGCCGACACTCCGCCTGCGTCGGCGGCCGACGCCTGCGACCCGGGCGTGGCCGTCGCGCTGGCCGTCGCGCTGGCCGCGGTCGTCGCCGCCCGCTCCGCCCCCTCGCCGAGGAGCCCGTCCCGGGCGTCGTCGAGGTGGATCGCGTCGCGCACCTCGGCCTGCGCCATGGCCTCCCGGATCCGGTCCGCGAGTCCCGCCGGCGCCCGGGTGCCCTCCAGCACACGGCCCACGGCGCTCCGCAGCTCGCGCTCGAACCGAATGCCCGAGGGCTCAGAGCCGTCGGGACGAGTGGGGGCCGTCTCGCCGGGCATGAGCTCATCGTCCGCCGCGCGGCGGACGAGGTCGGGGGTGGGATCGTGGGAAGAAAGGCCGGTCATCGCGGGCGGGTCCTCAATGCGTCCTGAGCGTTCCGGATCATCAACCGCGAGTCAGCCGATTTTCTTCGGCCAGCTCGGCAAGTTCCTCGGCCAGCTGATTGCGGGCCCGGTGGAGACGGCTCATCACGGTGCCGATCGGGACGCCCTGGATCTCGGCGATCTCGCGGTACTTCAGTCCCTCCACGCCCCAGAGCAGAAGGGCGGAGCGATATTCCGGCCGCAGCTCGTCGATCGCCGCCTTCAGCCGCTCGTCGACGTGCTCCCAGTCGAAGGCGGCCATGTCCCAGGCCGGCGGCGGCTCGTCCGGGAGCGGTTCGGGGGAGGCGGCCGACGGGAAGTCCTCGACCGGCGTCGGCCCCCGCTTGGCCCGCTCGATGCGGCTGTAGAAGACGTTGTGGAGGATCTTGAAGAGCCACGGCCGCATGCCGCCGCCCTTCTCCTCGTACCGCTCGGCCACCCGAAGGGCCCGCAGGTAGGCCTCCTGCACGAGGTCCTGGGCCTCGTCCGGGTGGCGGGCGAGCTGCATCGCCATCCGGAACATCGCGTCGAGGTGCTCGACGGATCGGGCTTCGAATTCGGCTCGGTCCATCGGGGGCTCGGCGGGGTGC
>CAYLNM010000066.1:0-22719 GCA_964385045.1 uncultured Isosphaeraceae bacterium
CCGCCCGCGGTCCGGCGACCGCTGCGCCGCCGGCTCGCGGCGCCCGCGCCGGCCGCGCCGCCGGCCGCCGCCTGGGCCTTGCCGCCGCGCCGCTGCTTGCGGCAGTCGCCCTCGGGGGGTGCACGACGCACGAGCGGGCCTATCCCGGCGCCGACCCGGCGGTGGTGTGGTCCGCCGCGCGGGCCGCGGCCCGGAACCCCGACTACGCCTCGCGGCCGGTCGACGAGCGGTGGAACGTCGACCGCAACGAGGTCCTCGTGGACGAGTCCGACGCCCGGCTCGAGCTCTACCGCGAGCTCTCCCGGACGCAGGTGCAGCCCCGCGGCGAGCGTTTCGTGGAACGACGGACCTGGCAGCTCGGCATCGCGCTCGTGCCGGACGCGGACGCCCCGCGGCTCGTGGTGCGGAGCCGTTCCTTCGCGGTGCCGATGCATCTGCGGGCGGAGGCGGAGTGGTACCTCGATCAGGTCGCCGAGCTGCTCGAGCCCGGCCTCGCGGGCGAGGACCTGCCGCCGCAGCCGGGCGAGGATGACGCGGCGGCGCCCGGCGGTGCCGCTCCCGGCGACGGCACGGCAGCGGACGACTCGGCGCCGCACGCCGCGCCCGGCGACGACTTGGTGCCGGACGCGGCGCCCGGCGACGGCGCGGCACCGGACGCGGCGCCGCCGGATGACCCGGCCGCGCCCGGCCCCGGCGGCCGGTGACGCGGGGCGAGCTCCGCCGCGTCCTCGGCCTGCCGGGGGCGGTGGTCGTCGGGCTTGGATCCATCCTCGGCACGGGGCTCTTCGTGGCCCTCGCGCTCGCGGCGGACATCGCCGGCGCGTGGGCGATCGGCGCGGTCCTCCTCGCCGGGCTCGTCGCCACCGGCAGCGGCCTGAGCAGTGCCCGCCTCGCCGCGGCCCAGCCCGTGAGCGGCGGCACCTACGCCTACGGCACGCGGCTGCTCTCGCCGGCGGCGGGCTTCGCCGCCGGCTGGCTGTTCCTCGCGGCCAAGAGCGCGTCCGCCGCCACCGCCGCCCTCGGCGTCGCGGCCTACGGCCTCGCAGCGGCGGGCGTGAGCGGCCGCCTCGCGGTGACCGCCGGCGCACTCGTCGCCGTCGCGCTCGTGACCGCCCTCGTGCTCGCGGGCCTACGGCGGACGAGCCTCGTCAACGGGGTGCTCGTCGCGGTCACGGTGACGGCCCTGATGGCGGGGGTCGCCGCGATGGGGCTCGCGGCCGCCGCGGATCCCGAGGGCACGCGATCGCGATTGGCCGCACTCGGGACGGCCCCCGATCCGATGACGCTCCTGCACGCGTCGGCCCTCGCCTTCGTCGCGTTCACCGGCTTCGGTCGTGTCGCGACGTTGGGCGAGGAGGTCCGCGAGCCTTGGCGCACGATCCCGCAGGCGGTGGTCGCGACGCTGGCCGCCGGCGGGCTGCTCGCGCTGCTCGTCGTTCTCGCCGGCGTCGCGGCGGTGGGGCCCGCGGCCTTCGCGGGGGCGGCGACCGACGACGCCGCGTCCCGGAACGCGGTCCTGGCGCGGGTGGTGGGAGACCTCGGCGCGGCGGGCCGGCTGCCCGAGCCGATCGCGTCCCCGGTGCGGTGGCTGCTGGCGGTGGGGGCGGTGACCGCCATGCTCGGCGTCCTGCTGAACCTCGTCCTCGGCCTGTCGCGGTTCGCGTTCGCGATGGGACGCGACCGGTGCCTGCCCCGCCGGCTCGGCGTCGCGGGCCGCGGCGGCGAGCCGGCGGCCGCGGTGCTGGTGGTGGCGGGCGTCGTCGCGGTCCTCGTTCTCGTCGGCGACGTGTCCCTCACGTGGACCTTCAGCGCGGTGACGGTGCTGGCCTACTACGGCCTGACCAATCTCTGCGCCCTGCGGCTGCCGCGCTCGCCCCGGCCGGTGCTCCGCGTGGCTCCGTGGGTCGGGCTGGCCGGCTGCGCGGCCCTCGCCGCGGCCGTGCCCCCGGCGGCGTGGGCCGCGGGCCTCGCCGCGCTGGGGATCGGCTTCGCGATGCGGGCCGCGTGCCGCGGCCGGGGGAGCGGGGACGGGCAGGCGAGCCGTGGCGGGCCGGTAGGATCGTCGGACCCGTGAGCACCGCCGCCCCCCGTCGCAACGATCCGTGTCCCTGCGGCAGCGGCCGCAAGTACAAGCAGTGCTGCGCCCGGGGCGGGAGCGGTGCGGCCGGCGCGGGCGTCCGGCCGGGATCGAGTCGCGCGTCGCCCGCGTCACCCGCCCCCGCCCCCGCCTCCGCCCCCGCCGATCCCGCCGCCCTGGTCGCCACTGCCGAGCGTGCTCGCGCCGCCGGCGACCTCGCCCGCGCGGAGGCCGCCTACCGGCGGGCGCTCGCCGCGGATCCGCGGCGCCCGGACGCTCTGGCCGGGCTCGGAGCGGTGCGGCTGGCCCGCGGTGACGCGGCCGCCGCCGCGGCGCTGCTCGACCGGGCGCTGCCCGAGCTTCGCGGCCGAGCGGCCCGGCAGGCGGCCCGGCTCGCCCACGCCGACGCCTGCCTGCAGTGCGGCCGCGGCGCGGACGCGCTCGCCTCGGCCCGGGCCGCGGTCGATGCCGCCCCCCGGGAGCCCGGTGCGCTGGCGGTCAAGGCGATGGTCGAGGAGCGAACCAACGATCTCGACGCGGCCGCCGCGACCGCCGCGCGGGCCCTCGCGGTCGCCCCCGCCCACGCGTCGGTGGGCACGATGGCAGCCCGGATCGACCGTCGCCGCGGCGACGCGGCCGCAGCGCTCGCCCGGCTCGACGCCCTGCTCGCCCGCCGCGACCTCTCGCCCTTCCAGCGGCAGGCCGCCCTGCACGAGCGGGCGGTGACGCTCGAGGCCGCCGGCCACCACGACGAGGCGTGGACCGCGTTCGTGGCCGCGGGCCGCGCGGTGGCCGAGGACCCCGCGGCGGTCCGCCTCGATCGGGACGCCTGGCCGCGACGGGTCGAGGCCTGCCGCCGGGGGCTCACCCGCACCCTGCTCGAGGGGGCCCCGTCGCCGTCCGCCGGCGACCTGCCGTTCCGGCCCGCGTTTCTCGTGGGCTTTCCCCGCTCGGGCACCACGATGACCGAGTCGGTGCTCGCGGCCCACCCCGTGATCCGCACCACCGACGAGCAGCCCTTCCTCGGCGACGTGAAGCGGTCGCTGGCCGCTGCGACCGGCGGCTCGGTCGACGATCTGCCGGGACTGATCGCTCGCCTCCGGCCCGAGCACGTCGCCGCCGGCCGCACCGAGTACGCCCGCCGCGTGACGGACGCGCTCGGCCCGGTGAACGGGGTCCTCGTCGACAAGCTGCCGCTCAACCTCGTGGACGTCGGGCTCGTCGACGCGCTGTTCCCCGAGGCGCGGCTCATCGTGGCCCTGCGCGACCCCCGCGACGTCTGCCTCAGCTGTTTCCAGCAGTGGTTCGGCCTGAACACCGCCATGGTGCACTTCCTCGATCCGGAGGACACGGTGCGGTTCTACGCCACCGTCATGGGCGGCTGGCTCGACACCCGCGACGCCCTGCGGATCCCGCGGCTCGAGGTGCGGTACGAGGACACCACCGCCGACCTCGAGGGCCAGGCGCGCCGGATGCTGGAGACGCTCGGCGTCCCGTGGGACGACGCCGTCCTGGCCTTCCACGAGCGGGCGCGCACGCGGGCGATCTCCACGCCCAGCTACGCCGCGGTCGCGGAGCCGGTGCACCGCCGCGCGGTGGCGCGGTGGCGGCGGTACGAGCGGCACCTGGCCACGTGGCACGAGCCGCTCGCGCGGTTCGTCGCGGCCTTCGGCTACGACGATCCGGCGTGATCGCCGCCGCGCGGCGCGGGTCGGCCGTGCGCCGGTGCCGCCACCGTCGGCGCGCGGCACGGGGTCGTCCGCCCACCATCGCCGCGCGGGCGCGCGACCTCGGGCGCCCGCGCCTCAGCCCGCCCCGGCCTCGGCCGCGTCCGGCCCGTCGCCACGGTCCGTTCCGGGTCCTTCGCCCGTCTCGCCGGTGCCCGGCCACGGGCGCCCCGACCAGTCGGCCCAGGCCAGGCGCTCGGCCTCGTTCGCGTCGTCGCGGTGCCGCAGCACCCAGCGGCCGTCGGGCCGGGTGTCGAGGCTGACCCGCACCTCGCGGAGGACGTCGCGGCGGAAGTACGTCACCCGCAGCCGGCCGTCGGGGGCGGGCTCGCCCGCAGACCGGGCCGCGAGGACCCGGGCCCGGGCCCGCTCGGCGTAGCGGGCGAGGAAGTCCTCGTACTCGTCCGCCGACACCCGCCGGCCGTCCATCGCCACGATCTCGTCGCCGGCGTTGAGGCCGGCCCGATAGGCGGGACCGTCGCTGCGCACCGACCGGACGACGGTCCGGCCCCCGGCGTCGCGCAGGTCGAGGCCGAGGTAGGGCCGGTCGGCGATCCCGTCACCGTCGCGGTCGTCGGTGGCGGGGGCGTCGGGCCGGGCGGGCTCGATCACGAGCTCGAGGCCGAGCGTCCGCACCGCGTCCTCGAGGGGAAGCGGCTCCGTGCCCTCGACGTAGCGGGCGATGAAGTCGTCGAAGTCGTGTCCCGTTACCTCGGCGAGGATCGCCCGCAGGTCCTCGGTGGTGAAGCCGCGGGACTCGAGCGGGAAGCGCTCGAACAGCAGCCGCATCACGTCGTCGAGGCTCGCGCGGCCCTCGGTCAGCCGCCGGATCTCCAGGTCGAGCAGGAAGCTCGCGGAGGAGCCCTTGGTGTAGAAGCTGATCGAGCAGTTGACGTGATCGGGCGTGCGGCGGTTGAACACGACCCACGCGTCGAAGCTCGACTCGGCGAGGCTCTGCACGCGTCGGCCGGGTCGCGAGCGAGTGCTCCGCACCTGTCGAGCGAGGCCCTCGAGCAGATGCTCGGGCTCCACGATGCCCGCCCGCACCGGCAGCAGCTCGTCGTAGTAGCTCGTCGTGCCCTCGGCGACCCAGAGCAGGTCGGTGTAGTTCTCGCGCTCGTAGTCGTACGGCTTGAGCCCGGCGGGCCGGAACTGCTTGACGTTCCAGACGTGGAAGAACTCGTGGGCGGTGAGCCCGAGCAGGCGGCGGTAGGCCGCGTTCCGGTCCCGGCTGCCGCGCAGGGCCGCGGCGCTGGTCTGCATGATCGTGCTGTTGAGGTGCTCGGTGCCGCCGCCGCCGGCGCCCACGTGCAGCATGAAGACGTACCGCTCGTACGGCAGGCGGCCGAAGATCTCGAGGCTGGCCTCGGCGATCGCACGGAAGTCGGCGACGAGGTGCTCGTCGTGCCGCTCGGCGTCGGGCGGCCAGATCACGATCTCGTGCGGCACGCCCGCGACCTCGAACTCCAGTACCGACTGCAGTCCGATCTCGAAGGGGCTGTCGACCAGCTCGTCGTAGTCCCGCGCCCGCACCGGCAGGGCCGGGTCGCCGCGAGGTCCCGGATCCTGCGGGAGCCCGCTGGCGAGGCGCCAGCCGGCGGGCGCGCTCGCGCTGACCACGATCGGTCGATCGCGCTCGCCGGGGACGAAGAGGAAGCAGGACGAGGGGCTGAGGAAGGCGTGCGTGTCGTCGACGTGCCGTGTGCGGTCGCCGATGGAGTTGGCGTAGACGCGGTAGCGCACCTCGACCGGGCCGCCGCCCACCCCTTCGACGAGCCAGCGGTTCTTCGCCGTCTTGCGGACCGCGAGGGTGCCGCCGTCGCCGCGGGCCTGCACCTCCCGGAGCGTGCCCGAGGGGTCCAGGATCTCGTATCGCCCCGGCCGCCACGTGGGCAGCGCGAGCTCGACCGCCTCGCGGCCGAGGGCCGGCACCCGCATCGTCATGTCCAGCATCTGGGTGTGGGCGTGCGTGAGGTCGAGCCGGTACTCGATCGGCGGGGGCGAGACGGCGCCACCGTGGGCGCCGGCGCCGGCGGCGGCGACGCCGGGCGTGGCGGGTGCCGCCGCCGACGCCGCGTGGGCGCCCCGCGGGCCGGGCCCGGTGAGCGGCGCGAGGGCCATGAGGAGCAGGATGACGGAAGCGAGTGCGAGCGATCGAGGCATGGCGGTCTCCCCGCCGGCGGATCGTCACGCGCGGGATGCGGTCCCCACCGGCGACGGCCATGCTACCCCAGGATCGGGCAGGCTCGAGCGACGGCGGCGAAAGCTCCTCGCAGGGCGGCGCGGCGCCCTGCGGCTCGCTCGTCCCGCCGGGCGGAGGCGATCTCGCCGTCCGGAGGCGAGAACGCGAGCGCGTGGATCACCGCCCGCTCAGCAGTCGTAGCAGCGAATCTCGTCGAAGATCTCGGACTCGAGGTCGTCGCGATCGATCGCGAAGTTCACGAGGCAGCGGAGTGCCTTGTCCACGTCGGGCAGGCCGTGCTGCTCGACCATGCGCTCGAGGTAGCTCCACTGCGAGTCCTTCAGGCCGATCTGGCGGGGCTCGTCGGGGGCGCTCATCGTGATCTCCGCGGGAAGGAGGGAGAGGGTGCGGCAGACGGTGCAGCAGGATGACGGGGCGGGAGGTCCGGACCGGTGTCGGGGCGGACGCCGGCACGGGAGGGCGCGGGTCGCTGCCCGCGGCTCACTGGTCGTCGTCGACGTGGAGCTCCTCGACCGCGCGGGCGATCACCTGCGCCGCGTGCTCGGTGGTGAAGGCCTGCACGTTGATCACCAGGTCGTAGAGCCGGGCGTCGTTGGGATCGTGGTTCAGGGTCGCCCGAACGTAGTCGCCGCGCTCGCGGTCGAGCTGCTCGACCCGCTCGCGGGCCTCGGCCGGATCGACGCCGTTGGCCTTGGCCCACTGCCGCACCCGCCACTCGAGCGGGGCCACCAGCCGGACGTGCAGACTGTGCGGGATGCCGGCGAGGATCACCGCGCCGCCGCGGCCCACGACCACGGCCCGGCCGTTCTTCGCCAGGCCGCGGATGGTGCGGGCGGTCTTCATGCCGATCGAGTGGAGCGTCTGCTGCCCGGTGACGGCGGCGAAGATCTCGTCGAGCGCGTTCTGGTCGTGCTCGTCGAGCTTGCGGATCACGTCCTCGGCGAGCTCGTGCTCCTCCGCGACCTTCTCCACGAGGTTCTTGTCGTAGGCCAGCCAGGGCTGGTCGCCGCCGCCGTGCCGCTCGTTCAGCAGCTCGCACACGCGGGCCGCGATCCGCGGGGCTCCGGTGCCGGTCTCGCGGGCGATCGTCACCACGCCGTGGGCGACGGCCGGGGGCGTGCCCTCGCGCGTGAGGCTCGTGCCGACCGCACGGACGGCCGAACGGACGACGTCGAGGTTCTTCGGGATGGCCACGGCGGGGGACCTCCGGGCACCGCGCGGTCGGCCGGCGGCCGGATCCGGACGGCGGGGCTGGCTCTGGGACCGCGGTGGACCTCCCCCCGCGGGGCGGCGATTGTAGCGAACGGGCGGTGGTGGCGCGGGCTTCGCGGCGGTCCGGGGCGGCTCCGCCGATCCGCCGTCGCGCCGGTCGTCCGCGGTGCGTGTCGGTCGCGCGGCCGCGCCCGCCTCGCCTCGCCGATCGTCCGGACGCCTCGCCGCCCGGCTCAGCCGTTCCGCACCATCTCCGCGATCTCGCCCGCGATCCGCTCGCCCTCGCCGGGCTCGAGGGTGCCGGGCTCGAAGCGGACCCGCAGGCCGCGCTCCTCGGTGCGGGGGACCACGTGGAGGTGGACGTGCATCACCTCCTGGCCCGCCCGCCGGCCGTTGTTGACGAGCACGTTGCAGTCGTCGACGCCGGCGACGCGCGCGATCGCCCGCGTGAGGCGCGGCAGCACCCGCCCCAGGGCGGCCGCCGACTCGTCGTCGAGCTCCTGCAGCGACGGCACCCGCTGCTTCGGGATCACCAGCAGGTGGCCGCGGGACAGCGGGTTCACGTCGAGGAACGCGAGGACGTGCTCGTCCTCGTACACGCGGTGGCACGGCAGGTCGCCGTCGAGGATCCGGCCGAAGACGGTGCGGTCGTCGTCGCTCATGGAGGCGAGTGTACCGCGGCCCGGGCGGTGTCCGAGGCGGTCCGGGCCGGGTTCGCGGAGGCGGCGGCGGGATCGAGGGTCGGTCCGGTGTCCGCCCCCCCGGCCGGCGGCCTCAGCGCCGCCGCGGGTCCCGACCGGCGGGCGGCGGCTCGTCGAGCTTCAGCTCCTCGACGTCGGCCCGGTGCTCGGCGTGCGGATCGAGCTCGAGCCAGCGGGAGAGCCAGTGGACGCCGAGATAGAAGGGCACCGTGTCCACGAGGGCCACCAGCACCTTGAAGAGGTAGCCGCTGCCGATGAGGACCAGCACCTGCTTCAGGGGCATGTCCCCGCTCGCGATCAACGCCCAGAACGTGATCAGCACCACGCAGGTGGTGTCCACGAGCTGGCTCACGAGGGTGGAGCCGTTGTTGCGGACCCACAGGTAGCGGCCTCTCGTGACCCGCTTCCAGAAGTGGAACAGCCACACGTCCACGAACTGGGCCACGAGGTAGGCGATCATCGACGCGAGCATCGCCTGTCGCGTCGTCACCGCGATCCGCGCGAAGAGCGGCTCCTCGTGCACCACCGGCTGGCCGGTGTCGGCGTCCACCAGTCGCAGGGCGCCCTCCGGCCCCTCCGGCACCGGGGCGAGGGCGAAGGACTCGACCGGCCGCAGCACGGGCCGTCCGTCCTCGCCCCGCACGGGCTCGCCGCCCGGCCCGAGCTCGGGTACCGCGGGACGCGCCCACGAGGGGCCGTCGGCCTCGGGGGACATCACGGATCGCGCGCCGCCGTCACCGTCGGGCTCGACCGCGTCGACGTAGTCCATCGTCACGATCCGCTGCTCGGGGCTACGGAAGTCGGTCGAGGGCAGGGCGTCGCCCACGCTGATGAAGGCGAGCACCACGAGGTTCACGATCAGGCCCGTGAACACCACGAAGTTCGCGCGGGCCCGGCCGTAGAGCTCGCTGATGAAGTCGGTGCAGAGGAAGGTCAGCGGATAGGGCAGGACGCCGACCGCCACCGCCAGCAGGACGTCGGCCCCGGCGAGGTCGAGCTCCCCGAGGCGGATGAACTTGGTGATGCCGAGGATGTTCAGCATCGCCATGGACCCGAGGAAGATCCCGGCGAGCACGAGGAACACGCGCTCCCGCCGGGCGTGGAGCCGCGAGGCCTCGACGGGGTGCAGCGGCCGGAGGGCGGGCGATGCCATCGGGGCGACGATAGGGGACCGGTCCCCGGTGGGGCTCGGTCGACTCGGGTCGGTTGGGGCACGAGGGCCGGCGTCGGTGCCCGCGCGTACCCTGTGGCGTCATGGACCAGGCCGATCCCAACGCCCTGTCGCTGCCGGAGCTCGCCCGGCGGCTCGTCGACCATCCGGCCACCGTCCGGCTGCTCGAGGCCGCCCGGGAGGAGGATCTCGGCGAATGTGGCGACGTCACCTCCCGCAGCGTGATCCCCGCCGCCCGCCGCATGCGGGCCGCGATCACCGCCCGCGAGCCGGGCGTGGTGGCCGGGCTCGCGGTCGTGCCGGAGATCTGCCGCGTCTTCCGCAGCGGCGTGACGCTGGAGCCGGCACTCGACGACGGTGATCGCTGCGACGCGGGGCAGCGGCTCGGGGTCCTCGAGGGGCCGGTCCGCGGGGTGCTCGGGGTCGAGCGCACGGTGCTCAACCTCCTCGGGCAGCTCTCCGGGGTCGCGACCACGACGCACCGCCACGTGGAATTGTGCGTCGGGACCCGGGCCGTCGTGTGCGAGACGCGGAAGACGGTGCCCGGGATGCGGCGACTGCAGAAGTACGCCGTCCGCTGCGGCGGGGGGCATCTGCACCGGCTCGGCCTGCACGACGCGGCCCTCTACAAGGACAACCACCTCGCGGCGCTGCCGCCCGGCCCGCTCGACGAGACGCTCGTGCCCGCCCTGCGGCGCGTGCGGGACGAGGGGCCGCTGCGGTTCGTGATGGTCGAGGTCGACACCATGGAGCAGCTCGAGGAGCTGCTGCGGATCGACGAGGAGCTCCTCGACCTGGTGCTGCTCGACAACATGCCGCCCGAGACGCTCCGTCGCGCGGTCGAACGCCGCGATGCGCTGCGGCCGCGGTGGCGGCTCGAGGCCTCCGGCGGCATCACGCGGGAGACGATCGCGTCGATCGCGGCCACCGGCGTCGACCGCATCTCGGTGGGCGGGCTCACGCACTCGGTGCGGTGCCTCGACGTGGGACTGGACGCGCTGGCCGCGGCCGGCGACGACGACGGGGACGCGGGCGCCGGCGGCGCGAGCGGAGCCGCCGCTCCTGGTGCGGCCGCCCCGGAGCTCGCTCCGTGAGCGCGGTCGCGGGCGGAGGCCCGGCGGCGACGCCGGACGGCGGTCCACGGGGCGACGGGTCGGACGGTGCCGAGGCACCGAGCGTGACGTCGTCCGTGACGCCGGCCACGGCGCCGGCCACGGCGACCGCGACCGCCACCAGCGAGGACGGGCGGTTCGTGCTGTTCGACGCCGACCTCGCCGAGCCGCCGCCGGACGAGGCGCCGTTCGAGCCGTGGCTCGAGGCGAGCGTGGCCGACGAGCTGGCGCTGCCGTGGACCGGGCGGCCGGGGCGACGCCGCCTGCACGTGGCGGTGGGCGTGACGTCGGAGGCGGCGCTGCCCGCGGCCCCGGATCGGGTGCGCACGGCCGACGAGCCCGCCGCCCGCGGCACGCTGGAGCTGCCGTCGGGCCGCCTCTGCGTGGCCGGGCTCGACGAGGCGTTCGCGGCCCGGAACGCGGAGCTGCACCCGGGGGCGTTCGGCGAGGTGATCGAGCTCGAGCCGGGGCGGTACGACGTGGAGGTCCGGCCGCTGGAGTGGATCGTGCCGCCGGAGGAGCGCGAGCGCGTGCGGCGCTCGGTGCTGCGCCGCGGCGACGAGGCGATCGCCGGGCTCGTGCACGGCGGCCTGCCGCTGCTGCTGGTCCTCGCCGCGTTCGGCGCCGCCGCGGTCACCGGGGTTCTCGCCCTCGGGGGCACGGGGGCGGGACCGGCGGTGGTCTGGACGGTGGGCGTGGCCGCGGTGCTGCTGACGGCGTGGGCGGCGATCGTGCAGGCGGGGGCGAGTCCGCCGCTGCGGCGGGTGCTCGCGGCCCGGCGCCGGGTCGCCGAGGCGTTCCCCGACGCGGTGCTCGCGGTCCGGCGCGTCGGGCCCGCGCGGGACGCCGAGGCGGCGGCCGCCGCGGATCAGCGGGCGCTGGGGTCGGTCGCCCCCGCGCCCGAGGCGGTCGCCACGCCCTCGGGCGGCGCCGCCTGAGCCGGACCCTCCCAGGGCACCGCGACCGTGAAGCCCGAGGGCAGGCGGGTGCCGGGATTCGGGATCTCGAAGACGCACCGCACGGTGCGGGTGGCGGCGTCGACGTACGGCTCGGCGGTGCGCAGCCGGGCCGCGAGGGTGCCGCCCACGGGCGCCCCGGCGAGCAGCTCGTACCAGCGGCCGGTCTCGAGCCGCGTCCACGTCTCGATCGGGAGGTTGACCTCGGCGTCGAGGGTGCCGGGATCGACGAGGATCGCCAGCGGCTGGCGGCGTTCGCTCGCCTCGCCGGGGCGGCGGAAGATCCGCACCACGTGGCCGGCGAAGGGCGCCCGCACGCGGTGCAGCTCCAGCCGTGCCTCCTCCAGCTCGAGGTTTCGGCGGGCCTGCGCGACGTCCTCGCGGGCCGTGGTCAGGTTCGCCTCGGCCTGCCGCACGCGGATCCCGGCCTCCTCGAGCTCGAACTCGGTCGCGGCGCCCGCCTCGCGGAGTCGCTCGAGCCGCGCCTCGGCGAGGCGCACCTCGGCCTCGGCGAAGGCGACGGGACCGCTTCGCTCGGCCGCGATGCGGGCGGCGGCGACGGACGCCCGGGCCACGCGGTCGTCCATGCGGGCGATCGGGGCACCGGCCTCGACCCGGTCGCCCTCGGCGACGAGCACCTCGGCCACGATGCCGTCGAAGGGCACCGCGAGCTCGGCCCGGGCCGACGGACGCGTCACGCCGCGGACGAGGCGGGCGCCGGAGACGGGCAGGCCGTCGAGGTCGGCGTCCGCGGCGGTGGCGGGCGGCGTCGTGGGGGCTCCCACCGGCGGGGCGGGCAGGCTGGCGGGGGCGAGCAGCACGGAGGCGAGCCAGGCGGCGGCGACGCTCGTCAGGACGGCGGTCTTCATGCGCGGGGCTCCGAGGGCGGACGCCGGCGGCGGCGAGCGGTCGGCGGTGGGCGGCGGCGGGGAGCGAGGGGTCGGCGGGCGGGTGGCGGTCGGACGAAGAGCGACGGGGCCCCGGCGGAGACGGCGCCCGATGAGGGGCACCGGGCGTGCGGCCACGTCGGTCGCGCGCGACCCATCCACCCCATCGACCGGGGCGCAGGGCGGCTGCAGCCGGGCCGGAGCGGGGCGCGGCGAGGCGACGTGGGCACGGCTTATCGGACGGAGGCGGTGGGCCGGCCGGTGGCCCCGGCTCCGGGCCGCACCGGCTGCGCGGGGTCGGGCCCGGTCGGCACGCGGCTCAGCCTCGCGCCGCCGCGGGCTTGCGTCCCCGGGATGCGGGCTGCGGGCGGCTGAACACCAGCCGGGCATCGGTCGAGTCGCCGGCGCGGAAGCGGTAGCCGCCCAGCCGGAAGTCCTTCAGTCCGTCGACGTCGTCGATGCCCTCGGCGGCGATGAAGCGGGCCATCATGCCGCGGGCCTCCTTCGCGAACAGCGCGAGCGTCCGGCTCGCGCCGTCCTTCACCTCGCGGAACACCGGGGTCACCATCGGGACCGGCAGGGCGCCGGGATCGATCGACCTGGCGTACTCGTTCGACGCGAGATTGACGACGACCGACGCGGCCGCCGCCTGCGCGTCCTTGGCGAGCAGCCGCGTGATGCGGTCGCCCCAGAAGGCATAGAGGGAGTCGCCGCGGTCGGTCCGAAGCGCGGTGCCCATCTCGAGGCGATGGGGCAGGATCGCGTCGAGCGGACGCAGCAGGCCGTAGAGACCCGAGAGGATCCGCAGTCGCCGCTGGGCCGACTGCAGGTCCTCCGGCGCGAGCGTGTCGACGTCGAGCCCGCGGTAGACGTCGCCACGAAACGCGAGGATCGCGGGGCGGGCGGTGCCGCGGGCGGGGCGGTCGGTCCACGCCGCGAATCGGTCGCGATTGAGCTCGGCCAGCGACGAGCTGACGCTCATCAGGTCCTGGAGCTGTCTCGCCGACCGCTTCTGCAGGACGTCCACCAGCTCGCCCGCGTCCTCGAGCAGCCGCGGCTTCGTCGCCCGCACGCCGCTGGGGACCGGCGACTCGAAGTCGAGCGTCTTGGCGGGCGACAGCAGCGCGATCATCGGCAGGGCTCCGGGGGTCGGCAGGTGACGGCGGAGCTTCTCGGCCATCGTCCGCCGCCACGGTGATCGTAGTCCGCGGCCGCGCCGCGCCGGCCGTACGATCGACGCATGGTGGATCTCGCTTCGTGGTGGCGTCGGCCGGCCGGCGTCGTGCTCTCGCTCGTCGTCCTCGCGTGCGGGGTGCCCCGCGCGGTCGCCGCCCCGGGTCCGGAGCCCGCGATCGTCGGCATCACGGCCGTGCGCGGTGCGGATGGCGCGACGGGTCCAACGGCCGCGATGGTCGGGCCGACCGCGTCGGGCACGGCCGCCGCGACCGCGTCGGCCGCGTGGGGCACGTCGACCGCGTGGGGCACGTCGGCTGCGTCGGGCACGGCCGCCACGACCGCGTCGGCCGCCTCGCGCTCCACGGAGCCCTTCCGCCCCGGTCGCCTCGTCGCCGGCATCGCCGGTCTCGCCGACCCGGTGGCCGCGGTCGTCGACGGGGAGGGGCGGCTGCTGGTGCTCGAGCGGACGGCGGCCCGCATCGCAGTGCACGCGCCGCCCGCGATTCCCGACCCACCGCCGCCGGCCCCGACCGCCGAGGAGCTGCTGGGTCCGGGCCGCACGGACGTGCTGCCGCCGGGGCCGCGCCGCATCGCGACGCTCGGGACCGACCGGCTCGAGCGTCCCGAGGCGATGGTGCTCGCGCCCGACGGGGCGATCCTGGTCGCCGACTCCGCGGCCCGGGCCGTGGTCGTGCTCGATCCCGGCGGTGGGGAGCGCACGCGCCTCGGCACCGGGGTCCTCCGGCGACCGGTCGGGCTCGCGATGGGGGCGGACGGACGGCGGGTCGTGGTCGCGGACACCGTGCTGCGGGCGATCGTCGCACTCCCGCTCGACGGTGGCCCGGCCGAGCGGCTGGCGCCCGGCCTCGAGCTGCGGCGGCCGGTGGCGATCACCGCGCTGCCCGACGGGCGGCTCGCGGTGGCCGACGCCGGCCGGGCCCGCATCCACGTGCTCGATGCGGCGGGCGACGTGGGGGCGAGCTTCGGCGACTACGGGCCGTTCCCGGGACTCTTCGAGGAGCCGCACGGCCTGGCCTGGGACGGCGCCCGCCTCGTCGTGGCCGACCGCGGCAACCACCGGCTGCAGATGCACGCCGCCGACGGCACGCTGCTCGGGACCTGGGGCGTGCACGCCCGGCGCCCGCGCGAGGCCGGCGGCGTGATCCACGACCCCGCGGCCCTCGCCTTCGACCCCGCCGGCCGGTACCTCGCGCTGGTCGAGCCCTTCGAGGACCGCGTGCAGCTGTTCGCCCGCGACCCCGCGCCCGCGGACGCGGCCCGGCCGCGGATGCCGATGATCCCGCGCGACCCGCACTTCGGTCGCCGGGTCGCCGCCGACGGTCCGCTCATCGTCCTCGCCGAGCCGGAGGCCCACCGCGTCCATCTCTTCGACGGGCGACGCACGACCCCGATCCTCGTGGGCGACTTCGGCGAGCGCGGCGAGGGCTTCGGGCTGCTGCTGCGGCCGGAGGGACTCGCCCTCGACGCCGAGGCGGGACTCATCCACGTCGGCGATGCGGCCAAGCTGCGGCTGCAGCGCTTCCGCGTGGCGTGGGATCCCGACGAGCCGACCGGGTTCGTGCCGGGCCGCTTCCGCTTCGCCCGGTCGGTCGACCTCGTCGCGGCGGCAGCCGCGGCCGACGGGGTGGAGGCCGGGGCTGCGACCGCGCCGGACGGTGACCGCGACGGCCGGGGGCAGGACGGCGACGGCCCGGACGGCGACGGGTGGGACGGCGACGCGGAGGAGGCCCGGTCCGCCGCGGTCGCGATCGAGCCGGCCGACCTCCTCGCCGAGCCGGGCGGAGGCGTCCTCGTGGCCGACGCCGCGGGCGACCGGCTGGTTCGATTCGACGCGTCCCTCGGCGTGATCGCGGCCTTCGGCGGACGCGGCACCGAGCCCGGCCGGCTGCGGCGACCGACCGCCATCGACGCCTCGCCCGACGGCGAGCGGCTGTACGTCGTCGACGCCGACAACCACCGCGTGCAGGTGCTCGACGCGGCCACCGGCGCGCCGATCGCGGCGTGGGGCCGGCGGGCGAATCCGGACGCGACGACGCGGGCGGGGGGCCGGGGCCGCGGCGAGGACGGCCGGGGCGGCGAGGGCCGCGAGGACGGCCAGGGCGACCCGGCGGCCGCGGACGCGGCGGCGGCCGACGGGCCCGCGGGCGGCGGTCCCGCCGACGACCCGCGATTCCTCGATCCCTTCGGCCTCGCCGTCGCCCCCGACGGCACCGTCTGGGTGAGCGACCGCGGCCGCCACGTCGTGGAGGCGTTCTCGCCCGACGGCCGCCGGCTGCGGTGGCTCGGGGGCAAGGGAGCCGAGCACGGCGAGCTGTGGAAGCCGGGCGACCTCGCCGTCCGGCCCGACGGACGGGTGCTCGTGGTCGACCACGGCAACCACCGCGCCAAGCTCTTCGAGCCCGACGGTCGGTGGTGGGCCACCTTCGGCACCGGACGTGCGTTCACCCGGGACACCGAACGCGCCCGCGAGCGGGCGCGGGAGCGAACCGGCCGCGGACGAACCGGCCGCGGACGGACCGGCGGCGGATGACCCGGGCGTACCCTTCCGCGATGCCCGTCCGCCATCCGACAGCCCGGTTCCGCCGCCTCACGCCGTCCGGCATCGCCGCGGTGCTCGTCTTCTCGCTGTCGGCGGGATGCGATCGCGAGGCCGCCGACGATGCCGAGGCGCCCGCGGGGGCCGCGGCGACGTCGGCGTCTCCGGCGTCGCCGGCGTCGCCGGCGGACGAGGCGGTCACCGGGACCGCGACGAGCCCGTCGCCGGGCCGCGACGAGGCGCGGGCCGGTGCCGCCGCCGGCCCGTGGGCCCCGCCGCCGACGGAGGCCCACTCCGAGCTGCTGAGCGCGGAGGGCTCGTGGCGGGTGCGCTGGGCGGCTGAGCCCGCCGACATCCCGCTCGATGCCCTGTTCGACGTCACGGTCGCGGTGGAGCCGGCGGGCGGCGGCGCGGTACCCGACGACGTCGCGCTCGCCCTCGACGCCCGCATGCCGCATCATCGCCACGGCATGCTCGTGCAGCCGACCGTCACCCGCATCGGTCCCGGCCGCTTCCGCGTCGAAGGCCTGATGCTGCACATGCCCGGCTACTGGGAGCTGCACCTCGACGTCGTGCACCGCGGCGTGGCCGAGCGGGCGCAGGCCGCCTTCGAGATCGACGGATGAGCGGCGCCAGCACCCGGGGCCGAGGCCGCGGCGGCAGCGGCCGCCCCCGACGAGGCGGCGGCCCATGCGACCGCGCCGGCCGTTCCGCCGCCCGCCGGCGTCGACGCATCACCCTCGCCGCCGTCGGACTGCTCGTCCTGATCGGGGCGGTGCTCGCCAGCCGCCTGCGACCGTCCGTCCCGCCGCCGCCGGCGGATTCGCCCGCCGGCGCCGAGGCGGTCGGCACCGCGGCGGACGACCCGGACGCGGCCCGTCCGACGTGGACCGAACGGGAGCGCCGGCGGATTCTCGGCATGTCGCCGCTCGGCCCGCCGCCGCCGAATCCGACCAACCGACTCGCCGAGGATCCGGATGCCGCGGCGTTCGGGCAGCGGATCTTCTTCGACGATCGCTTCGCCCGCGGTCCCGCGCTCTCCTGCGCGAGCTGCCACGAGCCGGACCGCTGGTTCACCGACGGGCGGCCGCTGCCGATCGGCGCCCGGCCCGGCGAGCGGAACACGCCGACCGTCCTCGACTCGGCCCATCAGCGATGGCTCTTCTGGGACGGACGGGCCGACTCGCTGTGGGCCCAGGCCGTCTCGACCTTCGAGGACCCCAAGGAGTACGACTCGTCGCGGGTCCACGTCGTCCGGCAGCTCGCCGGGGACCCCGCGCTGCGGGCCGCCTTCGAGTCCGCGGTGGGCCCGTTGCCGGACGCGGCGACCCTCGCGGCCCTGCCGCCCGACGCGACGCCGCAGCGCCCGCCCGGGCACCCGTGGCGCGACGCATGGGACGGGATGACCGACGAGCAGCGCACTCGCGTCGACGTCGTCTTCGCCGGCCTCGGCAAGGCGATCGCCGCCTACCAGCGCACGCTCGCCACCGGCCCCTCGCCCTTCGACCGGTACGTGGCCGACCTGCGGGCCGGCGGCGACGGCGGCGAGCACCTCGCCCCCGCGGCCGAGCGGGGGCTCCGCCTGTTCATCGGGCGTGCCGACTGCCGGACCTGTCACCTCGGCCACCGCTTCAGCGACAACGCGTTCCACGCCACCGGCGTCCCGTCGATCGCGAGCGGTCTCGAGCGCGACGCGGGACGCTTCGACGGCCTGCGACGAGCCCAGGCCGACCCCTTCAACGCCGCCGGTCGCTACAGCGACGCCCCCGACGGCCAGCGGGCCCGCATCGTCACCGCCTCGATCGGGGCGCCCGAGGACTACGCGGCGTTCCGCACGCCCGGCTTGCGGAACGTCGCGGAGACGGCGCCGTACATGCATGCAGGGCAGCTCGCGAGTCTCGAGGACGTGGTGCGGTTCTACAGCACGCTCGAGGGCGCGGAGCGCTTCGACCACCACGGACAGACCGTGCTCCGCCGGCTCGAGCTCACCGAGCCGGAGATCGCCGACCTCGTGGCCTTCCTCGAGTCGCTTACCGGCACGCTGCCTCCCGCGTCGCGGATGCGACCGCCGTCCGCCTCCGGGCGGGCCGCCGACGCCGCCACGTCCGCCGCGGCGTCCGCCGCGGGCCGGGAGACCTCGCCCGGCGCGCCGCCTGCAGCGTCCGCTTCGGGCTCCGAGCCGGTACCCCCCCGCGGCTCCACCGGGCCACCCGTCCCGCTCGATCCGGCAGCGGCCCCGGGAAACCCCTGAGCCCCGGACGCGGCGGAAACGCAGCCCGGTTGCCCAAACGCCCTCACCCCGCGGAACCGTCGGTGCGCGGGCGGCGAATCCGAACCCGGGTCCGCGCGACCGTTGTCGCGGGCGACGTGGGACGTACAGTGGCCGCTTCGGCGCGGGCCCGGCGATGTCCGGCGCCGTCCGATCACCTCACCGCGAGACGCGGCGCGTCGACCACTTCCCCGACCCGACCCGCGGGGCCACCCCCGGGTCCCCACGCTCGAGATCCCCGGCATGCCCATCGTCCCCCGCCCGCTTCGCCGCCTCGTCCCCACGGTGGCGATCGCCGCCGCCGCGTGCGCCGCGCCCTTCGCCGCGGCGCACCCCGACGACCCCAAGGTGCGGGACCTGATGCCGCGGTACGAGGGGCCCGGCTGGGTCGAGGCGTCCGACGCCGAGGCGCCGTTCTTCCCGGCGGAGAACACGGTCCTGCGGTCGTGGATCAGCCTGCCCGACTTCCCGTCGAACCCCGCCTCCGGCAACGACTGCTGGGGCTGGACGAGCCCGGCCGGTCGCGAGTACGCCCTCATGGGCCTCGACAACGGCACCGCCTTCGTCGAGGTGACCGATCCCGGCGCCCCGGTCATTCGCGACTTCGTCCCCGGGCCCACGAGCCTGTGGCGGGACGTCAAGACCTACGAGCACTATGCCTACGTCGTCACCGAGGGCACCGGCGGCGAGCTGCAGGTCGTCGACCTCTCCGGCCTCGACGCCGAGGGCACGGTCACGCTCGTGACCACGGTGGGCGGTCCCGGCACCAGCCGCACGCACAACGTGGCCATCGACGAGGTGAGCGGCTATCTCTACCGCTCCGGCGGCGGGGCCGAGGGCATCCGGATCTACGACCTCGCCGATCCCGCGAACCCGACGTGGGTCGCCACCTGGTCGACCCGGTACGTGCACGACCTGCAGGTCGTCACCTACGACTCCGGCCCGTACGCGGGCCGGCAGATCGCCTACCTGTGCAGCGGCTTCAACGGCGGCTTCGTCGAGACCGGCCTCACGGTGCTCGACGTCACCGACAAGTCGAGCCTCGAGGTGCTCGACCAGGCCTTCTGGCCGTCGGCCGCCTACTCGCACCAGGCGTGGCTGAACGAGGACCGGACGAAGCTCTACCTGAACGACGAGCTCGACGAGCAGGAGTTCGGGCTCGAGACCACGATCCACGTGTTCGACGTCACCGATCCCGCCGACGTCGCGTACGAGGGTGCCTTCACCAGCGGAAACGCCGCCGTCGGGCACAACCTCTACGTCCGCGGGGACCGGCTCTTCTCGGCGAACTACCGCAGCGGCCTGCGGATCTACGACCTCGCGTCCGATCCGCTGTCGCCGCCCGAGGTGGCCTTCTTCGACACGTTCCCCGGCGACGACGCGGGCTTCTTCAACGGGGCGTGGAACGCCTATCCGTTCTTCGAGAGCGGGACGATCATCATCTCGGACCTCGAGCGCGGGCTCTTCGTGATCGACCTCGTGGAGCCGCGGGTCGCGGTGAGCTACCCCGACGGACGTCCCGAGCTCGTGGATCCGTCGGGCGAGGCGGTGCGGGCGCTGATCGAGGAGCTCGAGCCGGGGGCCCTCGCCGGGGCCGACGTGACGCTCGTGGCCGACCCGGACGGCGACGCCGGCCCCGACGATCCGATCGGGACGCCCATGACCGCCCTCGGCGGCGGCACCTGGGAGGCCGCGCTGCCGGCGAGCGCCTGCGGCGACCTGGTGTCGTGGTGGATCGAGGTGACCTTCGCCGACGGCGAGCAGGCGGCGAGTCCGCCGAACGCGCCGCTCGAGACGTGGACCGCGATCGCCGCGACCGGCCGGACCGCGGTCTTCGCCGACGACGCCGAGACGAACCCGGGCTGGGCGGTGACCAACGTGCAGGTCACCGGTGGCGCGTGGGAGCGCGGCGTACCGGCGGGCGACGGCGACCGCGGCGACCCGATCGCCGACTTCGACGGCTCGGGCGCGGCGTGGCTCACCGAGAATGGACCGGGCAACACCGACGTCGACGGTGGGCCGACGGTGCTCACCTCGCCCACGATCGATCTGGCGGGGGCGGAGGCGGTGATCCTGCGGTACGCCCGCTGGTTCACCAACGACGACGGCGACGACGACGACCTCGCCCTCGAGGTCTCGTCCGACGACGGGACCACGTGGGTCGAGCTCGAGTCGACCGGCGCGATCACCGGCTGGGAGGAGCGCACGCTGCGACTCGACGCCGCGATCCCGCCCACCGACGAGGTGCGGATCCGCTTCCTCGCCACGGACAACCCGAACGACTCGGTCACCGAGGCCGGAATCGACGCGGTGCGGATCGAGGTGCTGGAGTGTGCCCCGGCCGGCCCGCCGGAGGACGTCGACGGCGACGGCTCGGTCGGCTTCGGCGACCTGCTCGCGGTGCTGGCGGCCTTCGGGCCGTGCGACGACCCGCCCTGTCCCGAGGACGTGGACGACAGCGGGGCGATCGGCTTCGACGACGTGCTGGCGGTGCTCTCGGCCTGGGGCTGAGACGAGCCTCCGGTCACCGGGGAGATCCGCTCCGGCGGATCGATGGGTCGCGGGTGTTGAGGAGGAGACCCCGGCCCGACCCGACCGGCGCGTCCCCGTCAGGGGGCGCGCCGGCGTCGTGCGCGGGGTGGACGCGCCCCGTGCGACGTGCGAACCATGCCTCGGGCCGTCGCGTTCGCCCCCGCGTCGTCGCCCGCGTCCGTCCCGCCCGTCTGCGTCCAACCGCCTCGGAGTACCGCCATGGCCCGCCCGATCTCCGCCGCGGTCGCCACCACCGCGACCGTGATCGCCGCCCCTCGAGCCGGCCGCGCCCCGTCGCGGCGGTCTTCGCGGCTCGCCGTGACGGGACTCGCCCTCGCCGCGGGAGGCTGGATCCTCGCCGGCTGCGCCGAGCAGCCCGACCCCGGCGCGAGCCGCGGCCCCGACCCGTCGGCCGAGCCCGCCGCCGACGCGCGGGCCGAGGAGGCGAGCTCCGAGGGGGAGCAGGCTCCCGGCTGGCGTCAGTCGACGCTCGGCAAGGCGATGGACCGGGCCGAGGACGTCGTGGGCCAGATGGAGGAGCACGACCGGGAGCGGATGCGGATGATCGACGAGATGAACGGCCGCGAGACGCCGCCCGAGGGCGAGGGCGGCGAGGGGGATGGCCGCGACGCGGACGGGCGTTGAGCGTGGCCCGCCGGTGCTTCCGCGGCGTCGTGGTCGGCCGCCGCCGGCCACCCGCGGCTCACCCCACCGGCCGGTCGCAGTCCTCGAAGACCAGCTTCTCGGGCGCCAGCACGGACTCTCCGTCCCAGCGGTAGGCGGTGAGCCGCCAGCCGCGTCCCGCCCCGCCGTCGACGCACGCGACGTTGTCGCGGAGGACGAGCGGGTGCTCGGGCGGCAGGCAGTAGTGCCCGAAGATCACCGGCGGCGCGTCCGGCGGCCACGGCGTCGCCTGCTCGTGCACCGACGCCGGCAGCGGCTCGTCGGGCACGCTGAAGCCCGGCTGCAGGGTGTAGTCCGGCCACCGCCGGCCGGCCGGCTCGTCGAACCACCGCAGGCGGATGCGGCGGCGCCGCTTCCCGTCGGCGTCGATCGCGGCCCAGCCCTCGGGCAGCCGCCCCTCGCGTCCCTTGAGGACGTTCTCGACCGCGGCGTAGGCGAGCGACTCGGGGTCCGCGCCGTCCACGAGGTCGTCGTCGTCAAGTCGGCCGCCCGCGGCGTGGCGATCGGCGAGCGCGCCCACCAGCCGCGGGTCCCAGGTCGCGTGCACGACCCGCAGGCCGCCGAGGTCGAGGGCCGGGGGCAGGGTCCGCATCCACTCGAGCGCGTTCTCGATGCCGCCGGTGCGGGCGTACTGCTCGAGCGTGGCCGCGAGCTGCCGGCGGTTGCCCGCGGTGTGCGGCCGCAGCGGCTGACGCGAGCCCGGGTGCCGCACGTGCCACGAGAGCAGGTTCCACTCGTGGTTGCCCATGATGGCCCGCGCCGCCCCGGCCTCGACCATTGCCCGCACCAGCGTGACGACGCCGGGGGAGTCGGGGCCGCGGTCGACGTAGTCGCCCACGAAGACCGCCGTCCGCTCGGGGTGCCGCATCGCCTCGCCCTCGGCGACGTAGCCCAGCCGCGCGAGGAGCCGCCGCAGGGCGGGTCCCTGGCCGTGCACGTCGCCGATCACGTCGAACACCGGATGCGTCCTTCTCTGGAGGCGGGGCGGGGGGGCGAGGCCGGGGGGCGAGGCGGTGGCGCTGGAGGCCCTGCGGAGCGGTCCGCGGCCGCCGGCGGGCGACCGGCCCGGCGGCGCGAAGCCGGGGAGGATAGCGGCCGGACCTTGACCCCGGTCCGGCGGCGGTCTCTACTCGTCCCGGAGGAACGAGGCGGTTCGGCGCGGGGCGCCGGGCCGTCCCGCGAGGAGAGCGACCGCGCCCCGCGCCCCGGTCCGTCCGGGCGGACCACGACCACGCGAGCGACGTGACGGCACGCGACGACCGCGGGACCCCCGGGCGACGCGGGCGAGCCTCCGCGTCGCGTTGCTGCGTCCGACCGTCCGCGGGCGGCGATCCAGTCCTCGACGTTCCCCCGGGCCCCCGCCGGTCGGCGGCATGGCCTCCCGTGCCCCGCGCCTCGCGCCCCGCGCCCCGCGCCTCGTGCCGACCGCGGCCGTCCCCGTCGTCCCCCTCCCGT
>CAYLNM010000067.1:0-22630 GCA_964385045.1 uncultured Isosphaeraceae bacterium
CCGCACCCCGAACCCGACCCCGAACCCGACCGGAGCCACCCGTGAGCCCGATCCGCACGATCCCCCCCGCCCGCCGTCTCCGTTCCCGCCTCGCCGCCCGCCCGCTCGCCACCGGCCTCGCCGCCGCGAGCGTCCTCCTGCTCGCCGCGTGCGAGACGCCGCCGCAGCGGTTCGGCGAGGCGGGCGGCCGCGTCGAGCCGACCCGCGACGCGCCCTCGGAGATGGGCGTCCGCAGCCCGCGGTCGACAGACCTCGTCAACGCCACCGATCGCATGGCGGCGTCGATCGCCAACCGGCCCGACATCGTCGATCCCGCGAGCCCGCCCACCATCGTCCTCGGCGAGGTCGAGAACCGCACCACGACGATCGCCCCCGGCGACCTCGACATCTACCTCGTGCGCCTGCGGGCCAACCTCAACCAGGCCTTCGCGGGCCGCGGCATCAACTTCGTCCGCGAGCGGGCGTTCGTGCAGGACGCCCGGGCGAGCGAGTTCGGCAACGAGCCCGGCTCCGCGCCGCAGGACTACCGATCCCGCGCCGACTACGTGCTCGTGGCCCAGATGTTCGACATGCCGCGGGGCGGCACGAACTTCTATCTCATCAGCTTCCAGCTCGTGCAGCTCCGCGACGCGGCCGGCGGCCCCGACCGCGGCGCGGGCGACATCGCCTGGGAGGGCACCTACGAGGTGAAGTTCCAGTGAGCACGGCGGCCGGGCACGGGCGACGGTCCGCGCCGCGTGAGGGCTCCCGCCCGGATTCGCGGACGCGCCGCACCCGCCGCGCGACCGTTCGGCTCGTCGCCTTCGTGGTGGCGGCCGCCGCCGCGGGGGCCGCGGCCCTCGCGGGCGGCTGCGCCACCGGCCCGCCCGTCGTCCGCACCACGTTCCTGCAGTCGGTCGATCTCGTCGAGATGACCGACCGCATGGCCGCGTCGCTCGCCGAGGCTCCCGCGATCACGCAGCGCACCCCGGACTCGCCCCGCTGGGTCGTGTCGATGGACCGCATCGTCAACCGCACGAACCAGGTCATCCCCGACGGCCAGAAGTGGCTGTACGTGGCCCGCCTGCGCGGGCTGCTCGCGGCGACCGACCTCGCCCGGGAGGCGAACATCATGTGGGTGATGCCGCCGGCGCAGTGGGAGCGGGTCGCGGACGAGCTCGACGACCCGCGGGAGCCGCTCGCCCTGCGCACCCCGCCCACGCATCAGCTCACCGGCACCTTCCTCGCCCAGACCCTGACCAGCGCCGCCGGTCGCAGCGACACCTACGTGTGCTCGTACCAGCTGATCGAACTGTCCGACGGGACGCTGGTGTGGGAGGACGCGTGGGAGGTCAAGCGATCGATCGCCGGGCGGACGTATGACTGACCGGCGGCGGGCGAGCGGATCCCGGGGGGTGGCGACGGCGCTGCTGCTGGCGGGCGCGGCGATCCTCGCCGCCGCGGGTGCCGGCTGCTCGACGAGCCGCCCGCGCAACCTCGCCGCGGTCGAGGCCTACTACGCCTACGAGTTCACGGACGCCCGCGAGGCCCTCCGGGGCGACGCCCTGCTCCGCAACGACGAGAACGTCCTGCTCGACACGCTCCGGCTCGGCGTGGCGTCGCTGGCCGACGGCGACGCCCGCGAGGCCGAGCTCGCCCTCGGCCGCTCCTTCGAGCTGCTCTCGACCGCCGGCCTCAACGCCGACCGCACCACCGCCGCGGTGTGGGTGAACGAGGGCGTGCGGATCTGGAAGGGTGAGCCGTTCGAGCAGGCCCTCGGCTACTGGTGGACGAGCGCCCTCTACGCCGCGCTCGGCGACTGGGAGAACGCCCGGGCCGCGATCGTGAACGCGAGCTTCCGCCTCCGCGACTTCGGCGAGGACAAGGACGAGCTCGACGTCGCCCGCGACGTCGCCCGGGACGAGGACGCGATCGACGGCTACGACCCGGTCGAGAACGACTTCGCCCTCGGCCGGCTGATGCAGGGCCTCGCGAGCTCGATCGCCCGGATCCCGGGGGCCGACGACGCCCTCGACGCGGCGCTGGCGATGCGGCCGTCGCTGGAGCCGGTGGTGGAGGTCGTGCGCGGGGGCGACTTCGACACCGTGCTGCTCATCGACTACGGCAAGGGCCCGACGAAGCAGGCCTACGGCCCCGAGGACGCCCTGGCCCGCTGGGTGCCCCAGGACACCGGCCCGGCCGAGATCGTGATCCGCCGCGAGGGGGACGTCGCGGGGCCGTACCCCGCGGCCGCGAACGTCAACGAGCTCGCGGCCGACTTCCGCTGGAACGCGCTGGAGGACATCCGCCGGGCCAAGGCCGTGCTCGGCCGGCTGCTCACCGATGCCGGCCTGCTGGTCGCGATCTCCGATGGCTCCAACCGCGAGGAGCGGGCGGCGGTGGGCGCCGGGCTCGCGATCGTCGGCCTCCTGCTTCGCTCGGGGGCCGAGGCCGACGTGCGGTACATGGAGTTCTCGCCGCAGCTGGTCTTCGTGGTGCCGCTGCGGCTCGGGCGGACCAGCGACGTCGAGGTGCTCGTGGAGCACCCCGTGGACGGCGTCGTGAACCGACTCGTGATCCCGGACCTCGTGCCGGGCGAGCGGGGCTGGCCGCGGGCGATCTACCTCCGGCTGCTCGGCCCCGGCTCGCCCGAGCCGGCGTGGCTGACCAGCGGCCGCATCGTCCACGGCAACGATCACGTCGGCGTGCGGCCGGGCGAGCTGCCCTGGCTCCTCGGCGGCACCGACGTGAGCACCCCCACGCCCGAGGCGATGGACGCCTACCGCGCCGCGGGCCTCGACCCCGCCGTCTCGCTGGTGCGGTACCGCAACGCGCTGGCGGCCGAGGGCGTGCGGATCGGCTCGGGGGCGGGCGCCGGGCCGGGCGAGCGCCGCAACCCGACGTACCGTCACGTGCTGGAAGGCGGCCGGGGGCTGTTCACGCCGATGCCCGACTCGATGGGCTACCGGCGGCTGATGGGCACCCCCCACCCGCCCCACGAGCCGCGGTCCCGCGAGGCGCGGGCGCTGCTCGACCGCATCGTGCCCGCGGCGGCGACGCCGCCCGCCGAATCGCAGCCGGACGGCGAGTCCGCCGGCGCCGTCCCGAATCCCCTCTCGGAGCTGGACCCATGAGCACCGCTTCCGCCCGCCCCTTCGCGACCGCCGACCACCGGCCGATCCGCCGCCGCGCCGCCCGCACGCTCGGCGCCGCCGGCCTCACCGCCCTCGGCCTCCTCGCCGCCGCCCCGCTGTCCGGCTGCGAGTCTCCTCCCGGCGTCGCGGCCACGGATCCGATCCCGACCGCCGATCCGCGGCTGTCGGTGCTTGACCCGGTGGGCCGCGCCCTGCTGCGCTTCCAGCCTCCGGTGGTCGTCGACCGCGATCCGAACCCGCTCCGCGTGCAGGTGCCGGTCACCAACGTCAGCGACCGCGACACCTACTACGCCGACTACCGCTTCATCTTCTTCGACGTGGACGGCCTGCAGCTCGACCCGGTGATGGGCTGGGAGTTCGTGCCCTTCGATCCCGGCCAGTCGCAGCGGATGATCGGCACCGCGGTCAACCCGCGGGCGACCACCTGGCGGCTCGAGGTCCGGCGGGCGCGGTGACGCCGCGTCCCGGCGGGGCGGACGAGACGAGCCGGTCGCGGGGCTGGGCCAGCGCCGTGGCTCCGGCTCCTCCGGAGGCATCGGCGTCCATCCGGACGCGGGCCCGCGGGTCTACCGTTCGCTCCCCGGGGACGGCTCGGCGCACCCCGCCTGCCGCCGGTCCCCGGGATCCGACCCACCGGGAGCCCGCCCGTGATCGAGACCGACCGCCGCACCGTGCTCGAGTTCCTCGAGACCCGCCGCTCGCCGCGGCTGCGATCGCTGGGCGACCCGTGTCCCAGCGACGCGGAGGTGGAGCGCATGCTCACGGTCGCCTCGCGGGTCCCCGACCACGGGCGGCTCGTCCCGTGGCGGTTCATCCTGATCCGCGGCGATCGTCGGGCGGCCCTGTGCGAGCGGATCGGGGCCTGCTACCCCGAGGACCATCCCGACGCGAGCGACGAGCTCGTGGCCGCGGCGTGCATCCGCCTGACTCACGCTCCGCTCGTGGTCGCCGTCGTGTTCCGTCCGCGGACCCATCCGAAGGTGCCGGAGTGGGAGCAGATCCTCTCGGTCGGCGCGGTCTGCATGAACCTGCTGAACGCGGCCCGCGCCCTCGGCTACGCGGGACTGTGGCTCACCGAGTGGTACGCGTTCGACCGGCGGGTCCTCGGGGAGCTCGGCGTCGCCCCCAAGGAGCGGCTGGCCGGCTTCATCCACGTCGGGACCGAGACGGCTCCGCGCGAGGAGCGCCCGCGGCCCGCGCTGGCCGAGCTCGTCACCGAGTACTGAGTGCGGTTCCACGGATCCATCGCGGGTGACGAACGCCGGTACCCGCCGCGTTGGTCAACGGCCATCACGCGTCAGCCAGCCCCGCCACCGCCGTCTGCCAAGGCAGCTGCCGCACCGAGCGTGCATCAGGCGAGGTGCGCAGAGTGGTTCTTCCGCCCGCGGCGGCTGGCCGGCTCGTGCGAGCCGACCGCCGCGGCGAACCCTGACGCGATGAGCCGGCGCCCCGAAGCGCCGCGGACGCGGTGAACGTCACGCCGCGCCGGCATGATCCGCTCATCAGCTCCGACGACGTACGCGTCGCGATCCAAGGGCCGGGATCGCGAGCATCCACGCGACCGCCGGACCCGGAATCGCCATCCCGATCCGAATGTCGTCAAGCGACGCGGTGCCTGCCCCATCGTCGATGCGAACACGATCGAAGGGGAGATTGCTGATCACGCCGAAGAAGTGCCCCGAACCCGGCCGGGCGTGCCCCGTCTCGCCGACGAGCTCGTCGCCCAACCACAGCGTCACCGCGATCGAACCCGGGAACTCGAACGCGACCGAGGTGACCGGCGCCTCGAGCGTGAACTCCGCGTATTCGGCGAAGGACCCGATCCGCAGCCCCCAACTGTCGTTCGGGAACAGCTGACGTGATGGACCAATGACGAAGTTGGTCTCGTCCACGAAGCGCACGCCGAACTCGTCGAGGTACTGTTCATCCAGGTGCGTCCCCTCCGGAAATCCGGTGAAGTCCATCGTGTCCCAAGATCCCGTTGCGGACTCCCAAGCCGGCCGGTTCTCGTGATCGCGAAATAGCTGAAGCGCTCCATGGGCGTCTTGTGTCCCGCCAACGAGGAGCACGGCGGACACCACAGACGCGGTGTGGCCGGCCGATCGGCTTACGAATCTTGGCGCAGTCATCACGTTGGAACCCTCGTTGCCGCGCCGCCCGGGATGGGGTCTACGACGCGGCGAATCTCACCGACGACGTACGCGTCGCGATCCAAGAGCCGGGATCGCGAGCATCCACGCGACCGCTGGACCCGGAATCGCCATCCCGATCCGAATGTCGTCGAGCGACGCGGTGTCTGCCCCATCGTCGATGCGAACACGATCGAAGGGGAGATCGCTGATCACTCCGAAGAAGTGCCCCGAACCGGGCCGAGCGTGCCCCGTCTCGCCGACGAGCTCGTCGCCAAGCCACAGCGTCACCGCGATCGAACCCGGGAACTCGAACGCGACCGAGGTGACCGGCGCCTCGAGCGTGAACTCCGCGTATTCGGCGAAGGACCCGATCCGCAGCCCCCAACTGTCGTTCGGGAACAGCTGACGTGATGGACCAATGACGAAGTTGGTCTCGTCCACGAAGCGCACGCCGAACTCGTCGAGGTACTGTTCATCCAGGTGCGTCCCCTCCGGAAATCCGGTGAAGTCCATCGTGTCCCAAGATCCCGTCGCGGACTCCCAGGCCGGCCGGTTCTCGTGATCGCGAAAAAGCTGGAGCGCTCCATGGGCGTGGTGTGTCCCGCCGACGAGAAAGACGGCGGCTACAACGGACGCCGTACGGCAATTGGATCCACTGCAGGTCGAAAGCATGGCGGTTCATTCTCCGCGGTAGGAACTCGAGCGTCTGGAGTCGAGAATGGCGTGGGCCGGGGCTTCCCGACCCACGCCAAGGATCACGGTTGGTTGAGCGTCGAGATGCACGCCTCGAGCGCGGCGAGGTCCGAGCCGAAGCGGTCCAGGCAGTCCTGCACCGACTGCGGAGGACCATCGAACGTGACGCAGTCTGTCGAGAAGTCACCGACGACCTTGATGAGGTCCTGAAACCCGATCATCCGGTCCCCGTCCACGTCAGCCGGGCACCACGAGCAGTTCGCGCACGGACCCCACGCCGAAAGCACCGCGAGAAGGTCATCGAGGTCGACGTCGCCATCGCGATCGGTGTCGGCACTGACATTCGATGATCCGTTCAGGCAGACGCCCCAACGCGGCAGCAGCAGCACAAGATGCATCTCGGCCGTATCTTGAAAGGCCAGACCGGAGACGTCGGCTCGGCCGATCGCGGCATCGCGTACGTTGACGTCGTAGAGGAACGGGATGACCGCGTCGGCACCACTGAACGCGGCGATGCACGACCCTGCGATGATCGAGTGCGGCGTGTAGGAAGGCCCGTTGCCGGGGAACATGACCTCCCAGCCGCTGCCGGTCCCGCCGACCTCGTACCACACCGCTGCTCGAAACTCATCGGAGTCCCATCCCACGGCGGTCCGCCCGACACGCTCGTTCAGTCCTTCGGCCCACGTCACCGAGCGGTCGTCCAGGGGCGGCGCCGTATCGCCGCTCGCTACCGGTGCGAGCGACAGGTCCGTGAGCCCGACCGACCCGGCCGAATCCCAGATCAGAGCGGCCTCCGCGCACGAACCGGTTGAAGCGTCAATGCCGAACCCGACCGCGGTCCCGTCGCGAGCCACGTCCCGTGCCTCGGACGGACTCGAATCGCTCCCCGAATCGAAGTCGGGCAACCCTGAGACGACGCTCGGGCCTGACCAGAACAAGGCGCTCTGATCGTCGCCGCATCCGAAGCCCCCGGTAGCGCAGGTACCGTCGACGCGGTTCTGGTCCGAACCCACGAAATTCCCACCATCGCCGTTCGCAGCCCAGCCAACGACGCTTCGCTCGGCGTCGCCATCATCGGCCAGAAACTGGGGGCCTCCGATGACTCCGGTCGCGTCGACCGAGACCGTGTACGTGCGAACGTGGGGAATCGGACCGCTCCCGTTGCTGCAGAGTTCGTCCGTACTCGTCTGCACGACGACCGTCCACGGGGCATCCTCCGACACCGAAACCGCGCGTGACCACGTGGTGCCGGGTGCGAACGGGATCGCGACGTGCGTCGTCAGCAGCGGGTTCGAGGAATCGAGGATCCAGACGTACGCCTGGCCTTCGAAGAAGTCCGTGCCACCCACCTGTCCGACGATCACACCGGCATCGTTGACGTCAAACGCCGCGCCTTCATCGACGCCGACGGGTCCGCCGAACACAGTGAAGATGTCGTGAACGGTGTTGCCCGTCACGCCGTAGTCAGGACGGAGCGAGTAGAACTTCGGTCGAATCTTCGGCCCGCCGGGAGCCGAGGAATCCTCGAGGGCGAACGCGATCTGCTCGAGCGAGTTGATGTCGAACGAGCCGGGAACGTTCCCGCCGGTTGCTGGAAGCCGTCCGCTCGGGTCATGCTCGAAGCCGAGCCGGCCGAGATCGATCACCTCGAACGGCACCCTCGGCTTGTCACCGTACGCGGTCGAAGCGGCCATGAGGATTGCACATGCGACTCCGACCGCTCGGCCGGCTGATCCGCTGATCCGCTGATCCGCTGATCCGCTGATCCGCTGATCCGCTGATCCGCTGATGAATCGTAAAGCAGTCATCACGTTGAAACTCCGATTGCCGAGCCGACCGGGACGGAGTTCACGACGCGACGAATCGCATCCGACGACACGCGACCCCCTGGAAATCCCGGAAGCCCCAGAAGCCGAAAGGTACCTGGGGCTGAGCCCGAAAGCAAGAATTTCTCGGTGCGATCGCCGTTCCCGCTCATCCTCGACCGCCGCCGCAGCCCGGTCGATGCGGGCTCGGCCGTCCACGAACGGTCTTCACCGAGTACGAATGCGTCCGCGAGGCACTCGATCGTGCCGCGGCGGCCGAGACGATGGCGTAGGCCGCGGCCGTCACCCCAGCCCCGCCACCGGCGCCGCATGCATCGGCGTCTCCGCCGGCACCGGCGGGTCGGCGAGGTCGATCGGCAGCACGCGGGCGGCGTCGTGGTCGCTGTTGAGCACCACGCAGCGGCGGTGCACGACCTCGATGCCCGACGCGACGTGCTGGTGCCCGAGCACGAACCAGTCCACGCCCCAGGCTTCGGCCAGCCGCTCCACCGTCGCCGCGTCGTAGCCCCGGCCCCAGGTCATCAGGTACGCCCCGCCGTCCGGGCGCACGCGGTCCTCGGGGACGAGCTCGCGCTCGAGGATCGCGGGGTCGAACCGGTCCATCGCGTCCGCCGACGGCAGCGAGTGGGCGGCCAGCAGGGGCCGCGGCCCGCCCTCGCCCGCGACGACCGCGAGCGGCATCGCGGCGATGAACGAGCCGAGGGCCGCATCCACCTCGTCCGCGCGGTCGCCGAAGACGAAGTCCACCGCGTCGCGGAAGAGCTCGGTGCTGTTGCCCGCCCCCTTCGAGACGCCGGCCCCGGTGAGCTGGCTGAGCTCGTGGTTGGCGAGGATCGGGTGCACCTGCGTCGGCCGCGCGAGCACCAGCGCCGCCACCCGCACGAGCACCCGGTGGCTGAAGTCCATCCCGTTGAGCAGCCGCTCGCCGTGGATGAGCTCGTGCAGCGTCACGTGATGCTCGGACGAGGCGTCGAGCCGCGCCGCCGCGATCACCCGCTCGTAGTGGATCGGGTTGTCGTGCAGGTCGCCGGTGGCGAGCAGCCGGCCCGGGGCCGGGATCCTCACGTGGCAGCCGCGCCGCAGCGGCGAGGACGTCATCGCCTCCGCCGCCGCCCGCAGCGTCTCGATCACGGCCGACGCATCGCGCAGGTCGGGCTCGCTCACCGGCGGCTCGCCGGCGGCGTCGCGGCGAGGAACGACGTCCGGCCGCCGCGGCTCACCGCCCGCCCATCACGTCGAACACCCCGCCGAGCACCGAGCCCTCGCCCTGCCGCGAGCCGCCGGTCTGCGGGGCGGCGGCGTAGATGCGATTGGCGAGGCGGCTGAAGGGCAGGGTCTGCAGCCAGACGGTGCCGGGGCCGGTCATCGCGGCGTAGAAGAGGCCCTCGCCGCCGAAGAGCTTGTTCTTGACGCCCTTCACCCACTGGATGTCGTAGGACACGCTCCGCTCGAAGGCGACGAGGCAGCCGGTGTCCACGCGGAGCAGCTCCCCGGGCGCAAGCTCCCGCTTGAGCACCGAGCCGCAGGCGTGCATGAAGACCTGTCCGTTGCCGGTGGGGGCGTGGATCTTCTGCAGGATGAAGCCCTCGCCGCCGAAGAAGCCCGCGCCGAGCTTCCGCTGGAAGGCGATGTCGAGGTCGATGCCGCGGGCCCCGCACAGGAAGGCGTCCTTCTGGCAGAGGATCTCGCCGCCGTGGTCGGCGAGCTCCAGCGGCACGACGCGGCCGGGGTACGGGGCGGCGAAGGCCACGTCGCGGCGGACCGCCCCGTGGTTGCCGAAGAAGGTGATGAAGAAGGACTCGCCGGTGATGACCCGCTTGCCGGCGTCGAGCAGCTTGCCGAAGAAGCCGCCCTCGTCGTTCATCGACATCTGCGTCGCCATCTCGACGTCGGGGTCCATGTACATCATCGTCCCGGCCTCGGCGACCACCGCCTCGTTCGGGTCGAGGGTGACGATGACGGCCTGCATGTCGTCGCCGATGATCTCGTAGTCGATGATGTCGGTGGCCATGGTCGGAGGCTCCTTCGCGTCGTGATCGGATCGGGGCGGCGGGCTCGTCGTCCCGCCGGCGTGCCGTGCGCCGCGCCGGCTCGGGGCCGGAGACGGTGCACCATACCGGGCGCCCGGGGCGGCTGCCGGTCCCGGATCGGCGGACGCGGGACACGGCAGACGTGACATCGACCGCGGCCGTTTCCCACGCCACGGCCCGTGCGGCCCGGCCCCCGGCGGACGCCGCCGGAGCGTCACGACCGGCGCGATCCGCACGAGCCGCCGGCGTCGCCCACCGCGCGCCGGCCGCCGCCCGCCGGCGCCCACCGCAGCCCGCCACGCGTCGCGCGGCGCGTGCGCCCCGGACGCGGGCCCCGGCGGACGTCCGTCGGTCCGCCGCTTGCCGCGCCGCGGCCGGCTCGTCATCCTCCTGCCATGTCGCTCCCGAGTCCGTCCGCGTCCGCCGGCGGCGGTCCGCGCCGCCCGGTCGTCGCCGTGGTCCTCGGGCTGCTCGCGATCGGGCTGCTCGCCCGCCTGCCGTCGCTCGACGACTCGCTCTGGTACGACGAGCTCGCGGCCTGGGCCGACTACGCGGCCAAGGGACCGCTCCACGTCCTGACGACCTACGACGATCCGGCGAACCACGTCCTGCAGTCGCTGCTGACGTGGGCGAGCTTCGAGGCCCTCGCGACCGTGCTGCCGCCCGCCCTCGCGATGCGGCTGCCGTCGCTCCTCGTCTCGCTGCTGGCCGTGCCGCTCGTGGCCGGCCTCGCGTGGCGGGCGGCCGGCGGGCCGGACGCACCCGACCCGGCGCGGACCCGGCGCCTGGCCCTGCTCGCGGCCCTGCTCGCCGCCGCCTGCCCGGTGCTCGCCCTCTCGGGCACCGAGGCCCGCGGCTACGCGTTCATGATCGCCGGGGCGGCCGGCTCCACGTGGGCGTGGCTCGCGTGGATGGCGGACGCGGCGATGCCCGCTTCGCCCACCGCCCGGCGCCGCGCCGCCGTCCTCGCCGGATACGTCGCCGCCACGCTGCTCGGCGCGTGGGCCCATCCCGTCGCCGCGGTCACGGCCGCCGGTCACGCCGCGGCGGCGATCGTCCTCGCCGGCCGCGACCGCCGCCCCCTCGCGGGCCTGGTGCCGGTGGCGGTGGCGGGCCTCGTCACGATCGCCGCCTACGCCCCGATCCTCGACGACATGCTCCGGCTGCGGGGCACGCTCGCCCGCGGCGGCGGCGACCAGCCCGGCCTGCTCGGCCCCGAGGGGGCGGGCGCGGTGCTGCAGCTCGGCGGCGCCTGGTCGACGTGGGCCCTGCCGGGCCTGGTGCTGCTCGTCGCCGGCGTCGCCCGGCTGGCCGCCGTCGCGTCGGCCGCGTCGGCCGCGTCCGCCGCGCCCCCGGCCGCCGACGCCGACCGCGATCGCGGCCCCCGCCCCGCCGCCCGCCATCTGCTCGCCGCGTGGATCGGCGGCGCCGCGGTGGCGGTGGCGGCGGTCACGCTCGCCGGCACCTGGGTCTACGCCCGCTTCCTGCTGTTCCTCGTGCCCGGGGCGCTCGTCGCGATCGCCTTCGGCCTCGAGCACCTGCTGGCCCGCCGCGCCCTCGTCGGCCGTCTCGCCCTGCTCGCGATCCTCGCCGGCTGGACCGTCGACCTGCTCCAGCGCGGCCCGCGGCAGCCGATCCGCGAGGCGGCCGAGGTCGTCTTCGAGCGCATGGACCCCGGCGACGCGGTGCACGCGATCGGCCTCCGCCAGCGCGTCAGCGAGGCGTACCTCGGGCAGCTGCCGTACTCGTGGAGCGGCGACCACGGCGCCCAGCTCGCGGCCGAGCTGCCCGACCCCCCGCCGCGCTGGGTCGTCGTGCTCTACCCGCAGCGGCTCGACGCGGACGCCGAGGCCCGGCTGCGGGCGGGCGGCTACGGCCGCGTCGCCCGCCTGCACGGCTGGATCGACTGGGGCGGCGGCGACGTGGAGGTGTGGGAGCGGCGGTGAGGACGAAC
Organism: uncultured Isosphaeraceae bacterium; assembly: GCA_964385045.1. Classification (GTDB taxonomy): domain Bacteria; phylum Planctomycetota; class Phycisphaerae; order Phycisphaerales; family SM1A02; genus CAYLNM01. The sequence continues at coordinate 11,773 of CAYLNM010000067.1, forward strand.
GGCGGTCCGCTTGCCGTCATCGCTCCGCCTGCGGTGAGCCTACCCCTCGCGGTCGAGGACCTCCTGAATCTGACGCCGCAGGGCAGGAACCTCGTCGACGGCGGTGGCCCACACGATCGACCAGTCGAGGCCGAAGGACGCGTGCACGGCGACGTTCCGGAAGGCGATGATGTCCGGCCACGGAACGTCGCGGTTGCGATCCCGGACCGAATCGGACACCCGGTTCGCGGCCTCGCCGATCACGATCAGCTTCTGGAGAACGGCGCTTCGTACCAGATCGTCGTCCGCACACTGAGCCCGCGTCGTCCGGGCCGGGAACGACTCGATCGCGTCCGCCGCCTCGAGCATGTCGCGAAGGTACAGGTGATCAGGCCGCAAACACCACCTCGGCCTCTCCGAGGACCTGGTCGCGGATCATGGCCTTGAGACCCGCTCTGGGGACGAGGTCGACGCGGCGCCCGAGGACGTCCTCGAGCTCGCGTCGAAGTCTGGACAACGCGATCAGTCCGACCCTCCGCCCCGGATCGAACTCCACGAGCAGATCGATGTCGCTGTCCTCACGCAGCTCGCCCCGCACGGCCGAACCGAACAATTCGAGCCCGGCGACGCCGTGGGACCGGCAAATACATGCCAGCGATTCGAGGGGCAAGGAATTCGCGTCGAACATCGGGAGGACCTCGACGGGAGCATACCGCACCCACCCCGTGATCCGGCCTCGCCGGACTCAGTCGTGCCGCAGCGCCACGATCGGATCCTTCTTCGACGCCTGGATCGCGGGGTAGATCCCGAAGATCAGCCCCACCGCGGCCGACACGACGAAGCTCGCCACGATCGACCACGTCGTGACCTGCGTCTCGAGATCGATCTTCCGCGTCATCTCGCTCACCGCCTCGGCGCCGACCGAGAGGCCCACGCCGCACAGGATGCCGACGATGCCGCCGGCGCACGAGAGCGAGCCGGTCTCGACGAGGAACTGCAGCGTGATGTGCCGCCGCGTCGCCCCCAGCGCCCGGCGGATGCCGATCTCGCGCGTGCGCTCGGTGACGCTCGCGAGCATGATGTTCATGATGCCGATGCCGCCCACGAGCAGGCTGATCGACGCGATCGAGATGAGCACGATGTTCCAGATCCGCTGCGTGCGCTTGAGCTGCTCGAGGAGCTCCCACGGCACGATCACCGTCACATCGCCCTTGGTCGCGTGCTCGAGGTCGACCAGGCGCCGCGTCATCTCCGAGAGGGCGAGCACCGCCTCGGTGGACGGGGCGACCACGTAGAGCTCGGAGATCTCGACCTCCTCGCTCACGAACGAGCCCGAGAGCCGCCGCGAGACGATGTCCCCGAACTCCAGCTCCGCGGTCGTGAGCGGGATGTGCACGTCGAGGTTGAGGTCGCGCCCGACGAGGGCCGAGCCGCTGCCGCCCGCGAGGCCGACCTCGTCGAGGACGCCGACCACGGTGAAGATCTGCGTCCCGATGCGGATCTCCTCGCCGATCGGGTCCTTCAGCGGGAAGAACTGCTCCTGCACGCCGTCGCCGATGACCGCGACCTTGGTACGGCGGGCGATGTCCTCGTCGGTGAGGTACCGCCCGCGCGCGAGACGGAGCTTCGCCACGTCGAGCAGCCGCGGCGTGGTGCCGAACGCCTGGCTCGTCGTCTTCTGGGCGCCGTAGAGGATCTCGTCGCCGACCGCCTTGAGGGGCACGATCGCGTCGGCCTTCTCGCCCACCGCCGACTCGATGCGGCGGAGGTCGAGCCGCGTGAGCCCGAACGACGCCACGAACGATCGCTCGCCCTCGCCGGCCGAGGCCGACTCCGGCGGCCGCTGCGAGCGGACGATGATGTTGGTCGCCCCGAGGACCTCGATCTCGCGGAGGGCCCGCTCCTTGTTCCCCTCGCCGATCGAGATCATCACGATCACCGCGGCCACGCCGAGGATGATGCCGAGGCTCGTGAGGAAGCTGCGGAGCTTGTGCAGCCGCAGGTTGTTCAGGCCGAGGCGGATGATCTCGAGCAGGAAGGTCATGGGCGGGGGCCTCGGGGTCGTCGGGGGGACGTCGGGGACGTCTGGGGGCGGAAGCGGGCGGAGCGGCGGAGCGACGAACGAGCCGCCGGGGGCGTTGCGGGGTCGGCGAGACGGCAGGCCGGCGGGCGACGGCAGGCTGCCGCGGCCGGGGGGCGTCCGGATCCGAGCCCAAGCCGAGGCCCAGGCCCACGCCCGGGTCCACGCCCGGGCCCAGGTCTGGTTCCGGCCCGCGCCGAGGGATCGCACCGGCGGCAGACCCGGATGCTAGGGTGCCGCCCGCGGGAGGGCCCCCCCGGCGCCGCGCATCGGGGCCCGTTCGCCCCGGGCCCCTGGCCGCGGCGGCGGCGGCGGCCGGCCGAGCCCTCCGCCGCCCTGCGACCATCCGTCCTACCGCCCGCTCCCGCCCCGGATCCGCCGACCGATGACCCCGGCCGACTTCGAGCTGATCGACGAGCGGGAGGCCGACGCCGGGTGGACGTGGACCGCCCAGGTCGTCGCCGCGGACGGATCGATGGACCGCCGCGAGGTCCGCCTCGCGTGGGCCGACTACGACCTGTGGTGCGAGGGCCGCAAGAGCCCCTCGGCGGTGGCCGAGGCGGCCTTCGCGTTCCTGCTCGAGCACGCGGGCGAGCTGGCGGCCCGCGACCGCGTCGACCTCGCGTGGACGCGGCGGGTCCGCGAGGACGCCGACTCGGTGATCCCCGGCCTCGTGCGCTGAGGCTCCCGGCCCGGCCGGAGCCGGCCGCGCCCGCGATCCCCGTCCGCCGCGATCCCCGGCCGCCGCGGGATCCGCCCGCCGCGGCGTGGCCCCGGCTCGCCCGCCGCGAGCCGGTCAGGTCCGTGACCGCCGAGTCCGCGTCCCCGGCGGGCGACGGCGAGGCCCGCGACCGCCCGGCCCACCGCCGGCCTCAGCCGCCGCGATCCGGCCCCGGGCCGTCTCCCGGCTCCGCCTTCGGCTCTGCGCCCGCCCCCGCGTCCGCCTCCTCCGGCTCCGGCGGCTCGTCCACGTGCAGGCTCGTGGCCAGGTCGTCGCGCAGCCGCGACTCGAGGCTGTCGTCCTCCAGCCTCCCCAGCGCCCGCTCGACGCGGCGGACGACGCCGCTGCGCGCGTAGGCGAGGTGCACCACGGGATCGCCCGGGGCCACCGCGGGATTGGTCGCCATCCCGAGGACGACGCCGCCGCGGGGGGCGACGAGCTGGTTCTGCTCGCGGCCGGTGAGGGTGGTGTTGGTCGCGATGACGTCGCCCGCGGCCACCGTCTCGCCCGGGGCCACGTGGAACCGCAGGAAGCCGCCCGTGTCCGCCCGCACCCAGTGCGTCCGGTCCACCTCGAGGTGGAAGGGCGGCTCGTCGGGCTCGCCCTCGACCATGCCCAGGCCCTTGAGCGCGCTGTGCACGCCGCGGACCGCGTAGGCCATGATCGCGGGCTCCACCTTCGAGGTCTCGCCCGCCTCGAGGATGATCGTCGGCACGCCGGCCGCGGTCGCCGAGCGGCGCAGGCTGCCCGAGGGTCCCTTCCCGGCCACGATGAGCTCGGCCCCGAACGCCCGCGCGAGGCGGGCCGCCCCCGCGTCGCCGAGGTCGGCCCGCACGTTGGGGTAGTTGGTGCGCCGCACCGCCGCGGTGTGCAGGTCGATGCCGTAGTCGCAGTGGCGGATCAGCCCCTCGAAGACCGCGTAGGCCAGCCGCGCCGCCAGCGGACCCGAGGGCGAGCCCGGGAACGCGCGGTTGAGGTCGCGACGGTCGGGCAGGTACCGCGAGTGCCGCTCGAAGCCGAAGAGGTTGATGACGGGGACGAGGACGAGCGTGCCGGCGGCGAGCTCGAAGGGCGGCGCGGCCACGAGCTCGCGGATCGCACCGGTCCCGTTGATCTCGTCGCCGTGGACGGCCCCGGTGACGAACACCGTCGGGCCCGGCCGCGGGCCGCGGCGCACGTGCATCGGGATCCGGACCGACGCCCCGGAGTAGGTCTCGCCCACCGCGAGGCTCGTCTCGGCCTCCTCGCCGGGGGCGACCGCGACGCCGTACCAGTCGACGGTGGTGGGCGCGGCCGCCAGGTCGCGCCGGAGCACCGGGGCCCCGTCCGCGCGGTCCGCGGGATCCGCGGAGTCCGCGGAGTCCGCCCCGCCCTGCTCCGCCCCGACCTCGACCGGTCCGTCCTCGATCACGCTCGTGCTCCACGGGCCGGTCCGCGCCGGCCGCGCTGCTCCCCCGCCCGTGCCGCGGCCTCCGCGCCGCGCCGGGCTCCCCGCGGTCCCCGCCGCCCCCGCCGCCCCCGCCGCGCTCAGGTCATCAGCGGCGGCGGCGCCTCGGGCACCCACTGCGTGGGGACCTCCACCGAGAAGGTCGCCCCCTGCCCCGGCCGGCTGCCGCACGCCACGGTCGCCCCGAGCAGCTCCGCGAGGCTGCGGCAGATCGCGAGGCCGAGGCCGGTCCCCGCGTGCTCGCGGGTGTGGGTGGCGTCGACCTGCCGGAACTTCTCGAAGATCACGTCCTGCAGGTCCTCCGGCACGCCGGGGCCGCTGTCGGTGACGCTCAGCCGGACCATCGGCGTGCGGTCGGGCCGCATCACCCGCTCGGCCCCGAGCGCGATCCGGCCGTCCTCGGGCGTGAACTTGATCGCGTTCGACAGGAAGTTGTACAGGATCTGCTGCAGCTTGCCCGCGTCGGTCTCGACCACCGGCAGGGCCGCGGGCACGTCGACGTCGATCTCGATCCGCTTGGCCTGGGCCTGCGGGCCCATGATCTTGACGAGGCCCTCGACCACGTCGGCGACGCTCGTGGGCTCGATCGCGACCTCCATGCGGCCCGCCTCGATCTTGGCCATGTCGAGCAGCTCGTTGATCATCTCCAGCAGCGTCCGCCCGCTGCCGACGATGTTGTCGAGGTAGCGCAGCCGCTTGGGATCGGCGTCGTCCTCGCGGCGGGCGAGCTCCTGCAGCAGCTCCGCGAAGCCGATGATCGAGTTGAGGGGCGTGCGCAGCTCGTGGCTGACCGAGGCCACGAACTCGCTCTTGAGGCGGTTGGACTCGTCGAGGCCGAGGTTCGCCTCCGCCAGCTCGTCGACCTTCAGCCCGAGGCTTCGGTTCAGCTGATCGAGCTCCGCCCGGCCCTGCTCGAGACGGTCGAGCATGGTGTTGAAGGTGTCGGCGAGCTGCTCGAACTCGTCCCCGGTGCGGATCTCCGACCGGATGGAGAGATCGCCCGCCTTCACCGCCTCCGCCGTCTCGCGAAGGCGCCGCACCGGCGAGAGGATCAGCCGGGTGAGGATGAGCCAGAACGCGGCGATCGAGGCGGCGATCCCGAGGATGCCGGCGACGAGGATCCAGATCTGCGTGCCGAGCAGCCAGCCGTCGGCGAAGCCCGCGTCGCGGTCGATGACCAGCATCGCGACCACGCGGTCGAGATCGGCGGTGGCGGGCGAGGCGGGCCCGGCGCTGCCGGCGCCGGGGCCCGCTCCCGGGGGCCCGGCCGGGGCGTCGGGCACCGCCGCGGGCGGGGCGACCAGCGCGTCGAGCAGCAGTGGCCGCTCGGGGATCGCGGCGAGCGTGCGCCGGGTGACCGGCACCGCGACGCGGACCACGGTGCGGTCGCCCACGCGGTAGCGGCGGACGACGAGCTCGCGGTCGGGGGCGGCCCGCAGGGCGGCCGCGGCCTCGGTGACGAAGCGGGCGGCGCGGTCGGTGGGGCCGAGGCCCGAGGGCTCGGGGACGGGATCCGGTGGCGAGGCGGCGGGCGGCGGCTCCGGCGGGGCGGCGGGATCCCCGGGCGCGGTCTCCTGCTCGCCCGCCGTCCGTGGCGCCCCGGCCAGCGGCACGAGCGTCACCTCGGTGGCGGCGGTGCCGATCGCGACGCGGGGCGGGAAGGGCCCCGAGGCGACCTCGGCCTCGCCCACCGCCACGCGATCCTCGAGCCAGGCGGCGGCGATCCGACGCGCCTCCTCGTCCTCGAACGCCCGGACGAGCAGCGTGCCGCGGATCCACGGCACCGCGAGGGCCAGCGTCAGGATCACCCCCGCCGCGAGCCCGAAGAGCAGCTGCGACTTGTTGGCGAGGCTGATGCCGGCCACCGCCGGCAGGGCCCCGCGGACGCGGGATGGTCGGGACTCGGAGGCCATCGGGAGGTCGAACGGTCGATCATCGGCGGGCCGCCGGCGGGGGTCAACGCGCCCGCGCACCGGCGTCCGCGCCGGCGAAACGGCGGTCGCGGACGGGAGCGACGCGGACCGGCGGTAGCATCCCCGGCATGCATCGCCCCGGCACCGACGCGTCGAACGTGCAGATGTCCGACGTCCTGTGCGACTTCTGCCACCGCCCGTGGACCGAGGAGGTCCCCTTCATCGAGGGCCACCGCGGGGCGGTGATCTGCGCCCGCTGCCTCGAGGTCGCCTTCGTCGAGCTCGAGGCCGGCGACGGGCCGAACGTCGTCACCGGCGGCTACACCTGCCGCCTGAGCCGCGAGGACGACCGCGACCGGGAGGCCCTGCGCCGGACGGGCGAGCCCGGCTGGCGGAGCCCGATCGACCCCGAGGCGGTGGCGTGCCGCAAGGTCGTCCGCATGGCCGCCGCCACGCTGCAGAAGGACCCCGACTTCGACTGGCGGAAGCCGGAGGTGGGGGCAGGCCGCGAGGACGAGGCCGCCCCCGGGGGGCCCGGGGGCGAGGGGGACGACGCCGGGACCTGAGCCCGCCCCGGCGGTGGCGGCGACGCCCGCTCTCGGCGCGGCCGCCCGCGGCCGGTACCGTCGGGTCGCCGCCGGCCCCCGCCGCCGCACGGCCAGGAGACGGACCCATGCCCGCCATCGACCCCCCGCTCGTTCGGCCGCTCGCTCGGGACCGCGTCCAGCCGGCCGCCCGGCCCGACGGGACCGACGCCTCGCCGGCCGCCCGGCCCGCCCCCCGCGGCCGCGCCCCGCAGCCATCCCGCGGCCCGGCGGGCTCCGTCGCGGCCACCGCGGCCCTCGCCGCCGCGATCGCCCTCGCCGCGGGATCGTCCACCGCCGAGGCGGACGACGCCCCCGCCTACGAGATCGTCGCCCTCGGGCTCGTCGATCCCGGCGACTTCGCGAGTCAGGGGCTCGGCATCTCGCCCGGCGGCGTCGCGGCGGGGCGCTCCGCCGGCACGTCCAACCAGGCGTTCAGCTGGACGGCGGAGGGCGGCCTCGTCGCGCTGCCGAACCTCGCCGGCCGGCCCTTCGGCAGCGGCGAGGACGCCAACGACGCCGGCGTGGTGGTCGGAATCGGCGCCCTCTCGCCCTTCGGCTCCGACCCCCTGCCGCTCGTGTGGACGGACGGCCGGGTGAGCCAGCTCCCGCTGCCCGCCGGCCAGCTGCTCGGCCGTGCCTACGGCGTGAACACGGCCGGCACCGCGGTGGGCTCGATCGGCGGCGGCATCCTCGAGCGGGCCGCCGTCTACGTGGGCGGCGCCGGCGGCTCGGCGTCGATCATCACCGAGCCGGCCCCGGACGGCAGCATCATGACCACCGCCTTCGCGATCAACGACGCGGGCCTCGTGGCGGGCATCGGCAGCGACCCCGGCAACGCCGCCCGCAACGTCGGCCTCGTCCACGACCTCGCCCGCGGCACCACCTTCGAGGTCGGCGCCCTGCCCGGGGCCAACGGTGCGATCTGCTTCGACGTCTCGGGCGGCGGCCACGTGGTCGGCGCGAGCATGCTGAACCAGGGCGCCGGCGCGCCGTTCCTCTGGACCGACTCCGCCGGCATCCAGCCGATCCCGCTGCCAGCCGGCACGTCGCAGGGCTCGGCCCGCGGCGTGAACGCGGACGGCCTCGTCGTGGGCGTCGCGTCGAACGCCTTCGCGGTGCCCTTCCTCTCCGACGGCACCACCACCTGGCGGCTGGCGGAGCTCATCCCGGCCGGCACCGGCTGGGGCCTCGACGACAACACCTTCTCCGCCGCCCTCGGCATCGCGGACGACGGCACGATCGTGGGCACCGGTGTCCTCGACGGCGAGATCCGTGCGTTCGTGATGATCCCGGCGGCGCCCGAGCCGTGCCCCGCGGACGTGGACGGCGACCGCGACGTCGGGTTCGCCGACCTCACCGCCGTGCTCGCGGCGTGGGGACCGTGCGACGCGTGCCCCGAGGACGTCGACGGCGACGGCGCGGTGGCCTTCGGCGACCTCACCACCGTGCTGGCGGCGTGGGGGCCCTGCCCGTAGTCCGCGCCGCAGGGCCGGGTCAGGCCCCGCCCGCGGGCGCGGCGGCGTTCCCCGCGGCCCGCGCCGCCGCGGCCTCGCCCCCGTCCTCGGCGTCCCCCTCCGGCTCGTCCGCCCGATCGGGATCGACCGCCCGGCGCAGCTCGCGCACGAGCCGACGCGCATCCCGCTGGTGACGCCGCAGGTCCAGCGGCGATGCATCCGGTCCCGCGACGAGCGCGAGCGGGTCGAGGTGCTCGACGATGCGGCGCCGGATCTCCCGCACCCGCGACTCGAGGACCGCGAGGGCCTCGGCGTCGACCAGCCCCTCGAGCCCCGCGACGTCCGGCATGCGGTCGGTCGCCTCGGGCGGTGCCGCCGCCGCCTCGGGGTCGGGGGCGTCCGCGCCGTCGTCCGGAGCGGCTCCGTCCTCGTCGCCCGCGGCCTCCCCCGGCCCTGGTGGCAGATCCGACGTGCCCGCGACCGGAGCGACCGGTCCGTACACGCCGCCCGCCACCCGCTCGGTCGCAAGCAGGAGGATGGTCGCCATGTCGCCGTCGAGCGCGTTCGCCTCGTCGGGATCCCAGCCGGGCTCGGGCCGCCGGCCGGCCATGCGATCCCGCAGGTCGCGGGCGGCCTGGCCGGCGACCTGCCGCAGGTCGATTGCCTTGGCGGGGTAGCCGAGCACGGCGTGCGTCCGGCCGCGCCACCGCGGGCGGTCCTCCTCCGGCGTGCCCGGCGCCAGGGCCTCCGCGGCCGCGGCGAGCGGTGCCCACGCCGCCTCGTCCGTCCGCCCCGCGGCGGGCAGGTCGCGGACCAGCGGCACGAGGTCGGCGAGGTGCTCGTGGGCGAGCCGCGAGGCGATCATCGGCCGCATCGTGGCGAGCAGGCGCACGAGCCGGAGGCCGTCGGTGACGAGCCCGGCGGCGGCGACCGCGGCGGCGCCGGCGTCCGGCCCGCCGGGGGTCTCGCTCTCGTCCAGTCGTCGCGCGGCCTCGCCGGCCAGCAGCCGCAGTGCGCGGCGCGCGCCCGCGGCCCACGCCGGGATCACCGTCGAGTCGCCGTCCGCCCGCAGGACGGCGTCGTCGGTCCAGAGGCGCGCGGCCGGAGCGGCGTCGGCCTCGGCCGCGGCGGCGTCCGCGGCGGCGGCGAGGTGCTCGAGCACCCGGCGCAGCGACGCCCGCGCCGCGTCGGCCGCCTCGTCGTCGCCGAGCACGCCGCCGCCGAGGACGATGGTCTCGACGTGCTCGTCCGGGATCGCGGCCGCGGCCTCGATCGCCGCCCGCAGGTGCACCGCGGCCCCGAGCCGGCGGGCGGACGGATCGCCGCCGATCACGCGCCGCAGCGTCGCCTCCGTCTCCGCCATCGCGGTCCGGCTCGCCGCGGCCCGCTCCATCACCCGGCTCAGCGAGGGCATCATGAGCGCGGCGAGCTGCCCGTAGGCACCCTCGGCGATCGACTGCTCCCACGCCTCCAGCTCGTCGCGGACGGCCTCCGGGTCCTCCTCGAACCGGTCGACGAGCTCGACCGCGTCCGCATACGCCGCCTCCATCGAGCCGATCTGCTCCTCGTAGACCGCATCCGACGTGTCGCGGATCGCGGTTGCCTCCTCGGAGTCCGGTCCCACCCCGAGCAGATCGGTCGCGAAGGAGACGCGCTCCTCCGGGGTCGCGTCGAGGAGGCGGTCGCGCAGCCACGCCCCGGAGATCGCGGCCTCGCTGGCGATCGCGGCCCGCACCCGGAAGGCCCCGGGCGCCGCGAGCTCGCCCACCACGCCGAGCAGCCGCGCCGCCTCGGCGGGACCGAACACCCCCCGCCCCAGCCCGATCGCCACGAGCTCGTCGCCCATGGCCGCGATCGCCATCGACACCAGCGACGAGATCAGGATGTCGTCGCCCGCCGCATGCACCGCCATCCGCTGGACGCGCTCGACGTCGCGGACCGCCGCGTCCGGCCGTCCGTCGTGCATCGCCACCAGCGCGCGGGCCCGTACGACGCGGGCGACCTGCCGCAGCCGTGCCAGATGCGGCAGCTGCATCTCCCAGCCGCGGTCGTAGCGGAGCTCGAAGTCGCACCGGGTCCGCGCGGTCGCCGACTCGACGTCCGCCAGCACCGCCGCGTGGGCGCGGATCGCGGCCCGCAGCGCCCGTGTCGGCGGGGTGGCGTGGTCCCAGTTCGCGATCACGTCGGCCTGCCGGGGGGCCACCCGGGCCAGCTCGTCCACCGCCCGCACGTACCAGGTCGCGGCGTTGCCCGGATCGGTCGGGATCGGGATCCCCATCTCCCGCAGCTCGTCGAAGCTCTGGCCGCGGGCGCCAGCGGCCGGGAGCACGGCCAGCAGCAGGCCGAGCAGCAGGAGCGCGGGGCGGGAGGTCGGGCGGCGATGGACCATCGAGGGGGCTCCGGACGATCGGTCGCGCGATCGAGGCGGGCGAGGCGGGCGAGGCGGGCGGGGCGGGCGAGGCGGGCGACGCGAGACCCGGCGGCGACGGACGACCTCGTGGATGATCGCACGCCGCCGGGTCCCGCGCCCCGCGTTCCGGTACGCCGGCCCGGGCCGCCGGCTGCACGGCATGCGTCGGGGCCCGGCCGGGAGCCCGTCGGCCGCGCGGTACCGTCCGGCCCTCGGGAACACCGCCGTGATCTCCGCGGTTCTGCTCGGCCCCGCGCCCCTCGCCCC
>CAYLNM010000068.1:0-22307 GCA_964385045.1 uncultured Isosphaeraceae bacterium
ACCCCGATCCCGACGGTCCGTCCGGTCCCCCCGCCCCCTCGCCCTCGTCGCCGGCCCGCTCCTCGGTCTCGCGGACGGGCGCGTCCCCGCCGCGCGCGCCCCTGGCGCCCGCCCGGCCGGGCCCGTTCCCGACCCCGACCCCGGCCACGCCGCCCGCCCCGCCGCCTCGCGCCGTGCCGCCGCGGGTGATCGGCGAGCACGTGGGAGAGGAGCCGGGACCGCTGACGATCTTCGTCGCGGGAATCCACGGCAACGAGCCGCGCGGCGTCGAGGCGGTCGAGCGGGTGTTCCGCGACCTCGCGGCGGATCGGCCAGACTTCCGCGGACGGGCGGTGGCGCTGCTGGGCAACGCCGCCGCCTTCGCCACCGGGCGGCGGTTCGTGGACTCGGACCTCAACCGGGCGTTCGCGTACGACCTCGTCGACGCAAAGGCGACGGACGACTCCGCCGCCTCGCCCGACTGGGTGCCGCGGCTGCGGCGGCTCGAGGGCGCCGAGGCGGCGGAACGGGAAACGCTGCTGCGGGAGATCCGCGCCCGGACGGACGCGCTGCCCGAGGGCGGCACCGCGACGGTGATCGACCTGCACACCTTCAGCGGCGACGGGCCGCCCTTCTGCGTCTTCGCCGACACGCTGCGGAATCGCGACTTCGCCGCCGCCTGGCCGCTGCCCCGCATCCTGGGGCTGCCGGAGGAGGTGCCGGGCACGCTCGCGGAGTACGTCACCGACGCCGGGCTCGTCGGCGTGGTGGTCGAGACGGGGCGGCACGACGATCCGAAGGCGGCGCGGCTGCACGAGGCGGTGGTGCGTCTCGCCCTCGTGCGGGCCGGGCACGTGGCGGCGGACGCCCTGCCGCGGCGGGACGAGGACCGCACCGTGCTCGAGCGAGCCGTCCGCGGCCTGCCCCGGCAGCTCGACGTGCAGCATCGCCACCCGGTGCGGCCCGAGGACGGCTTCCGCATGCGGCCCGGCTGGGCGAACTTCGACCGGCTGCGGCGGCGACAGACGGTGGCCGACGACGCCCGCGGTCCGGTGCTCGTCCCGCGCCACGGCCGGATGCTGCTGCCGCTGTACCAGGAGCAGGGGTCGGACGGCTTCTTCGTCGCCCGGCCGATCGGCGGGGCGTGGCTCGAGCTCTCGCGCTGGCTGCGGCGGCTGGGCGTGGCCCGGCTCGCGACGCTGCTGCCGGGCGTGAAGCGGCACGAGCGGCGACCGCGGGCTCTCGTCGTGGACCGCCGCATCGCCCGGTTCCTGGCCCTCGACCTCTTCCACCTGCTGGGCTTCCGGCGGGTGGCCTCGGACCGCCGGCGGCTGGTGGTCGCGCGGCGGCTGCACGACCGCGTGCCGCCGCCGTGGATGCGGCCCTGAAGGCCTCCGGCCGGACGTGCGACGGCGAGCAGGACCGCGGCGGCGGCGGCGCGGGCGGCGGCGCGGGCGGCGGCGAGCCTCAGCCTCCCTCGGCCCGCCTCGGCACTCCCCGCGCCACGATCTCCGCGAACCCCTCGAGCGTCGGCACCAGGTGCGTGTGCGGCCACATCGCCAGCTCCTCGAGCGGGTGCGTGCCGTGGCCCACGCCCGCGACGATGCCGCAGCCGGCCGCGGTGCCGCACTCGAGGTCCCGGGGCGTGTCGCCGCAGACGCTGACCGACCGCGGATCGGCCACGCCGGTGCGTCGCATCGCCATCTCGACGAGGTCGGGGGCCGGCCGGCCCTCGGCCACCTCGTCGCTGCCCACGCCCACGTCCGCCTCGAGCCCGAGCCCGCGCACGCACGCCTCGCCGACCTCGCGCGAGAAGCCGGTGATCCAGCCCACGGCCACCCCGCGCGCCCGCAGGCTCGTCCACGTCGCGACCGCGCCCCGCAGCGGCGTGGGCGGATCGCGGTCCAGCGCGTCGAGGAACACCGCGTCGAACGCCTCGGCGAGGTCGTCCGCCTCGGCCTCGGATCGCCCCGCCGCCGCGAGCAGCTCCGCGAACACGGTGCTCTTGCGCATCCCGATGCGACCGCGGATCCACGCGTGATCCGCCTCGAGGCCCGCGTCGGCGAGCACCGCCCGGTACGCGTCGGGCGTGCGCCCGGTGTCGGTCATGAGCGTGCCCGCGATGTCGAAGAGCGCGAGCCGCACCGGCACGATGGCGGAGGCGGGCTCGGGCGCAGCCGGGGCGTCGTCGTCGGTCGGCGCAGTCATCGCCTCGTACGATACCGACCATGAGCACCGACCCGACGCCCGCCGCGACGCCCGACGCCCCCCCGCCGGACGAGCCCGCCCTCGCCGACCGCCACGAGGCCGCGGTGGCCCTCGCCCGCGAGGCGGGCCGCCGCACGCTCGAGCGCTTCCAGGCCCGCGACCTGTCCGTCGAGCGGAAGCGCGACGGCACCGTGGTCACCGAGGCCGATCGCGACGCCGAGGCGTTCCTGCGGGAGCGGCTCGCGAGGCTCTTCCCGGACGACGGCGTCCTCGGCGAGGAGCACGAGGAGCGGCCCGGCACCAGCGGCTGGCGGTGGGTGCTCGATCCGATCGACGGCACGGTCTCGTTCGTGCACGGGGTGCCGCTCTACGGCACGCTCGTGGCGGTCGAGTGGCGGGGCACGGCCCACGTGGGCGTGATCGAGATGCCGGCCCTCGGCGAGCGGGTGCACGCGGCGACCGGCCGCGAGGCGGTCCACGCCCGCGACGGGCGGCCCGACGTCCCCGCCCGCGTCTCCGACGTCGCCGAGGCGGCCGAGGGCCTCGCGTGCGTCACCGGGCTCGAGTACTTCCGCCGCGAGCCGGCGACCCGCGACCTGCCGATCCGCCTCGCCGACGCCTTCCGCCTCGTCCGCGGGTGGAGCGACTGCTACGCCCACCTGCTCGTGGCGACGGGCCGCGTGGACGCGGTGGTCGAGCCCACGATGGCCCTGTGGGACGTGGCCCCGATGATCCCGATCATGGCCGAGGCCGGCGGCACGTGCACCGCCTGGGACGGCGGGCCCGCCGGGCACGACCGGCCGTGCGTGAGCAGCAACGGCCGGGTGCACGCGGCGACGCTGGCCCTGCTGCGAGGCTGAGCCCGGCCGCGACCCGCGCCGCTCAGCCCGCCTTGCCCTGCGCCGCCACCGCCTTCTGGGCCGCCTCGATCGCCGCGGCGTCGCCGAGGTACCGCGAGCCCTCGACGCTCATGTCGTCCGCGAGGTCGTAGACCAGCGGCACGCCGGTGGGGATGTTCGTCTTCATGATCGCCTCCTCGTCGAGCCCGTCGAGGTGCTTGACGAGGGCGCGGATCGAGTTGCCGTGGGCGGCGACGAGCACCCGCTTGCCCGCCTTCAGGTCCGGGACGATCCGCTCGTTCCAGTACGGCAGCACCCGCTCGATCGTGTCGGCGAGGCTCTCGGTCAGCGGCAGCTTCTCCCGCGGGATGTCCGCGTACCGCCGGTCGTGGCCGGGCCACCGCTCGTCGTCGGCCGAGAGCGGCGGCGGCTGGATCGCGAAGCCGCGCCGCCACCGGTGCACCTGCTCCTCGCCGTGCTTGGCCGCCGTCTCCGCCTTGTCGAGGCCGGTGAGGGCGCCGTAGAAGCGCTCGTTGAGCTGCCACGCCCGGTGCACGGGAAGCCACATGCGGTCGAGCCCGTCCATCACGTGCCACAGCGTGCGGATCGCCCGCTTCAGGACGCTCGTGTACGCGACGTCGAAGTCGAAGCCGGCCTCGCGGAGCAGCACCGCGGCCTGCCGCGCCTCGGCGTTGCCCCGCTCCGAGAGATCCACGTCCACCCAGCCGGTGAAGCGATTCTCCTTGTTCCACTGGCTCTGGCCGTGACGGACGAAGACGAGGGTGGGCATGGCGACGGGGCTCGGGAGAGGGCGGAGAGGACCGACGGAGCGACGGAGCGACGGAGCGACCCGGGCCGGTCGGCCCGCGGCCGGGCCGGGATGGGACCGGCGGACTCAGCCGGCGGCGACGGGCGCCGCGGCGGCGGGCAGCGCCCGGTCCGCCACCCACGGGCCGGCGAGGAGCGCGGGGTCCGGCCGGCCGTCGGCGGTGCGGGGGAAGCGGACCTCCCGCCCGCGGACCGACTCGTCGAACCGTCCGCGATCGTACACGGTGCGTCCGGCCACGATCGTGCGGACGACCGCTCCCTTCAGGGTCGCGCCGTCCCACGGGCTCCACCCGCAGCGGGTGTGCTGGCGGTCGTTGCGCACGACGTGCTCGGCCGCGAGGTCGACCAGCACCAGGTCCGCGTCGGCCCCGGGCACGATCCGGCCCTTTCCGGGAATCCCCCACACGCGGCACGGGCCCTCGCACATCCACGCCACGACCTGCTCGAGCGTGCAGTCGCCCGCCGCGGCCCGGTCGAGCATCAGCATCAGGCTGTTCTCGACCGCGGGCAGGCCCGAGGGCGACTGCGGGTAGGGCTTCGCCTTCTCCTCGAGCGTGTGCGGCGCGTGGTCGGTGACGACGCACGCGAGCGTGCCGTCGCGGAGGGCCTCCCACACCGCGGCGCGGTCGGCGGCGGTCTTGATCGCGGGGTTCACCTGGGCGTGCGTGCCGAGCCGCTCGTAGTCCGACTCGTCGAGCAGCAGGTGGTGCGGGCAGGCCTCGCCGGTGATCGGCAGGCCCTCGGCCCGGGCCTCGGCGATCAGGCGGCACTCGCCCGCGGTCGAGACGTGCAGCACGTGGAATCGGTGGCCGTGCCGGCGCACGAGGTCGATCACCCGCTCGACGCAGCGGACCGCGGCCGCCTCGTCGCGGATCCGCGAGTGGTCCGCGGGCGTGGAGCCGCCGCCGATCCGCTCGGCGTTGGCTCGCACCGTCGGCTCGTCCTCGCAGTGGCCGCAGAGCGGGAGCGTGGCGCGGGCGAAGATCGCCTCGAGCTCCTCCTGCCCGTCGACCGCGAGGCTCCCGGTGCTCGAGCCGATGAAGATCTTGATGCCGGGCGTGCGCTCGGCCATCCGCAGCTCGTCGAGATTGTCGTGCGTGGCCCCGACGTAGAAGCCGTTGTGGACGAGGCAGGTGCGGGCGGCGCGGTCGAGCTTGGCGTGCAGCCGGGCGACGCTGGTCGTCGCGGGGCTGACGTTGGGCATGTCGAAGATCGTGGTGACGCCGCCCGCGGCCGCCGCCCGGCTCCCGCTCGCGAGGTCCTCCTTGTGCTCGAGGCCCGGCTCGCGGAAGTGCACGTGGGAGTCGACGACGCCCGGCAGCAGGTGCAGGCCCGCGGCGTCGATCACCGTGCCTCCCGCCTCGGCCCGGGCGGCCTCGGCCGGGGACGGATCGATCGCGGCGACGCGCCCGCCCTCGAGCAGCACGTCGGCGACGCGGGTCGCCTCGGGCAGGACGCAGGTGGCCCCGCGCACGAGGACGGGCGCGACGGCGGGATCGGCGGGAATGGCGGCGGCGGGCTCGGACATGGCGGGCATGATAAGGTCGCAGCCCGCGGCGACCCGGGCGGGCCGGGGAGCCGCAGGGGGCCTCGGACGTGCCGCCGGCGCTCGGGGGGTCGCCCCGCCCGGGGACCGCATCGCGCCGCTCCGCCGCCCCGCCCCGGCCCGCCGCGGCCCTGCCCGCCGCCGCCGGCTTCGCTTCCCCGCCCGCCGTTCGCGAGAGTCCATCGATGCAGGTGACCGAGACCGACCTCCCCGGCGTGTTGCTCGTCGAGCCCGTGCGGCACGGCGACCACCGCGGCTTCTTCTCCGAGACGTGGAACCGCGCGCGGTTCGCGGCCCACGGCATCGACGCGGACTGGATGCAGGACAACCACTCCCGCTCGGCCGCCGCCGGCACGCTGCGGGGCCTGCACTTCCAGAGCCCGCCGCACGCTCAGGCGAAGCTCGTGCGCTGCGTCCGCGGATCGATCCTCGACGTCGCGGTGGACATCCGCTCCGGCTCGCCGACCTTCGGCCGGCACGTGGCGTTCGAGCTGAGCGAGGAGAACTTCCGCCAGCTCCACGTCCCCCGCGGCTTCGCCCACGGCTTCGTCACCCGCACTCCGGACGCGGAGGTGCTCTACAAGGTCGACGCGGGCTACGCCCCGGACCACGACATGGGCCTCGCGTGGGACGACCCCGAGCTCGGCATCGACTGGGGCGTGGACGCGGACTCGGTGACGCTGTCGGACAAGGACCGGCGCCACCCGACGCTCGCCGAGCTCGGGACGGTGTTCCGCTACGAGGGCTGAGCCGGGGGCTGAGCCCGGGGTCGAGCCGGGGGGCGAGCCGGGGGTCGAGCCGGCGAGGCTCCGGGAGTGCGGATCCGGCGTCGCGTGATGCGTCCGCCACCTGCTCGTTGCTCCGCGCCGCCGCAGCGTTCGGCAAAAACGGGCTGCGCCCCGAGCCTGGATGAGCGTGACGGGGCGCAGCCGCGGAATGGACGGGATGTGGGCCGCGGGAGCCGTCCGACGGCCCCCCGGTGGCCCGGGATCAGTCGGGCACCTCCTGGAGGAAGACGATCCGCGGCGAGTCGGTGGGCGTCTCCACCTGCGAGCGGTCCACCAGCATGACGTAGCGACGGTCCGAGATCACCGAGTCGCGATCGGTGGCGTCGAGCACGCCGTCGGCCCGCGGGCGGAAGCCCCGCACGCGGAAGTACACGGTGAACATGTCGCTGGTCGTGGTGACGAGGTTGCTCGCGCCGCTGAAGAGCATCCGCGCCTCCTCGAGGTCGCCCGCGGCCGGGTCGCCCTCCTCGCGGAGGAACTCGTCCACCTCGACGGGATCGGCCAGGGACCGCAGCAGGGACCGGTCCGGCTGGTTCACGTCGATGCCGAGCCGGGTGCCGTAGTACGCGTCGGTCCACGCCTCGGCCGGCTCGCGGAACGGCTCGCGACCGGCCCACGAGATCCGCCACGCATCGGCGAGGTAGCGGATCGCCCGCAGCTGGTCCTCGACCTGCTGCGGCGTGCTGATGGCGTTGAGGTCGTTGCCGACCAGCCGGTCCTGCGACGCGGGATCGGTGCCCGGCGTCGGGAAGGTGCGGCGGCCCGCGCGATCCATGAAGAGCATCTCGCCGATGTCGGCGAAGCCGCGCTCGCCCCGGCCATCGTTGGGCCGGTCGGTGTAGTCCGGACCGCCGGGCACGCCGTGGCTCGCGAGGTTGACCAGCCCGGCCGCCTCGCGGGCGAAGTTGTCGTACCGCTCGCGGTAGGCCACGACGGCGTGCGGCAGCGCGGTGGTGCCCTCGAAGCGGTCCTCGTCGAAGTGGGCGAGGGTCGTCCAGTGCGGCAGCGCGGCCAGCACCTCGGGCGAGGCGGTGTTGACGTTCACCAGCCCGGGCGTCGCCCGCCCGGTGAACCCGGCGGCGTTGCTGAAGGCCACCTCCTCCCAGGACGGGGCGCCGGGGACCGAGGGGTCCCAGTTCACGCCCGGCCCGTCGCAGACGAAGGCCGAGAGCAGCCGGAAGCCGGCGGCGAGCTCGGGCACCGAGTGCAGCCGGTTCTCGGCGTCGTAGCGAGCCGAGGCCGGGGCGTCGCCGATGATCCGGCCCGCGACCAGGCGGCCGATGGTGATGCCGCGGTCCGACGGGGTCGTCTCGTCGTCGGCCATGCCCTCGGCGAAGGTCTGCACGGTCCCGCTGTAGCGATCCCCGTCGAAGGCGAGCTCGTGGGCCACCGCGAAGGTGAGCAGCAGCTCGCCCACCTGCTGGTAGTCGCCCTCCTTCTGGAGCATCTGGAACGCCCCGTCGACGGTCCCGAAGTCGCCCTTCCACACGCCGCGGTCGAGCAGCAGCAGGTTGTCCGGCGAGAGCGACGCGCCGGCCGCCGCCGCCGCCTCCTCGGCCGCGAGGCGGAGGAAGTCGAGGTCGGCGAATCGCGGGTCGCGGGCCCCGTCGAAGTAGACCGGCCGGCGGCCGACGAGGTTCGTCGCCCCCTGCGGCTCCGAGGCCGGGTCCTCGTACAGGTAGGGATGCGGGATGAACTCCCAGAACCACGTCTCGTCCGCCTCGCCCGCGGACGTGCCGACCTGCGGCAGCGGCGAGTCGACCGGATCCGACGGGGTCACCAGGTTCATGGCCCACCCCTGGTAGGCGGTGCCGTCGCCGTCGTCGCCCGAGAACGTCGGACGCGGACGGGTGAACTGACTGCCCGTCTGCTCGGCCGGCGGGATCGCCTCGAGGTAGCGCTGCGGGCCGAAGACCCGCTCGATCCCCACCACGTACCGCGGCCCGTGGTCGGCCGGGCCGAAGCCGATGTTCTCGGCCACGAGCACGCCGCCCGCGGTCGCGTCGAGGTCGCGCGACCACGCCCGCCGCACCGTCACCGGCTGCATGAGGATCGGATCGCCCTGGATGCGGATGCCGGCCCAGTCGGAGAACGTGCCCCCGCCGCCCGCGGGCGCGAGATCGACGTCGTGGTCCGGCGGCGCCTCGAGCTGGGCCAGCGCCTCGCGGAAGTCGCTCTCGGGCAGGCCGAACCGGTCGAGGACCACGCGGTCCACGAGCTCGGTCGGCGGCGCGGTCGCCGGGTCGAACGGCGGGATGTTCTCGCTGTCCTCGATGGCGTCGGCGCGGTCGTGGTAGGTCTCCCGCCAGAGCTCGATCAGCGCGTCCTCGGTGCCGCCGCCGGGACCGATGCCGCCGCCGCCGATCGCGACGGCGTCGTAGATCTCGGTCGCCTCGCCGGTGAGGGTCGGGATCGCGCTCCACGGGACCACGAGCGTCATCGACTCGTCCGACGCGAAGCCGGTGGTCGGCGTCGGCTCGAGGCCGAGGAAGTCGAGCCACTGGTCGCGGAAGTCGGCGATCGTCGAGGCGCCGCCCGCGGGGTTGCCCTCCTGGTTGCGACGCCGCTGCCAGCTGAAGGTCTCGTCCGCGATCAGGATCGTCAGCGTGACCGGGTTGTCGTCGGCCGACGGGAAGAAGTCCCACCGGTCGAGCGGATCCGTGGCCGCGTCCCAGGTCGTGACCGGGAAGCCAGCGGCCGCGAAGAGGTCGCGCAGCGGGATCTCCTGGTCGAAGAGCGTGATGCCGTACTTGCTCAGCTCCCGCCACGGGATCACGTGCTGGAACGGATTGGCCATCTGCAGGGCCACGACCGCCTGCCCGGCGCTGGCGTTGGCCGGATCGCTGGAGAACGCGAACCACGGACCGCCCGGGTCCGCCCCCCCGGTGCCGCTGGGGCCCTCGAAGAACGGCAGGAACAGACCCGGCGACGGCTGTCGAATCTCGGAGCCGCCGTGGACGAGCGTGACCATGGCCTCGGTGAGGAACGGCTGCGGCTCGAGGCCGAGCATGCGCCGGTCGCGGTCACGCTGGAACGTCGGCACCTGCAGCGGCGGCACGGTGGACGTGTCGAGCCGGAAGTTGTCGGGCCACGCCGGCAGCGGCACCGCACCGGCCTGCCCCGTCTCGCGGATCTCGTCGTACAGGGGCGCGACGTTGAACCGCTCGAGCGGGTCGAGCTCCATGCGGTCGCGATCGTCGTCGCGTCGCGAGAGGATGTTCGCGGCGAGGGCGGCGGAGACGCGGGCGACCCGCCGCAGGCCCTGGTCGCCGGTCTGCACGGTGCCGCTGCCGAAGATCGACTCGTAGCTCGCCGTCTCCGCGACGCCGAGCTCGCCGGTGCGGTCCGTCTCGACCAGCGACAGGAAGATCTCCTCCGCGAGGCGTTCGTGCAGGAACCGCTCGCCGCGGCGCCGGAAGCTCGTCTCGCCGATCGGGATGCGGGGCACGAAGTCCGTGCTGACGTCCTCGCCGCGGAGGACGCGGCCGGCGTCGTTCTCGCGCAGGTCCATCTTCCGCGACGCCTGGGCGAAGAACCGGTCGATCTCGAGCGCCCGGGCCTCGTTCGACAGCGGGCGGGTGGACTCGTACACCCGCTGCGGCAGGGCGCCGCGCCAGCGGAGCCACCGCGGCTTGAGGTCGTTCCGGGCGCCGTTGAAGAGCGTCAGGCGGTGCCGCGTGTCGTGGGTGAGCTCGTAGTTGTCGAGCTTGAAGTTCTCGCTCGCGCTCAGGAAGCCCGCCGACTCCTGATAGGTGCGCGAGGACCGCAGGATCTGGCCGAACGGCTCCTCGTCGAGGTTGAAGGGCCGGTTCAGCGCCCGCTCGAACCGCGAGAAGGTCCACGTGAAGTTGTTGCCGTGGAAGAGCCGGAGCTCGATCTCGTCCTCGCTGCCGAACGGCGTGATGCCGAAGCCGGGGTCGGACGGCTGGCTCGCGGCGGCGTTGAAGTAGAGCCGGCGATCGTTGGTGAGCCGGAAGGCGTCGTCGACGGGGTCGATCGGGATCCGCAGCTCGCGGACGAAGTCGCGCCACTGGCCGATCGCGTCGAGGTCGGTGTTGCCGCCCCACGAGACGTCCGACACCGCCCCGGTGCGGCTGTCGTACAGGTCGACCGACGGGTTCGTGGGCAGCCACCAGCCGCGCTGGAGCAGCGCGCCCGACGAGTCGCGTCGGAGCGGGTTGTCGAGCAGGCCGACGTTCAGGTCCGACAGCATCGGCAGGCCCACGAGCGGCGCGAGGTCGGGCCGGCCCACGAGGGCGACGTCGGCCGGGGTCTCGCCGCGGGTGGCGAGCTCGACCGTCGGGGTGGAGCCGATGCCCGACTCGAAGCGGGTGGCGACGTTGGCGTTGACCTTCGCGGCGTTGTCCACCACGCGGAAGCTCACGACGTACCGCACCCCGTCCGGCCCCTGGATCGGGGCCAGCCACCAGAAGGAGTCGGTGAAGCCGTCGCCGTCCGCGTCGTCGAGGACGCGGTTGAGGTCCCAGCGGGGCGTGCCGAAGCGGAAGGAGTCGCCCGGTGGGTCGTAGGTCCCGTCCGCGTCGGCGTCGTCGAGCCGGAAGAAGTTGTGCGGGATGCGGGCCGGGTCGGCGTAGACGAAGGGGTACCGGAAGAACCAGTCCTGCCAGCGGTTGTAGCTGTCGCCGCTATCGGCAACGACTGGGTCAACCACGGGGTCGAATGTCGTACCAGGGAACTCCCACCGCGCGAAGCCGGTCGCCGGATCGAAGAACGGCGCCGGCAGCACGTCGGTCAGCCACTGCTCGACCGGGTAGCGGAGATTGGTCACCAGGTTGCCGGTGACGTTGCTGATGTCCGAGACGATCCGCCAGCCGTTGCCGGGCCGGCCGACGTAGCTCATGTGCCGCCACATGCGGAAGGCGTGCGGGAAGCCGTCGACGCCGCTGAAGGGCGCGGTGCCCGGGATGGGGTCGAAGCGCATCGGCTCGGCGTCGGACAGCCACCGCGTGTCGTTGGTGCCCGGGTCGCCGATCGGGTTGGTCTCGGTGAAGTTGGTCTGCAGCTCGGGGACGGGGAACGCGCCGAAGCCGGCGCCGGGGTCGCGGCGCCACGGGCCGTTGGTCGGGGTGCCGGGACCGGCGGGCCAGAGCACCTCCTCGTCCTCGGGATAGAGCTCGACCTGCCCCGGCAGCGGAGCGAGGTTGTCCGGCCAGTTCGTCCACGGCACGACCTGGTACGGGACGGTGTTCCAGGTGGTGTCGGGGCGACCGTCCTCGTCGGCGTCCCAGTCGGTCCCCTGCCGCCGCGCGTTCGCGAGGGGCTCGAGCCGCGGCCGGTTCCCGTCGCGGAGCTCGGCGAAGGCCTGCTCGCGGTCCGCCACCCCGCCGATGTCGGCGGGGTTGCCGATGCCGGTGGCGTCGATCGGGCGGGCGAAGAGCGCCCCGGCGATCTCGTCGGCGAACACGGTCGCGATGTCGTCGACCGAGGCGTCACGGATCGTCCGCTCCTTCTGGGCCGCGGCGAGCTCGCGGGTGCCCTGGGTGCTGGTGAGGAAGGCGGCGACCACGATCACCAGCAGCACGAGCAGACCGGCCACGAGGACCATCGCGTTGCCGCGACGATCGGCTCGTCGGTCCTGCGCCCGGCGGGCCGGGCGGCTGAGCGTGGGGTGGATGTTCGTCATGTCCGTCTCCCTGGGGTCCGGCGGGCGGCGAGCCCGTCGGCGGCCCCTCAGCGGTCGCGTCCCGTGTCCGGCAGGTCGATCACGAACTGCACGCGTCGCCCCGCGGTCAGGCGGGTGTCGGCGTCGTGGACCGTCAGCGTGACGCGGATGGCGTCGGGCCACGGGGTGAAGCCGAGCCGGCGCCGGTCGTCCTCGCTCACGGGAGGCAGCACCTCGCCGCTCGAGCGGGACGTGAACAGCGGCCGGTCGTTGTTGAATCCGAACACCGCGGAGTAGATCCGCACGTCGCCCGGCCCGGAGGCGGCGTCGTACCGCTCAATGTTCTCCGGCAGCAGGATCTCCTGCCCCGCGACGTCGGCGTAGGGCAGCGGGTTGAGCACCCACTCGCCCTCGGGCTCGCTCATCGGACGCACGCCCCGGGCGTCGTCCCGGAGCCCGAACCACGGCTGGCCCGCCCGCTGATCGGGCGCCTCGATCCCGAAGGCCACCGCCCGCACCGCCTGCGGCCCCGGCAGGTCCGCGGCCGCGGCGTCGATCACGGTGCCGGTCCCGTCGCGCCAGGTCCACTCGATGCGGACGTCGCTGACCGCGGTGCCGAGCACGTCGTTGGTGAGGGCCGAGTCGAGACGCGACATCGAGGGCGAGCGGAGCTCCACCCGCGGATACTCGAGGATCGGCGGGCTCACCGTGTCGTCGGCGGGGAACATCATCCGCTGCTCGAGGATCGTCCGCTGGTCGAGGCCGTCGGGATCCTGCGTGAACCAGCGGCGGTCGCTCGGAGCGTCGGGGTCCTTCACGAGCAGCACGTCGCGGATGTCGTCGAGCGTGCTCGCGGCCGCGTCGGTCCGGCCGCTGAGGACGTTGCGGAAGCCCCCGAGGGCTGGCCGCGGGTCGTCCACGAACGCGGTGAAGTACGCGAACGCCCCGCCGTAGTCCTCGGCCGGGCCGCCGGACTCGTCGAGGTAGCGAGTGCGGCTGAACTGCGTCAGCCCCGCCCCGCTCGCCTCGGGCCCGTCGTCGTCCACGAGGGCGATCGGAGCGCGCACCAGCGGCCACGTGCGGGCGTCGCTCGGAGCCTTCACTCGCGAGACGGCGGATGAGGTCGGCTGCAGCACCTGGCTCGGGTTGGCCGGGGCGTACTGGAAGCGGCGGAGGCTCACCGGCCCCTCCTCCCACGGTGCGAGGCCGACGTGCACGTCGGGGCTCCCCGTGGCCACCACGTCCCACGCGGTGGGGTTGGAGCCGGTGGCGATCGCCGGGATGCTCTGCTCGCCGAGGGTGAAGGCGTGACCGTAGTAGACCCGCGTGGACGTGGCGGTCGGGCGGACCTTCTCGCCCGCCCCCACGCTGATCGTCTGCAGGCGCTGGACGCCCTCGCGGATGAACATGATCTGGTCGGAGCGAATCTCGGCCTCGGCCGGCAGCTCGGGGTTGAGCAGCGGACGGCCCGCGCCCCGCACGTCGTTGGGCACCGCGACGTTGCGGATCACGATGAAGCCCTCGCGCGAGATGTTGGCGAGGTCCTCACGCATCGCCTGCTCGATCGCGACGATCTCGTTGATGGTCTCGGCGTTGGCCTCGCCCGCCCCCGCGACCTGCTGGGTGGTGCTGAAGATGCGGCTGGCGGCCAGCAGCACGCCGAGCAGCACGAGCACCGCGACGAGGATCTCGGTCAGGGTGAAGCCGCGGCGCGAGCCGGCGGTCGACGGCGTTCGGTCGGTCGGCGTCCGCATCACAGCTCCTCCACCAGCACGAAGATCGGCTCCAGCTGACGTCCGTCGCCGTCGAGCACCGGCAGGTACCAGAGCTCCGACACCACGCCGGTGTCCCACCAGCCGTTGGTGCCCGGCTCGTAGGTGCCGCTGGCGGGATCGAAGAAGACCTGGTCGGGCGTCCCGGCGACCAGCGGGCTCGCCGCGACCAGCGGGATCTCCTGGATCGGTCGGCTCAGCTCCACCGCCGGGTCGTCGCTCGAGTCGCGGCCGAAGAGGACGCGGTGCGTCGCCCCGGACTGATCGACGAGGATCTGCCCCGGGGCCTGCCAGTGGTGGTCCACGTTGCCCAGGTCGAAGGGCGAGCCGCCCTCGGTGCGGGCGATGGTGCGTCGCGGCAGGCCGGTGTCGGTCTCGTAGGCGTCCCAGAACAGGCCCCGCCACGGCTCCGGGCCGCCGTCCGCCAGCGCCAGCCGGTGCGGCAGCGGCGGGCCGTCGGCGTCCGCGAGCGACACCGTGTACGACTGCCCCTCGCCGAGACCATCGACGATCCGGTAGACGAACACCGCGACCTGGATGCGCCCGTTGCGGCGGCGGAACATGCACTCCCACGCGTACTGGGGCCGGGCGGCGAACTGCGGGTAGACCCGCTCGCCCTGCGCGATCACGCCCGCCGTGGGCAGCGTCACCGGATAGTCGGCGTTGAGCGGGATCGCGGTGTCGGGCAGGGCGCCGTCGACGTCCTGCTCGTCGAACGCCTCGGCGACGAGACCCTGCAGCTCCAGCTGGTTGAAGATGTCGATGCCGCCGTCGGGCAGCGTCGCGATCGCCCCCGGCGGGACGAACGCCGGACGCAGCCAGCCCCAGTCGCCGGCGGCGTACCCGCGGCTGGCCCACGGCTCGGCGTTCGTGACGAGCCGGAAGCCGCTCGGGCTCGACGGATCCGGGACCTCGACCACCTCGAGCCCCGAGCCGAACTGCCGGGGCGACACCCGGGCCCGGATCGTGGCCAGGGCGTTGCGGGCGACCAGCGGGCCGAGGACGTCGTCGTTGGCCTCCTGCTGCTGGCTGATGCCGACCGGCAGCAGCGACGCGATGGAGATCACGCCCACGGCGAGGATCAGGATCGCCACCAGCACCTCGGTGAGCGAGAAGCCGGCGCGGGAACGGACGCGGGAGGGACGGCGGGTCATCGCAGCGGCACTCCCGTGTACTTGTTGAACTCGATCCGCTCCCCGTACTGCGAGATGTACCCGCCGGGTCCCCCGAGCTCGGCCTCGTAGTTGTTGCGGTTGGTCCACGACAGCGTCTTCAGCTCGCGGGCCTCGTCGTCGTCGTAGACCGCGAGGAACGGGACGAAGGAGATGTAGACCTCCTCGTCGTCCTCGTGGTAGTGGTAGAAGAGCGGCCCCGGGGCGTCGGTCGTGGTGTCGGAGCGGGGGTCGATGCGGAAGCCGAAGCCGTCCTCGGAGGAGTCCTCGGTGTCGCCGGGGAACTCGTCGTAGAAGGCCTCGCGGGCGAAGCTCGACACGTTCGAGGTCACCACGCGCCCGCGGGGATCGAACAGGACGCCGATGATCTCGCCCGGGTACTCCTGCGCGGAGCCGACGACGTCCGGGTCCGTCAGCCGCAGCTCCGGCTGGGTCAGCCACAGGAAGTCGCTCTGCAGGCCCTCGAAGCCCTCGATCGCGTAGAACGGCCCGGCCACCTTGATCCCCGGCGGCAGCCGGCGCGGCTGCAGGTCGGGCACCGCGACGAAGACGTCGGCGAGCTCGTCCGGGTTGAAGATCACGGGCTCCTGGTCGCCGAGCCACGTCACCACCACGCACTCGGTCACCTGCCGGTCCTCGGGCCGGCTCTCGTCCCACCGGGCGAGGAAGATCACCGCGGTGGAGCGATTGGTGCGGATCGCGGCCGCGCGGGCCTCGTCGAGCGAGGCCAGCACCGTGTTGGTGGCCGAGGCGAGGCGGGCCTCGCGACCGAGACGGCCCACCGCGATCACCGAGAGGACGGCCACGATCGAGATGATCGCGATGACCACCAGCAGCTCGATGAGCGTGAAGGCGCGGCGCGAGCTGCCCGTGCCGGGCGTTCGGGTCGTGCGTGCGGGAGCGTGTCGCATGGTCAGCCGTCCTGTCCGCCCGGCCGGATCACCGGGCCGGACCAGATGTTGTCGGCCGCGAAGCCGTCGGGATCGGCGGTGACGTCGCCGAAGCGGCCGTCGGGCCCGGCGGACACGAAGAAGATCGTGCGGCCGGTCGCGGCGCCGTAGACGTCCTCGGTCGACCAGTCCGCCGACGCCGGGCTGCCGGTGAGCAGCGGCATCGCGGCCGCGTCGAGCCGGACCGTGCCGTCGTCGTCCCGGTTCTCCTGGACCTGCGTGCTCGTGTCGTCGAGCAGGCCGCGGAACCGCTCGTAGGACGGCCCCGGGTGCACCGCGCGGACCGGCTGGCCCCACGCGTCGAGGACCGCGAGGCCGCCGTCCCATTCGCCGGCGTCGTACTCGCTGCGGGCCAGCGGACCTCCGGCGGGGCCGTTGGGATCCTGCGGGTCGAACTGATCGAGCCAGATCGGCCGCGTCGCGTCGTTCGCGCTGTCGTAGCGGAAGACGAGGGCCGGGGGCAGCCCCGCGAGCAGCTCCCGCACCTGCGGGCTCCGCTCGATGCGGGTGAAGAGCTGCGTCGCCGAGAAGACGTGCGGCACGTCGGCGTGCACGTCCGCGCCGGGGGCGTCGGCCCGCGTGGTCCCCCAGGCGACCTCGCGTCCGGCCTCCTTCTCGAAGGCGTCCACCGCGGCCGCGAGGACGTCGAGCGCCGCCTGCGTCCGCTGCTCGTCGCCCCGGGCGCTGAAGGTGCCGATCGCGGTGATCGTCAGCCCGGCGAGGACCGCGATGATCGCGATCGTCACCAGCAGCTCGACGAGCGTGAAGCCGCCGCCGCCGCGGGCGCGGCGCGGGCGCAGGATCTCGGGCGTGCCGCTCACTGGCCGACCTCCACGAGGTTGTCGCGGTTGGACTCCGTCTCGTCGATGCGGACGTCGTTGGAGCGCGGGGCGTAGATGCCGTCGGGCCCGGGCGAGAAGTAGGCGAAGCGGCCCGACTGGAGCACCGGGCTCGTGGTGGTCGACCCGCTCGCGTCCGGGATGCCGTCCACCGCCTCGCCGACCTCCATGTCCCACGGCCGTAGCCGGACCCAGTCCGAGAGCGACGGGGCGCCGTCGGCGACCCCGTCGCCGTCGTAGTCGCCCGGTCCGAGCCGGACGCCCGGGGCGCCGGTGGCGTAGGGCAGCCGCATGTACTGGATCGCGTTGCCCCACGGATCCGCGATGACCCGCGGCAGCGTGTCGTCGTACCCCGGGTCGCCCGGGAACAGCACCCGGTACTGACCGGTCTCGGGATCCTGCGTGCCGTCGGTGACGCCGACCGCGTCGTCGCCGCGGAGGTCGAGGTACGGCCCGTACACCCGGCTCGGGAACCCGTTCTCGGGGCGGCGGGCGACGCCGCCGTCGTTCCCGCTGAGCGAGAGCCGCCGCTCGGCGAGCTCGACGCCGTCGCCGTCGACGTCGGGGGCTCCCCAGAAGCCGCCGGCCCCGGGCGAGCGGATGCCGAGGGTCGGGACCTCGGCGTCGTCGGCGTCGCCGCCGAAGTTCTCGTCGGGGTCGAAGCCGAAGCCGTCCTCCACCCAGGTGCCGTAGCCGAGCAGGTACTCCGCGGCGCTGGTCACCGAGTGCCGGTCGTAGATCTCCTCGCGCCAGTCGTCCGGGCTCGACGCCCGCAGCACCGGATCCGGGAGCAGGATCTCGTTGCGGCCGCCGTCGAGCAGCGGCGGGTGGAAGCCGTGGTCCTGCTCGAAGCTCACCGTCCCCTGCACGAGCGACTGCATCAGCGAGACCGCCTGGGCCTTGCGGGCCTGGCCACGGGCGACGTTCACCGCGACCACCGTCAGGGCCGCCAGCACCGCCACGATGCCAAGGGCCACCAGCAACTCCACGAGCGTGAAGCCGTGCCGGCGCGGGCGTCTCGGATTGTCGGGCCGGTCGACCGCCATGTCGGACTCCTTCCTGCGGCCCCCGCGGGGGCCAGGTCCGCCTGTCCGCGGCATCACGTGCCGCCCGAGACGCTCTCGATCATCGCCACCAGCGGGAGGAACAGGGCGAGCACGATCGTGCCCACGATGCCGCCCAGCACCACCACCAGCAGCGGCTCGAGGAGGCTCACGAGGCCCTGCACCGCGACGTCGACCTCCTCGTCGTAGTTGTCGGCGACCTTCATGAGCATGGTGTCGAGGTCACCGGTCTCCTCGCCCACGTCGATCATGTTCACCACGATCGAGTCGACCGCCTTGGACTCCCGCAGTGGTCCGGCGAAGGACTCGCCCTCGCGGATCGAGTCGTGGACCTTGGTCAGCGACTTCTCGTAGACGTAGTTGCCCGAGGTGTCCCGCGTGATGAGGATCGCCTCGAGGATCGGGACGCCGGCCGAGATGAGGGTGCCGAGCGTCCGCGTGAACCGGGCGACCGAGGTCTTCTGCACCAGCGTGCCGAGCACCGGCAGCTTCACGAGGATGACGTCCGTCGACGCGCGGCCGAACGTCGTGAGCCGGATCAGCTTCAGGAAGCCCCAGATGAGGAACGGGGCGAGCATGATCCAGATCGCCCCCGGCACCGCCTGGTCGGGCAGGTTGCCGGCCACCCACGCCGAGGCGTTGATGAGCCAGATGGTCAGGCCGGGGAGCTGGACGTCGAAGTCGTTGAAGATCTCCTGGAAGCGCGGGATCACGAAGTACATGATGCCCGTCACGATGGCGGTCGCGATGATGATCACCGCCGCCGGGTAGATCATGGCCCCGCGGATGCGCCGCTTGAGGCGCTGCGACTTCTCCATGAACTGGGCGAGGCGCTGGAGGATGACGTCGAGCACGCCGCCGACCTCGCCCGCCGCCACCATCTTGACGTAGAGGCGGTCGAAGGCCCGGGGGTGCTTGCCCATCGCGTCCGAGAGCGTCGAGCCGGACTCGACGTCCTCGGCCACCGATCCGAGGATCGACTTGAGCTGCCCCGGCTTCTGCTGCTGCTCGAGGATCTGGATCGACCGGAGCAGCGGGAGCCCCGCGTCCTGCAGCGTCGAGAGCTGGCGGGTGAAGAGGGTGAGCTTCTTGGAGCCGACCCCGCCGATGGCGAGGTTGATCCCGCCGCCCTTCTTCTTCTTCTTCTTGGTGCCGGCTCCCGAGGCGCCCCCGCCGCCGCCGGACTTCACCTTCTGCTCGCGGACGCTCGTGGGGAACATCCCCTGCGACTTGAGCTGCTGGATGGCCTCCTCGCTCGAAGCGGCCTCGATCGTCCCCTTCTTGGACTTGGCCGCCGAATCGAGTGCCTCGTAGGCGAACGTGGGCATGACTGGTTCCGCTCCCGGCGGGCCCCGAGCCCGCCTGTCAGCTCTCGCAGCTGAAGGCCGCGAGAATCTTCGTCCGTCGGGGGCCCCGCCGCACTGGCGAAGCGGGACCAAACCGGGCCCGACGGCTCCTCGATCCCGGATGACGGGCCCTCAGGGGCGATTCCCCTCCGGCCCGTCTCCCGGTCTCCCTCCCCCGGGCTCCCCCCGGAGCTGCCGGCGGGCGACGCGACCGCGTGCCCCGAGGGGGCGGACGCGCCGCGCGACGGTGGTCACTCCTCGACCATCGTCTCGCGGACCACCTCGTCGATGGTGGTCTGCCCCTCGTAGATGGTCATGAGGCCGGACTCGCGCAGGGTGCGCATCCCCCGGCGGCGGGCCTCCTCGCGGAGGGCGGTCGTGGACTCGCCGTCCATGATCATCTGCCGCAGCTTGTCCTCGAGCGTCAGGATCTCGAAGATCGCCCGCCGCCCCTTGAAGCCGCTGAAGTTGCACTGCTCGCAGCCGCGGCCGCGGAAGAACGTGCGGCCCTCGACGTCGGGTCGCCGCAGCTGGAGCTCCATGAGCTCCTCGTCGGTGGGGACGTACTCCTCCTTGCAGTCGAGGCAGATCCGGCGGACGAGCCGCTGGGCCACGATCGCCTCGATCGTCGCGGTGAGGAGGAACGTCTCGAGGCCGAGGTCCACCAGGCGGAGGATCGACGACGGGGCGTCGTTGGTGTGCAGCGTCGAGAACACCAGGTGTCCGGTGAGCGACGCCTGCACCGCGATCTGGGCCGTCTCGAGGTCGCGGATCTCGCCGACGAGGATGATGTCGGGGTCCTGCCGCAGGAACGAGCGGAGCAGCCGGGCGAAGGTCAGGTCCTGCTCGGTGTTCACCTGGCACTGCACGAGCCCGTCGATGTCGTACTCGACCGGGTCCTCGGCGGTGAGGATCTTGGTCTCCGGCTCGTTGAGCTCGTTCAGGGCCGCGTAGAGCGTCGTCGTCTTGCCCGAGCCGGTGGGCCCGGTCACGATCACGATCCCGTTGGGCTTCTTGATGAGGTCCCGCACCTCGTCGAGCTCGTCGTCCCGCAGGCCGATGCGGTCGAGGCTGAGCTGGACGTTCGAGCGGTCGAGCACGCGCATCACGACCGACTCGCCGAACATCGTCGGCAGCACCGCCACGCGGAGGTCGACCGGACTGTTGCCGACCATCAGCTCGATGCGGCCGTCCTGCGGCAGCCGCCGCTCGGCGATGTCGAGGTTCGACATGACCTTGATGCGGCTGACGATCGGCAGCGCGAGGTGCCGCGGCGGCGGGACCATCTCGTAGAGGACGCCGTCGATGCGGTACCGCATCTTGAACTCGTCCTCGAACGGCTCGAAGTGGATGTCCGACGCCCGGTCCTTGATCGCCTGGAGCAGCACGAGGTTGAGCAGCCGGACGACCTTGTTGTCCTCGGCCGCCGAGGCGAGCTCCTCGAGGTCGATCGAGTCGCCGCGGCCCTTGAGCGAGGACAGCGACGAGTCGTCCTCGAGCTGGGCCATGATGTCGACCATGCCGCTGCCGCCGCCCGAGTAGTGCTTCTTGTGCACCTCCTCGATCGACGCGGCCGGGGCGACGACCGCCTCGACCTTGAAGCCCATGAGCAGCCGCAGGTCGTCGACCGCCCGGAAGTTGTCGGGGCTCTTCATCGCCACCACGATCGTGCGGGTCGCGTCTTCGTACTCGAGCGGGGCGATCTCGTAGGCGGTGGCGGTCTCGCCCGGCAGGGCGTCGATCGCCTCCTTCGGGATGCGCTCGGCGTCGAAGGTGACCATCCGCATCCCGGCCTGGCCGGCGAGGGCCTCGAGCACGTCGGCCTCGGTGACGAGGCCCATCTCGACCATCACCTCGCCCAGCCGCTTCTTCTCCCCCGCCTCCTTCTTCTGCTTCTGGACCCCGAGGGCCTCGTGGACCTGCTCGCGCGTCACCTTGCCGAGCTTGGTGAGGGCGCGACCGATCCGGCGGCCCTTCAGCTCGCGGGGGTCGAGGGTGCTGCCGCCGGTTTCCGCCGTGATCTGCATCGCGAAGCTCGTTCCAATCCCTGGTCAGGTGCCCGCCGTCCGGGCGAGCGAGCGTCCTCGCGGCCCCCGCCCCGCGGGCACCGCGTCGGTCCCGGGCGCGGCCGCGGCCCGCCCGTCGCCGGACGCCCGCGCCGTGCCCCGTGGCGCGGCTCAGGCGACCTCCTCGTCGAGCTCCTGCCGCCCGACGGTGCCGCCGGCGCGGTGCACCTTCTCGGTCAGGTCGCCCGGGTCCTTGCCCTTGTCGATCATCTCGTCGGCCGCGATCAGGCCCTTCTGGTAGAGCGACCACAGGTGGTCGTCCAGCAGCTGCATGCCGAACTTGCGGCCGGTCTGGATGGCCGAGTCGATCCGGAAGGTCTTGTTCTCGCGAATGAGGTTCGCGATCGCGGGAGTGACCACGAGGAACTCGTAGCTGGCCACGCGGCCCGGCTTGTCCACCCGGGCCAGCAGCACCTGGCTGAGGACCGCGATCAGCGAGACCGACAGCTGGACCCGGACCTGCTCCTGCTGGTTCGTCGGGAACGCGTCGATGATGCGGTTGATGGTGCCCGCCGCGCCGGTGGTGTGCAGCGTCGCGAACACGAGGTGGCCCGTCTCGGCGGCCCGGATCGCGGCCTCGATCGTCTCGAGGTCGCGCATCTCGCCGACGAGGATGCAGTCCGGGTCCTGTCGCAGCACGCGGCGGAGGGCCTCGGAGAACGAGGGCACGTCGACCCCGACCTCGCGCTGGTTCACCACCGACTTCTTGTGGTAGTGGTAGTACTCGATCGGATCCTCGACGGTCACGATGTGGCGGTCGAGGTTCGTGTTGATGTAGTCGATCATCGTGGCCAGCGACGTCGTCTTGCCCGAGCCGGTCGGGCCCGTGACGACGAAGAGGCCGCGGGGCCGCCGGATGAGCTCGCGGCAGATCTCCGGCAGGCCGATCTGGTCGAAGGTCAGCAGCTCGTTGGGGATGAGCCGCAGCACGAGCGACACGTCGCCCCGCTGGCGGAACACCGCCACGCGGAAGCGGGCCTTGTCGCCGTAGGCGAAGCCGAAGTCGCACGAGCCCTCCTCCTGCAGCTCCTGCTGGCAGCGCTCGGGCGTGATCGACTTCATGAGGGCGACCGTGTCGTCGGCGTCGAGGACCTTGGTGTCCACGTTCCGCAGCGTGCCGTGCAGCCGCAGGGTGGGCTTGCGGCCGGTGGCGAGGTGGAGGTCCGAGGCGCCCGACTTGATCACGGTGTCGAGCAGGCGGTCGATCTGGATGGTGGACATGGCTTCGGGATCCGTGGTCGCCGGCGGGAAGGAGCGGCGGGCGGTCGGGGGCGGCGGGGGTCGGGT
>CAYLNM010000069.1:0-22155 GCA_964385045.1 uncultured Isosphaeraceae bacterium
GGAGGCCGACGAGCCCGCGGCCCCCGACGCGGCCGACGCGGCCGACGCGCCCGACGCGGCCGACCCGCCCGGCACGCCCGGCGCGCCCGGCGCGGCCGACGCGCCCGGCGCGGCCGACGCGCCCGGCGCGGCTGGATCCGCCGGCTCCCTCGACGGCCCCACGATCAGCCTCGCGGTCGACCCCGACCGCAACGCCCTCGTCGTCCTCGGCCCGCCCCGCGCGATCGAGCGCATCGAGCGGCTCGCGGGCCAGCTCGCCGAGCAGCTGCCGTCGGCGCCGCGACCCGTCCGCGCGATTCCGTTGCCGGCGGACGTCGACGCCGATCAGGTCCGCCGCCTCGCGATCCAGGTCCTGCGCGGGCTCGCCCCGGCGGGGGGGCGGCCCGGCGACCTCCTGCGCCGCAGCGCGATCGTCGCCGATCGCGACGCCGGCACCGTCTACGTCGTCGCCTCCGACGCCGACTTTCGCACCATCGGCCGCCTCGTCGCCGGCTTCGCCACCGGCGGCCCGGCCGAGGACGTCACCGTCCGCGTCTACGCCCTCACCAGCACCACCCCGGGCCGGGCCGAGGCCGCCCTCCGCGCCCTGCTCGAGGGCGAGCAGCCCGGCCGCCGCCGCGGCCGTGGCCGTCAGGCCGACCGCATGCGCGGGGCGACGATCACCGTGCCGGGCGAGGACGGCCGCACCGTCGTGGGCGAGCTCGACGCCGAGCGGGTTCGCATCGTCGCCGACGAGGCCACCGGCACGCTGCTGGTCATGGCCCCCGACGAGGCGCTGCCCGTCCTCGACGCCTTCGTCGAGCTGGTCGATCAGTCGCCGGTGGGCACCGGCTCGTCGCTGCGGCTGTTCACGCTCCGCAACGCCGAGGCGCCCGCCGTCCGGCGCTCGCTCCGCGGCCTCCTCCGCGACCGCTTCAACGCGATGCGCGGCATGCCGGGGGCCCCGCGGATCCGCCCCGAGGTCACGGCCGACGAGCGCACCAACACGCTCATCGTGAGCGCCGCCCCCGAGCAGATGGCCGAGGTCGAGTCGATCATCGACGACCTCGACCGCGACCTCGCCGAGGACGCGACGTTCCCGCTCGAGATCGTGACCCTCGAGAACGCCCGCCCCCGCGTCGTCGCCCGCCTCATCGACGAGGTCGTGATCGGCAACGACGCCTCCCGCCGCGCCCGCGCGCAGGTCACCGCCGACGACGAGTCCGGCCGGCTGCTGCTCCGCGTCGACCCGGCCCTCCGCGGCGAGATCGACCGCGTGATCGCGGCGGCGGACGAGCTGCCGGGCGGGGACGTGCCCGTTCGCACCATCACGCTCGAGCGAGCCGACGCCGAGGCGGTGGCCGAGAGCGTGCAGCGGTTCTTCGACGACCGCGCCCGGTTGCTCGGCGGCCGCGCCGGTCGCCGCAACGTCCAGCGCACGGTCAGCATCGTGGGCAACGCGGCGAGCCGGACGCTGCTCGTCTCCGCGAGCGAGGCCGACTTCGAGCAGGTCGTCGCCCTCGTCGAGCAGTTCGACTCGTCCGAGGCGACGAGTCCGTGGGACTACCGGCTCGTCCGGCTCGACCACGCGCGGGCCCAGGAGGTGCAGAACCTGGTGGGCGGCATCGTCTGGCAGCTCGAGGAGGACGAGGGCCTCCAGCCGTGGATGGACCCGCGGAACCGTCGCGGCCCCGAGCGGGGCAGCGTGTCGGTGATCGCCGACGAGCGCCTCAACGCGATCGTGCTCACCGGGGCGGGCGACAAGTTCGACCTCATCGAGCGCGTGATCGAGATGCTGGACCAGCCGAAGAGCGACGGGCCCGGCGGCGACCGCGAGCTCCGCCTCTACGCCGTCCCCGGCGGGGCCGACCCGGGGATCGCGTCCGACCTCGTCGAGACGGTCTACGGCGACGGCGACCGGCCGTGGTGGCAGGACCCGGACCCCGACGCGGTGCAGGTCCGCAGCGACCGCCGCTCGGGCACGCTGTTCATCGTGGCCACCGCCGAGGAGCACGCCGAGATCGCGGCGTTCCTCGAGGGGATCGAGGGCGAGATCGCCAGCGGCGAGGCGGAGACCGCGGTGATCGCGGTCGAGTACGTGCCCGCCCGCGAGCTGGCCGACACCCTCGGCCGCTTCCTCCGCGACCGGGCCCGCGCGGGCGGCAACCGCGAGGCGGCCACCGTGCTCCAGGCCTCGCCCTCGGCCCGCGCGATCGTGGTGAGCGGACCGGAGGACGAGCTCGCCCTCGTGCGCGACCTCGCCTCCCGGCTCGACCAGCCGGACGCGGGCGGCGACCGCGTCACCGAGATCCTCGCCCTCGGCGACGGCGAGGCCGAGACGATCTCCCGGATCGTCCGCGACCAGTTCGGCGGGGCCGGCGACGCGGTCCGCGTCACCGTCGACGCCCGCTCCAACAGCCTCGTCATCAGCGCCCCCCGGACCCGCTACGCCGCGATCGAGTCGCTGGTGCGGCGGCTGGACCAGCGGCAGGCCGGCGACGAGACCGTGATCCGCACCTTCGCCCTGTCCTCGGCCGACGCGGTGGAGGCGGAGGAGGTCCTCGCCCGCTCGCTCGACCTCGACGCCCGCGGCGCGACCGACGGCACGCTCGTGAAGCTCGAGGAGGACGGCGAGGCGGTGGAGGTCGTGGCCCGCGTGGTCGCCGACCGCCGCTCCAACAGCCTCGTCGTCACCGCCACCCCCGAGTCGCTGCCGGTGATCGAGCGGCTCGTCCGCGAGCTCGACGACGCCCCGACCGCGGCCCCGGTCGACTACCGGGTCATCGACCTCGAGCACGCCTTCGTGGACGACGTCTCGTTCACGCTCACCGGGATCGACGACTGGCCCGGCACCTCCTCGCCGCGGTTCGTGACCGACCGGGTCGAGAACCGGCTCGTCGTCACCGCCACCGCGGACCAGTTCGACCTCATCCGCCGCATCGTGGACGAGCTCGACCGACCGCAGGAGACCGAGCGGCTGACCGAGTTCGTGCCGATGGAGTTCGCCGACGCGGAGAAGGTGCGCGAGGCCCTCGGCTTCTTCTACGGCTCCTTCGCCCTCGAGGCCGACACCCCGGCCAAGCGCAACGTGCGGATCACCGCCGACCCGGCGACCAACAGCCTGATCGTCAGCGCCGACGAGTCGGAGTGGCCGGGCATCCGCGCCCTGCTCGACGAGCTCGACAGCGCCGAGTACGACGGCTCGCTGCAGCTGCAGGTGATCGCGCTCACGCACGCCGACGCGCCGAGCGTCGCCCGGGCGATCAACGAGGCGTTCGCGGGCCGGGGCGAGGACGAGCGGGGCCGCGGCCAGGACGACCGGGGCGGACGCGGCGGCCAGGGCGAGCGGGGCGGAGAGCGACGGGACGACGGTGACCCGCGGACCCGCCGGGCCCCGACGCAGCTCATCGCCGCCGACGAGTGGGTGCGGGCGTCGGCCGAGCCGCTCACCAACTCGCTCATCGTGTCGGCGAGCCGCCGGAACCTCGAGCGGATCGAGGCGGTGGTGGCCCGGCTCGACGTGCCCGACGTGGAGCGGCTGCCCGCTCCGCGGCTCATCCCGGTGCCCGGCGGCGATCCCGTCCGCATCGCCGAGGCCCTCAGCCGGCTCTACGCCGAGGACCGCGACGCGGCCCGCGGTACGCTCCGCATCGTGGGTGATCCCGCCTCGGGCACCGTCGTCGTGCGGGCCGAGGACACCACCTTCTCCCAGATCGAGCAGGTCGCCGGGTCGCTCCTCGCCGCCGGCGACGAGGCCGACCTCGAGGTCGCGGTGCTGCGTCCGGAGGGCACGCCCGCCCGCCGCATCGCCGACGCGGTGCGCTCGGCCTACGAGGCCAAGGCCCGGCGGCGGGGCACCACGCTCACTCTCGAGGTCGACGCCACCGGCAACGCGCTCATCGTCGGCACCAGCGGCGAGCTGCTCGCCGAGATCCGCGAGACCGTCGACGAGCTCGACCGCCTCTCGCCCGGGGCGGGACAGGGCATCCTCATCATCGAGCTCGAGCACGTCGACCCGGCCACGGTGCAGGAGACGATCCGCACCATCGGCCTCGACCGGCCGGCCCGCACCGACGCCGCCCGCGTGGTGAGCGAGCCGATCACCGTGGCCCCGCTCGCCGGCCGCAACGCGGTCGTCGTCCTCGCCTCGCCCGCGGATCAGGACACCGTCGTCGCGCTCATGAAGTCGATCGACCAGGAGCCGGCGCTGGCCGGGGCCGAGACCCGCATCGTGCGGCTGCGGCAGGCGCGGGCCTCCGCGGTGGCCGGCGTCCTCGGGCAGATCCTCGACCCCGCGAACCAGCAGGCCCGCACGCCGCTGGCCCTCGCCGCCCGCGAGCAGATGCGGCGGCTGACCGTCCGCCGCGACGGGGTCGACGAGGTCGACCTCGAGCTCGACCTCGCGACGCCGGTCCGCCTCGTGCCCGACGATGGATCGAACACCCTCGTCGTCTCGTCCTCGGCCGCCAACGTCGAGGCGGTGGCCGATCTTGCCCGCACCTTCGACGCGGTGCCCCTGCTCGACGGCCTCACCGTCCAGATCATCCCGCTGGAGAACATCGAGGCCGGCGACTTCGTGCGGATCGCCCGCGAGCTGTTCACCCAGGGCCGCGCTCTGGGGCGGGTGCCCGGCTCCGATCTCGCCGGCGTCCCCGGCGGCGCCGTGGGCCGGGCCCTCGTGGACGAGGTCGCGATCTCGGTCGACGCCCGCACCAACACCGTCGTGGTCGCCGGCACCGAGGACGCGGTCGCCCTCGTGGAGGTCCTCGGCCGCCGGCTCGACACCGACGTCGCCACCGGCTGGGTGGAGCCGCGGGTGCTCGAGCTCGAGCACGCCGACGCGGCCGAGCTCGCCGACACCCTCGAGGCGGTGCTCGTGCAGGGCACCGGCGGCCCGCAGGCCGGCCCGCTCCGCAACCAGCTGGGCCGGCTGCGGATGCTCCGCAACGGCGCGGCGATGCCGCGGCCGGCGGCGGACGGCGGCGACCGCGACGCCGAGGCCGGCGCGGACGGCGGAACGGCCGCCGACGCCCCCGCCGACGCGCTCGCCCGCTTCGGCCGCGTCATCGAGTCCGACGTCTTCACCCCGCTGCAGCGGCTCGTCGTGCGGCCGGACGTGCGGATGAACGCGCTGCTGCTCGTGGGCACCCCCGAGAACCTCGACCTCGTGACGGAGCTCGTGGGGATGCTCGACATCCCCGCCGCCTCCGCGGACGCCACGGTGCGGATCTACCCGGTCGAGCACGCCTCGGCGGCGCGGCTGGCCGAGACGCTGGTGCGGCTCGTGGACCAGCAGGTCGACAGCCGGGCCCTGCGGCGCGAGGACCGCCTGGTGGTCGAGGCCGACGCTCGCACCAACACCATCGTCGCCTCGAGCAGCCGGCGGACCTTCGCCCTCGTGGAGTCGCTGCTCGAGACGCTCGACGCCCCGCTCGACCCCGAGCTCCGCGACATCCGCCGCCTCGAGCTGACCACCGCGGCGGCCGCCCGCGTGGCCGACCTCGTGCAGCAGATGATGGACGCCCGCCTCGAGCGGATCCGCCGGGTGCAGCCCGAGACCGCCGACCTCGAGCGGGCCACCGTGCTCGCCGACCCGCGGACCAACAGCCTGATCGTGGCCGCGGGCACCGAGGCCTTCGCGGTGATCGAGCGGCTGGTGGCCGACCTCGACCGCAGCCGGCCCGACGACGCCCTGCTCGAGGTGGTCGCGGTCGCGCAGGCCTCGGTCGAGCGGCTGGCCGAGACGGTCGAGCAGGTCATGGAGCGCCGCTACGCCGGCCTGCCGCAGGACGTCCGCCGCACCCAGCAGCCGCTCGTCATCACCGACCCCCGCACGAGCAGCCTGCTGGTGGCCGCGAGCCCCGGCGACCTTGCCGACATCCGCGACCTCGTCGAGCGGCTCGACGCCGCCCCGTCCGACCCCGCGGTCGGCCTGCACGTGATCCAGCTTCCGGGGCGGGCGTCGGCCGACGCCCTCGCCGACCGGCTCGAGCGGCTGGTCCGCGAGCGGCAGGAGTCCGTGGGCGAGTCGCGCCCGAGCGACCGCGTGACGATCGAGGCCGAGCCGGGCAGCAACACGCTGATCGTGGCCGCCAACCGCGAGCAGCTCGCGGTGGTGCAGGGCCTCGTGGACGTGCTCGTCTCGGCGGGCGAGGAGGCGATCGAGGCCGACACCTTCGACGTCATCTCGCTGACCGCGAGCCGGGCCGAGAACATCGTCGATCTCGTCGAGGAGCTCTACCTCGACGAGATCCGGGATACCCGCGGCGACAACGCGGTCTCGGTCACCGCCGACGAGCGGATCAACGCCGTCCTCGTCCGCGGCACCCCCGCCGACCTCGAGGCGATTCGCACCCTCGTGCGGCGGCTCGACGGCGAGCGGCCGGCGTCGGTGGTCGAGATCAAGACGATCGCCCTCAAGTCCGCCAGCGCGGTCGAGACGGTCGACATCATCCAGGACGTGATCGACGGGGCGGGCGGCGCCCGGTTCCGCCGCGCCGGCTCGGCCCAGGCCACGGTGCTGCGGTACTTCGGCATGCTCGAGGGCGAGGATCTCGACGGCGACGGCGAGCCGGACGTCGAGCGGGTCGCGGGCGGCGAGTTCGAGGTCTCGGCCGCGATCCGCGACCAGATCCGCCTCACGCCCGACGCCCGCACCAACGCGATCATCGTGCGGGCCCCGGCCGACGCGATGACGCTCATCGAGCGGCTGGTGGCCGACCTCGACGAGACGTCGACCGGCGCCCAGAACATCCGCATCTTCAAGCTCGCCAACGCCGACGCCACGGCGATGAGCGAGATCCTCGCCCAGCTGTTCAACCTCAACCGGCGGCGGGACGCCTTCGTGCTGCGGCCGACCGACGGGGCCGGTCCGGTGGGCGGCGCGCTGCCCGGCGGGGCGGCGGGCGCTCCGGGGCTCGAGGCGGGGGCGGCGCCCGCGCCGGCACCGGTGGCCGTCCCGGGTGGTGGGCCCGGCGGGCTCGCCGGGGCCGCTCTGACCGCGGTGCCCGACGCCCGGCCGCAGCTCTCGATCACCGTCGACAGCCGTACCAACAGCCTGCTCGTCTCCGGCACCCCGACCTACCTCGACCTGGTGGCGGAGGTCGTCGACGAGCTCGACGCCCTCGAGGCGAACGAGCGCGAGACGTTCGTGGTCCGGCTCCGCAACTCCGACGCGGCCCAGGTCGCGCAGGTGCTCGGGGACTTCGTGCGCGAGGAGCAGGAGAAGCTCGTCTCCACCCTCGGCGGCGACCAGATCGGCTCGGCCGCCCGGCTGCTCGAGCGGGAGATCACGATCACCGGCGACGAGGCGTCGAACTCCGTCCTCGTCTCGGCCAGCCCGCGGTACTCCGAGCGGGTGCGCGAGCTCATCGAGACCCTCGACGTCGATCCGCCGCAGGTCCTGATCCAGGTCCTGCTCGCCGAGGTCACGCTCGACACCGGCGACCAGTTCGGCGTCGACTTCTCGAGCGAGATCGCGGTCGACGACGTGGTGCTCGGGCCGGCCTTCGGGCTCGCCAGCGCGTTCGTGGGCGGCGTGGGCACGCCGTCGCTGAGCGTCGTCGGCAAGGACTTCCAGATGCTCCTGCAGGCCATCCAGTCGCAGGGGCGGGTGCAGGTCCTGAGCAACCCGTCGGTGATGGCGGCCAACAACCAGCCGGCCGAGCTCTTCGTGGGCGAGCGGATCCGGATCGCCGAGTCCACCGGCCTCACCGAGGGCGGCAACCTCAACACCGCCACCACCCAGGAGCAGGTCGGCATCACCCTCAACGTGACGCCGTCGATCAACCCCGACGGCTTCGTGCGGCTCGACGTCCTGCCCGAGCTCTCGGCCCTCACGAGCCGCACCACGCAGATCAACGAGGACCTCGAGACGCCGATCATCACCGAGCGGTCGGCCTCGACCACGGTCACGGTGCGGGACGGCCAGACGATCGTGATCGGCGGGCTGATCAGCGACCGCTACGAGTTCCGGCGCCGCAAGGTGCCGTTCTTCGGCGACCTGCCGCTGGTGGGGGTCCTCTTCCGCAACGACGAGGAGACGAGCCTCAAGACCGAGCTCCTCATCGTGCTCACCCCGCACGTGATCCAGTCGCCGACCGACCTCGCCCGCCTCGCGGAGCTGACCGACCGCGAGGTCGACCGGCTCACGCTGCCGTCGGACGTCCGTGACCAGATCCGGGAGGGCTTCTTCCGTGGCGGAGGCCTCTACGACGCCGACGGCGATCCGATCGACTGGGCGACGGTCTTCGAGGACCTGCCGGCCTCGGTCGGCGAGCGGCCGGGCAGCCCGCGCCCGCTGACCGGGGAATCGGACGGATGACGCGGCGACGGCCGAGGCGGGAGGCACGCGGAGCGCGAGGCCGGCGGCGGGCGACGCACGCGGCGGCCGGGCTGCTCCTCGGCGCGGCGGCGATCCTCGCGGCCGCGGCGAGCGGCGGCTGCGTCACCGAGTCGGTCACCACCGGCGATGGCCTGCCCCGGCCCGCCCAGCCCGAGCCGCTCCGCGACCCACCGACCGGCCTCGAGCCCTCGGCCATGGTGCTGCTGGTGGGGCAGGGCACCCGCGACGCCGACGGCGACGGCTACCCCGACACCTTCTCGGTGACCGCGGCCCTGCGGTCGTCCGGCAGTCCCGTGATGATCGACGCTCCCGGCACCTTCACCTTCGACCTCTGGCGCGAGGGCACGGTGAACGACCCCGAGGCCGAGCCGCTGGCGACCTGGACCTTCGGGCCCGAGGCCACCGCCGCCGCCCGCACGCGGACCCTCTACGGCTGGGGCTACCAGTTCGTGCTGTCGCTCGCGGCGGTCGGGGTCGACGACCGCATGCGGACGTTCCCGGGCGACGTCCGCGGGCGGTTCACCTCGACGACGGGGACGACGGTGCGGGCGTCCGAGGACGTGCGGCCGGTGCGCTTCGGCCGCTGACGTCCCGCGGTCCCGGCCGTCGCGGGGCGCGGGTCGGGCGCCGGCCGGCGGGCAGGGTCCGCGAACCGAACGGCCGCGTCGTTCACGATCGCGCAGACCGCGCCGTTGCGACCCCGGACCGGCACCGGGTTCCACCTCTCGCTCCACTCGTGGACGACATTCGCCGACCGGAGTCCCGGGGGTCTCTGGAGGCTCTTGGTCATGTCCACGTCCGCATCCGGTCTGCGCCGGCATCTCGAGCGACTCGGGATCCGGGTCATCGCGCTCGCCGTCCTCGCCTGCTTCGTCACCGCCGGGGCCACCGGCTGGGCGTTCGCGGCGTCCTACAACTCCGACTCCGAAGCGCGGCTCGCGAAGCAGGCCGAGGCGGTGATCGCCCAGGCCGAGCAGGCGCGCTATCAGCAGCTCGATCTCATCCGCCGCGGGGTGTTCGACACCGAACGCCTGCTCGAGGAGGCCAAGGCGCACGTGGCCGCCGGTGGCGACCACCGCGACACCGACTACTTCGACACGCTGCCGATCGTGGCCTCGTGGACGTCGGCCGAGTCCGCCCGCGAGCATCAGGGCATGGACCTGCGGGTGATCG
Source organism: uncultured Isosphaeraceae bacterium (assembly GCA_964385045.1). Taxonomy (GTDB): domain Bacteria; phylum Planctomycetota; class Phycisphaerae; order Phycisphaerales; family SM1A02; genus CAYLNM01. The sequence continues at coordinate 9,497 of CAYLNM010000069.1, forward strand.
TCGAGCGCGAGGAGGCCCGCAACGTCGAGAACGCCACCGAGTCCGGCTCCTTCAGCGACCGGCTCCTCCGGGAGCTGCGGTCCCAGGTGGACGCCGGCGGCCCGGACTCGATCGCCCGCATCGACCCGACCACGGACACCTACCACCTGGTGTCGGCGGTCACGCTCGACTCCAGCTGCCTGACCTGCCACGGGGCGCCGGGCGGTCCCCACGACCTCGACGGCGACGGGACCGATCCGCTCGGCTTCGCGATGGAGGGCATGGCCGAGGGCGACATGCACGGGGCGTACGAGGTCAAGGTGCCGCTCGGTCCCGTCCACGCCAAGGCCCGCTCGTTCGTGGCCGGCGGGGCGATGATCGCGGCGGTCGTGATCGTCGGGGCGAGCGTCCTGATCACGCTGCTGCTGCGGCGCATCTTCGCGCGGCCGATGGACGCGATGAACCGCCAGCTCGACGAGATCGCCCACGGCGACGCGGACCTCACCCAGCGCCTCGACGAGTCGGTCGCGGGCGAGCTCGGCGAGGCGAGCCGTTCGTTCAACACGTTCGTCGCCGGTCTCGAGGACATGGTCCGGTCGGTGCGACAGGCCTCGGGCGAGCTGACCACGGGGGCGGGCGAGATCAGCACCGCCAGCCAGTCGCTCGCGTCCATCGCGTCGGAGCAGGCGGCGCGGCTGCAGGAGATGCGCTCGCAGGTCGAGGAGACGGCGTCGTCGACGCGCCGCACGGTGGAGCGCACCGGCGAGGCCAATCGCCGCTCCCGCTCGGCCACCGAGCGGGCGTCGGCCGGTCGCGACGCGGTCGAGGAGATGAACCGGGCGATGGCCGGGGTCACCGACTCCTCCGAGCGGATCGCGGGCGTGATCAAGGTGATCGACGAGATCGCGTTCCAGACGAATCTGCTCGCCCTCAACGCCGCGGTCGAGGCGGCGCGGGCGGGCGACGCGGGCAAGGGCTTCGCGGTCGTCGCGGAGGAGGTCCGCAGCCTCGCCCAGCGCAGTGCCGAGGCGGCACGCGAGACGGCGGAGCTGATCGAGGCCGCCCGGGAGCGGGCCGGCGAGGCGGTCGGGGTCTCCGGTCGCGTGTCCGAGTCGCTCGCGGCGATCGCCGACGGCACGGCCGAGATCGACGGCCTCCTCGGCGAGATCACGGGCGAGTCGGAGGATCAGTCCCGCGGGATGGAGGGCCTGAGCGCCGCGATCGCCGACCTCGACTCGGTGGCCCAGTCCACCGCGGCCACGGCCGAGGAGCTCGCCGCGGCCTCGGAGCAGACCGACGCCCGCACCAGCGAGCTCGAGTCGATGGTCGCGCGGTTCCGCACGTCCGACTGCTGACATCCGACGCCCGTGGCGGACGTCGCCCCCCGTGGGGGCGAGCCCCGAGAACGACCGCGGCCCCGGCAGCACGTGCTGCCGGGGCCGTCGTCGTTCGGGGCTCGCGGGGTCCGCGGGGGCGGTGTCCTCAGGCGAGCGTCAACTGGGGATCAAGGATTCGAACCTTGACTAAGTGAACCAGAATCACTCGTGCTACCGTTACACTAATCCCCAAACGTGATCCGAACCGATGGGCGGCGAGGGTGGCCCCGGACGGCGGGACGCGCCCCGGATCAGTCGGACGCGGGAGTATATCCGCGGTCCGAAGTCGATCAAGGGTCGCGGCCGGCGGCCGGAGCCGGAGCCGGAGCCGGGCGGCGGGCCGGTGTCCGGAGCCGGAGCCGGGCGGCGGGCCGGCGGCCGGAGCCGGGCGACGAGTCCATCCGTGGATCCGATCCGGCCCGAGGAGCCCGAGCCCATGAGCGGACTGTTCGCCGGCACCCCCCTCGAGCGGCCCGTCACCTGCGAGGTCTGCGGCCGCGTGCTCGACGAGTGCGACTGCCCGCGGGATGCCGAGGGCACCGTTCGGCGGCCGAAGGACCAGCGGATCGTGGTCCGGCGCGAGAAGCGGAAGGGCGGACGGCAGGCGACCGTCGCCCGCGGCTTCGACCCGGTGGCGAGCGACCTGCCGGGCCTCGTCGCCGAGCTGCGAAGCCGGCTCGCGACCGGCGGCACCGTGGACGAGGACGCGATCGAGGTCCGCGGCGAGCACGTGGACGCGGTGGTCGGCTTCCTCGCGGAGCGCGGGTACGACGTGAAGCGGGGCTGAGGCCCGGCGCGGCCGCGAGCGCCGTGCCGCGGGCCCAGGCGCAGTGCCGCGGGCCGCGAGCGCGGTGCCGCGGGCCCAGGCGCGGTGCCGCGGGGCTGGCCGTGGGCGTGGGCGCGCCGCGGCCGCCGGCGCGGCGCCGCGGCTCAGGCCAGCCCCCGGTCCGCCGGGGTGGCGTGCCCGGCCCGCTCCAGCATCGCCTCGGCGATCTGCACCGCGTTGAGGGCCGCGCCTTTGCGGAGCTGGTCGCCGCACGCGAGCAGGGCGAGGCCGGTGGTCGCCGCGTCCGCGCGGATCTCGTCGGTCCTTGCCGCGGCGGCGAACGCCCGGTCCACCCGCACCCGGCCCACGAGCACGTCGTCGGTCGCGGCGGCCTCGCGGGGCTCCGGGAACCGGTTGCCGGGGCGGTCGTCGACCAGGCGCACCCCGGGGAACGCGGCGATCGCGGCCCGGGCCGCCGCGACCGTCACCGGCGCGGCGAGCTCGAGGTGCACGGCGACGGTGTGGGCGCGGAGCACCGGCACCCGCACGCAGGTCGCGCCGACCCGGACGTCCTCGCGGCCCCACAGCCGGGCCGTCTCGTGGGCCATCTTCCGCTCCTCCTCGTTCGCCCCGTCGGCCCCGATCGCGGAGTCGTGGCTGAAGAGGTTGAACAGGTACGGCCGCCCCGTCGCCTCGGTGGTGAGCGGGCGACCGGCGGCCCAGTCGCGGGCCTGCTGCTCGAGCTCCTCCATCATCGCGCGGCCGCCGCCCGAGGCGGCCTGGTACGTGCAGGCCACCAGCCGCCGCACGGGGGCGAGCCCGTCCACCGGGGTCGCCGCCATGAGGGCGATGATGGTCGAGCAGTTGGGGTTGGCGATGATCGCGCCGCCGGCCGCCGGCGCCGGCAGCGCCTGCGGATTGATCTCGGGGACGACGAGCGGCACCGCCGGGTCGCGGCGGAAGGCCGAGGAGCTGTCGACGACCAGGGCCCCGGCCTCGGCCGCGGCGGGGGCCCAGCGCCGGCTCACGTCGCCGCCGGCGGCGAGGAACACGAGGTCGACGTCCTCGAGCGAGCGCTCGTCGAGCGGCTCGATCGGGACCTCGGTGCCGCAGTAGGCGACGCGCCGGCCCGCGGATCGCTCGGAGCCGGCGAGCCGGATCATCCCGTGCGGGAAGGCCCGCGACTCGAGCAGGCGGAGCAGCTCCTCGCCGACGACGCCGGTCGCGCCGACCACGAGCACGTTGGGGACGGGGGGCAGGCCCATGCGGCGGTCCTTCCTGCGAGCGGAGGGGGCGGGCGGGCAAAACCGGTGCAGGGCCGGCGGGCGCGGCAGCCCGCCCGAGTGTCGTGTCGTGTCGTGTCGGGGCGATTCAGCCGGCCCGGCGCGGGAGCGCCGCGCGCTCGCGCTCCTATCATCGCTCCCCGCCCGGTCGATCGCACGCGTGGTCGCCGCCGACCGTGCGAATCCGGCGCCCGGCGGCGGGGCGGAGGCCTCCATGTCGCAGCTGACCCTGAGCGTCGAGCCGTCCTGCACCATCGACTTCGACGATCCCCCGGCGGATCCGATCGAGCTCTTTCGCGCGTGGATGCGGGACTACGAGGCGACGGGGATGCCGAATCCCAACGCGATGTCGCTGGCCACGGTCGATCCCGACGGTCGGCCGAGCTGCCGCATCGTGCTGCTCAAGGGCTTCGACGAGCGAGGGGCCGTGTTCTTCACCAATCGGCGAAGCCGCAAGGGCCGGGCCCTCGAGTCGAATCCGATGGCCACGTGCGTCCTGCACTGCGACCCGCTGGACCGCCAGATGATCATCGAGGGGGACGTCGAGCACGTGAGCGAGAAGGAGTCGGACGACTACTTCCACTCACGGCGGCGCGAGAGCCGGATCGGGGCCTGGGCGAGCCGTCAGAGCGAGCCGTGCGCCGACCGTGACGAGCTCCAGCGAGCCTACGAGGCGATGCAGGCGAAGTTCGGCGACGACGTGCCGGTCCCGCGGCCGCCGTACTGGGGCGGGTATCGCGTGCGGTTCCGCTCGATCCTGTTCTGGCAGGGCCACCCCTATCGACTGCACGATCGCATCGTCTACCGGCCGTCGGACCACGGCGGCTGGTCCACCCAGCGGCTGTATCCCTGAGCCGGGGCGGGAGGTAGGCTGCGCGGCGGTTCCGTCCGTCGCCCTCCCGGAGGCCTCCACCGTGCCGACTCGCCATCGCTCGTTCGTCGGTCCGGGCCGTGTCGCGCTCGCCCCCACGCTGCTGGCCGCGGCGACCATCCCCGCCGCCGCCATCGCGACCGCGGCCGCCGCGCCGCCCGTCGCGGCCCCGCCCGTGCCCCCGCCCGCCGCGCTGCCCGAGTCCGAGGCCCCGGCCCCCGCGGCGGCCCCCGAGCACCCGCTCGTCGCCTTCGCCGGCGTACGGTGGACAGTCCGCGGGGCCGAGCTCGCCGGGGAAGGCCGTCTCGACGCCGACGTCGTCTTCACGCCGCTGTTCGGCGGCGCCGGCGTGCACGAGCGCACCACCGTTCGAGTCGCCGAGGGCGGCGGACGGGTCGGCACCGTGTACGAGACGCTCTACGCCGCGCCCGGCGACGACGGCGTCTTCCAGTTCGTGACGGTGGGCTCCGACGGCAGCGTGATGGAGGGGGCCGGCACCGTCGAGGACGGCGTCTTCAGCGGCGCGACGGAGCGGCGCACCGACGGCGCCCGCCCCGGTCTTCGCGTGCTGACGCCGGCCGCGAACGGCACGGTCCGGTGGCGGATCGAGCGCGGCGGCGAGGGCGAGCGGTCGCTGCACCTCGACGCCGTCATGCGGCCCGAGGCCGCGGGCGCGCTCGCGATTCCGGCCGCCGAGCCGGACGGTCCCGCGGCGCGGCTCCGGCCGATGGTCGGCACGTGGCGGACCGAGGCCGAGTGGACCGGCGGCCAGCCGCTCGTCGGCCGGAACGAGATCCGGCTCGGCCGCGGCGCCGGCTACGCGGTGGTCGACACCCACGCCCGGGACGCCGGTGGTCCCGCGCGTCACCGCTCCGTCGCGATCTACGTCGAGGACGCCGCCCTCGGGTGGGTCGCGTGCACGCTCGAGATGACCGGCGCGCTCGCCGCGGTGCCGCTGACGCTGCGCGACACGCCCGACGGGCCGGCGATCGATGCCACCACCCGCATGGTGCTGGACGGCGCGCCGGCCGAGGTCGCGCAGACGACGGCGATGGCGGGTCCGGACACCATGCGGTGGACGGTGCGGGCGCGGCCGGTGGGGGGCGGCGCGGACGAGGACTGGACGGAGCTCATCGACGCCCGCTGGACGCGCGACGGTACCGGGGCCGGCGGGCCGGCGAGCGACGCACGGGCCGAGCCGGTGCCGGTCGCCGAGCCCGTCGCCGCCGAGCCGTCGGCCACCGCCATCGACCCGGCCCGCTTCGACGTGCGCGGCGAGCCCGGCGGCACGTTCACGGCGGAGCAGACGGTCGCGGCCCCGCCCGCCGAGTGCTTCCGCCTGTGGTCCACCGAGGCCGGGGTGCGGGCGTTCCTCGGCATCGAGAGCCGCATCGAGCTGGCGGTCGGCGGGCGATACGAGTGGATCCTCGCCCCCGACGCGCCCGCCGGCAGCCGCGGCTCCGAGGGCTGCCAGGTGCTGGGCTGGGTTCCCGACTCGATGCTCTCGTTCACGTGGGCCGCGCCGCCGTCGCTGGGCGACGTGCGTGAGCGGCGGTCCTGGGTCGTGGTGCGGTTCGAGCCGCTCGAGCCGGCGGCCGACGGGACGCCCCGCACCCGGGTGCGGCTCGATCACTGCGGCCTCGGCGAGGGCGAGGGATGGGAGCGGACGGAGGCGTACTTCCGCCGGGCGTGGCCGTCGGTGCTGGAGGCGATGCGCGAGCATCTCGAGGCCGCGGCGGACGATGCTCCCGCCGACGGTGCAACCGACGCCGCGGCCGACGCCCCGTCGGACGCCTCGGGCTGAGGCTCGCCGCCGCGCAGTCCGGCCGGCTGCCCGACCGGCCGCCGGGTCGTGCGGCTATCGGACCCGGCCGGTCCGCTCGTCGGGGGCACGACGGCCCGGGACGGCTCGCCGGCCTCCACCCGCCCCGCGGATCCGTTCATCCGCCGGCATGATCGACCGATGGACCTCCGAGGGGGGTGCGCGCGGCCGTGCGGCCGGGCCGCCTCCACCGCCGGAGGACCGCCCTGAACGCCCGGTCGTCCAACGCCGCCCGCCGCCGACCGCCGCGACGCGCCCGCGGGGCGATGCCGCGCCACGGCGCCGCGTCCGTCGACGTGCTCCTCGCAACCGTCGGCGCGACCGCCCTCGTCGCCCTCGCGGCCGCGGCGACGCTGTCGGCCGTGCCCGGACTCGCGTCCTCGCCGCCGCTCGCGGAGGCCGCGGACCTCGGCCGCGAGCCCGCGGTCGTGGCGGGCCTCGCCGCCGTCGGGCTCGCCGCCCTCGTCGCCACCGGCCTCCGCCGGTGCGGACGCGCCGCGGCCGCCGCCCGCGTGCTCGATGCCGTCCGCGCCCGGGCCGCGGGCGAACGCGACCCCGAGGCCCTGCGCTGCGCTCCCGACGAGGCCCCCGACGTCGCGGCGTGGAACCGCGTGGTGGACGAGCTCGCGGCCGCGGGGCAGGAGCCGGCCGAGCGGCGGCTCACCCCCGGCGACCCGCCCGCCTCCGGCGAGCGGCGCCTGACCGGCCTGTGCAACGCCCTGCCCGACGGGCTGCTCCTCGTCGGCGACGGGGGGCGCATCCGCTGGGCCAACGGGGCCGCGGCGTTCCTGCTCGGCCGCCGGTCGGAGGAGCTGGTGGGACTCGCCGCGGCCGACGTGCTCGCCTCGGACGAGGCGCGGGCCGCCCTCGCCTCCGCCGCGGGCGACGGGCACCGGTGCGCCCCGCCCGTCGACGTGCCCCGGGGCGACGCCCCCGAGGACGGGGTGCTCCGCGTCGTCGTCCGTCCCATCCGCGAGGCCCACGCCCGCGAGGCGGTGGTCATCGTGCAGGACGTCACCCAGCAGCGGGTGGCCGCCGCGTCGCGGGAGTCGTTCGTGGCCCACGTCGCCCACGAGCTCCGCACGCCCCTGACCAACATCATGCTCTGGGCCCAGACCGCGACCGAGCGCGGCGGCGACGACCCCCGGACGACCGAGCAGGCCCTCAACGTCATCACCACCGAGTCGCGCCGCCTCGAGCGGGTGGTGCAGGACATGCTGTCGATCTCGGCGATCGAGAGCGGCCGGCAGTCGCTGGAGCTGGTCGACGTCGACCTGGGCATGCTGGTCGACGACCTGCGGTCCGACTACGGGCCCCAGGCGGCCGAGAAGGGCCTCGAGCTGACGTTCGACCTGCCGCCGAAGCTCCCGATCCTGCGGGCCGACCGCGACAAGGTCTCGGTCACGCTCCACAACCTCCTCGGCAACGCGATCAAGTACACCCCCGCCGGCGGCACCGTCGCCGTGCGGGTCGTCGCCGACGAGGGCGGGGTGCGGATCGACGTGACGGACACCGGCATCGGCATCCGGCCCGAGGACCTCGGCCGCGTCTTCGAGCGGTTCCAGCGGGCCGACGACGAGCGCCTCGGCGGCATCGTCGGCACCGGCCTCGGGCTCGCGATCGCCCGCGACCTCGCGCGGCTGCACGGGGGCGACGTCGAGGCCGAGAGCGAGCTCGACGAGGGGAGCACCTTCACGCTGCGGCTGCCAGTGCGGGCGGCGGCCTGAGCGACGGGCCGGTCGGCGGCCCGGGCGGCGACGGCGCGCGGGGGCACGGCGGGCCGAGCGACGGGGTCGGCGGCGGGACCGGAGGCAGGGTCGGCGGCGGGACCAGTGACGGAAGCGGCGACGGAAGCGGCGACCGAACGGGCGACGGGACGAACGACGAGGCACGCGGCGACGATGCGGATCGAGACGCACAGGCACGGCGGGGTGACGGTGGTCCGGCCGAACGGGGCGGTGGCGGGCGACGACGCCGATCGCGTGCGCGACGCGCTCGCCGAGGCCCGCGGCGAGTCGCTCGGCCGCATGCTGCTCGACCTGTCCGCGGTGCCGCTGCTCGACAGCCGCAGCCTCGAGGTGCTGCTCGACGTGGCGGAGCTGCAGGCCGAGGGCGGCCGCACGCTCAAGCTCTGCGGGCTGCGGGCGGCGGTCCGCGAGGTGCTCGAGCTCACCGGCGTCGCGGCGTCGGTGGAGATCTTCGACGAGCCCGGCTCGGCCGTGCGGAGCTTCCGGTGAGCGGCGGGTCGCCCGAGGATCGCGCCCGGCCCGCGTCGCCTGCGTGGCCCGCGTCGTCCACGCCGCCCGCGTCGTCCGCGTCGCCCGAGGACGCGCCCGTCGCCGGCCCCGCGCCGGGTCCCGGCGAGCCGGTGGCCGACGCGCCGCCCGCGGCCGCGCCGCCGCCCGAGCGTCGCCGCATGCGCATCGGCGACGCGCTCGTGGCGGCCGGCGTCCTCAGCGAGGACCAGCTCCACGAGGCCCTCACCCGGCACGGCGGGGCGGGCGGCCGGTTCGGCGAGTTCCTCGTGTCCGAGGGCCTCATCCAGCCGTCGACGCTCGTCACCGTCCTCGCCGGCTGCCTCGGCGTGCCCGGCTGCGTGCTCCGGTACGGGATGTTCGACCCCGAGGTGGTCGAGCTCGTGGACGAGGACACGCGGCTGCGGATGCGGGTGCTGCCGATGTTCCGCGTCCGGGGCGAGCTCACGGTGGCGATGGCCGAGCCGCAGTCGCTGCCGACGATCGACGCGCTCCGGCGGGCGACCGGGTGCCGCATCCGCCCGGTGCTCGCCCTCGCGGCCAACATCGCGGAGTTCGCGACCCGGGCCCGGACCCAGGACGTCGACGTCGAGGAGTTCCTCGCCGGCCTGAGCGAGTCCGACGTCACCGTGGTCGAGGACGAGCGGGTCGACGAGGGCCCGGTCACCAACGTCGACCAGCTCATCGAGGGCAGTCCGGTCGTCAACCTCGTGAACCTGCTCGTCATGAGCGCGGTCCGCGACGGGGCGAGCGACATCCACGTCGAGCCGACCCGCAACGGGACGCGGATCCGCTACCGCGTCGACGGACTGCTCCGCGACCTGATGACGCCGCCGCCGGGCATGCACGCGGCGATCGCCTCCCGCATCAAGGTGATCGCGGAGATGGACATCGCCGAGAAGCGGCTGCCGCAGGAGGGCCGCGTGCGCATCGTGGCCGCGGGCCGCGAGATCGATCTCCGCGTCTCGAGCATGCCGTGCCTGCTCGGCGAGAAGCTGGTGATCCGCATCCTCGACAAGGAGAACCTCGAGGTGCGGATGGAGGAGCTGGGCTTCCGTCCCGAGGCCCTCGTCTCCTTCCACCGCGTCCTCCGCCAGCCGCACGGCCTCGCCCTCGTCACCGGGCCCACCGGCAGCGGCAAGACGACGACGCTCTACTCGGCCCTCGATCTGCTTCGCAGTCCGCAGCGCAACATCGTGACGGTCGAGGATCCCGTCGAGTACCAGCTCGAGCTCATCAACCAGGTGCAGGTGCAGGGCTCGATCGGCATGAGCTTCGCCCGCGCCCTGCGGTCCATCCTGCGGCAGGACCCCGACATCATCATGGTCGGCGAGATCCGCGACGAGGAGACGGCCCGGGTCTCGGTGCAGGCCGCCCTCACCGGCCATCTCGTGCTCGCGACGCTCCACACCAACGACGCCCCCGGCGCGGTGAGCCGGCTGCTCGACATGGGCATCGAGTCCTACCTGCTCTCCAGCGCCCTCAACGGCGTGGTGGCCCAGCGGCTGGTGCGGACGGCGTGCCGCTCGTGCGCGGCCCGCTACTACCCCACCGAGCACGTGCTCGCCGAGGCGAACCTCACCGAGCTCTCGGGCCGGGCGTTCGTGCGCGGCACCGGCTGCAGCGCGTGCCACCAGTCCGGCTTCCGGGGCCGCAAGGGCATCTACGAGGTGATGGAGGTGACCGATCGCATCCGGCGTCTCGTGCACGCGGGGTCCTCGCAGCACGAGATCGCGGCGGAGGTGCGGAACGCGGGCATGCTCACGCTGCGCGAGGAGGGCGTGCTGCTGGCGATCGGCGGGCACACCAGTCTCGAGGAGGTGCTGCGGGCGACCCGCACCGACGAGGAGGACCTGCCCGACCCGCTGGTGCCGGACCGCTCGGCGGACGCGGCGGTGGTCGGGGCGGCGACGGACGCCGTGGACGAGGTCGACGGCGCGGCGGACGCGGACCCCGCGGACCCCGCGGACGCCGTGGCCGCCGCGGCCGACGGCGCCGCGGACGACGAGCCCGGGAGGGCCGCGGCATGAGCGCCGGATTCGCCTACGTCGCCTACGACCGCCGCGGCCGCCGGACCGACGGCCGGATCGACGCGGAGTCGGCCGAGCAGGCTGCGGGCCGGCTGCGCGAGCAGGGGATGTACGTCGTCTCCGTGACCGCGGCGAGCCGCGCCGCGTCGCGCGGGGGCGGCCGCGGCCGCCGGGCGTCGCTCCGCAACGTGGCTCTCTGGGCGCGGGAGATGCTCGTCCTGGTGCGGGCGGGCACGCCGGTGGCCCAGGCCCTCGCCGCCATCGAGCGGCAGCAGCCCGAGGGTCCGTGGCGGGCGATCCTCGCCGACGTGCGGGTCCGGGTCGAGGAAGGCTCGTCGCTCGGCGAGGCGCTCGGGGCGCATCCCGAGGCGTTCGATCCGGTGATCCGCAGCCTCGTCGCGGCCGGCGAGTCCTCGGGCCGGATGGACGAGGTGCTCGCCCGCGTGGCCGAGATCGCCCGCAGCACGCTGAAGCTGCGGCAGACGGTGATCGGCGCGCTCGTCTATCCGTGCGTGCTCGTCCTGATCGGCGTGACGGTCTCGCTGGTCATGCTCATGGGCGTGGTGCCGCGGTTCGCGGGACTGTTCGAGAGCATGGGCGCGGCGCTGCCCCCGTCGACGGCGGTGATGGTCGCGGCGAGCGAGCACCTCCGGGCCTGGTGGTGGGCGTGGGCGGCGCTGCTCGCGGCCGCGGTGGTCGCGGGCTGGACGCTGCTGCGCACGAGCCGCGGCCGGGAGCGGCTCGACGACTGGCTGGTGCGGCTCCCGGTGATCGGCCGCGTGACCCGGGCCCTCGCCACCGCCCGCATCACCCGCGTGCTCGGGGTGCTGCTGCAGAGCCACGTGCCGATGCTGCGGGCGATCGAGCTCACGCGGGAGGCGGCGGGCAACCGGCGCTACGCCGAGCTCATGGGGCGCGTCCGCGAGGCGGCCCAGCGGGGCGAGCCGCTGAGCTCGGTGCTCGCCCGCAGCCCGCTCGTCGCCCCGTCGGTGGCGGAGGCGGTGCGCCACGGCGAGCAGAGCGGGCAGGTGGGGTCGATCCTCGCCGACATGACGGAGTTCCTCGAGGAGGAGAACGAGGTGATCGTCCGCAGCGCGATCGGGCTGGTGGAGCCGGCGATCCTCGCCCTGCTCGGCCTGATCGTGGGGGGCATGGCCATGAGCCTGTTCATTCCGCTCTTCGACGTGGCCGCGAGCACGGGAGGCGGGCCGTGATCCTCGGACGCCTGCTCCCGGGGCCGGCGGCGCCGCCGATCGGGCTCGACCTCGACGGCGGTCGGGCGCGGGCGGCGACGGGACGCCCGGGCCGGACGACGCGCCGGACGACGGGCCGGACCGCGGCCCGGCCCCCGGCGGTGGTCGCGGTCCGCCGGCCCGATCCCGACGCCGAGGTCACCGCCGAGGAGCTCGAGCGGCTCGCCGCGGTGCTGCGGCGACGGGGGGTCCGGGGCCACGACGTGGCCCTCGCGGTGCCGGGATCCCGCCTGCTGCTGGAGACGCTGGAGCTGCCGCCCCCGGAGTCGGGGGCGCCACTGGCCGAGCTCGCCCGGGTCGAGCTGGCCGCGATGCACCGCACGACGCCGGACCGGCTCGTGGTGGACGTCGTGCCGCTGCCGGCGGCCCGCGGCGGCGGACGGCGGACGCTCGCGATCGGCTGCCGCACGGCGGAGCTCGAGCCGCTGCTCGCGGCCGCGGCCGAGGCGCGGCTCGACGTCGCGCACCTGACCACGGCCGGGCTCGCGGCGGCGGCGTCCGCGGAGGGACCGGACGTCGCCGCGCCGCCCCCCCGGGCCGCGGACGGGGACGCGGCGATCGATCTCCTGCTCGTGGCCGGCTGGCGGTCGACCGAGCTCCTCGTCCGCCGCGACGGGGCGTTCGCCTCGATGCGCGTCCTGCCCGAGCTGGGGCTGGGCGGGGCGGCCGCGAGCCTGGCCGCGCACGGGCTGGCGACGTCCGAGTGCATCGCGGCGCTCGATCCCACGGACGACGACCCGGCCCCGGATCCGGAGCTCGATCGCCTGCGGGCGGAGCTGGTGGCGGGGCACGCCGAGCGGCTGGCGGCCGAGGCGATGCGGTCGCTCGCGTACGTGGAGCAGGAGTTCGGGCCCGCCTCGCGGGTGCGCGTGCGGGTCACGGGAGCCGGGGCGGCGTGCCCCGGTCTCACGGCGCACACGGTCGAGGCCGCCCGGTCGGCGCGGCCGGAGGTCGCCGCGCTCGGCGAGGGCCCGGACGACGGCGCCGCGGGGGCGGTGGCCCGGGGCCTGGCCGCCGACGCGGC
>CAYLNM010000070.1:0-21865 GCA_964385045.1 uncultured Isosphaeraceae bacterium
AGCCCCCTCGTGAAGACGCTCGCCACGGTCCTCGTCGTGCTCCTGCTCGTGGCGGCGGGGGTCGTCGCCGTCGGCGGTCCCGCCATCCGCGACCGGCTCGCCGGCGGCGGCGAGGCCGGCACCGAGGTCCGGATCGAGCCGGCCGCGGTCCGCGAGGTGGTGGAGACCGTCTCCGCCCCCGGCGAGGTCCGGCCGCTCTTCGCGGTGGAGGTCAAGGCCGAGGTCTCGGCCCGCATCGTCGAGCTGCCGGTGCAGGAGGGCGACGCGGTGACCGAGGGCCAGCTCCTCGCCCGTCTCGACGGGTCCCAGCTCGAGGCCTCGCTCAAGGCCCGGCAGGCCACCCGCGACGGGCGCCGGGCCCAGATCCGGGCCGAGCAGGTGCGGCTCGCCGGCGTCGAGTCGCGGCTCGCGTTCGCGCGCCGTGACCTCGAGCGGGTGCAGTCGCTGTTCGACTCCGGGGACGTGCCGCGGCGGGAGCTCGATCAGGCCCTCGAGCGGGTGGACGATCTCGAGACCGAGCTCGGCGCCGCCCGGCAGGGCCTCGCCCAGCTCGAGAGCTCCCTGCTGGTGGACGAGGCCGAGATCCAGCGGGCGGAGGCGAGCCTCTCCAACACCGTCATCCTCGCGCCCCGCGACGGCCGGATCACCCAGCTGAACGTGGACCCCGGCGAGGTCGTCACCGGCTCGACCACGCAGCCGGGCACGGTGCTCATGACGATCGCCGACCTGCGCCGCATGGTGCAGAACGCCGAGGTCGCCGAGAGCGACGTCGCGCGGGTCGCCGTCGGCCAGGTCGCGGACGTCCACGTCAACGGCTATCCCGACCGCGTCTTCCGCGGCACCGTCCGCCGCATCGCCCTGCAGCGGACCGCGTCGGCCAACGGCGGCTTCTTCAGCACCGAGATCGAGCTCGACCTCGACGGCGTCGAGCTCCGCTCGGGCCACCTCGCCAACGCCGAGATCCGGATCGCCGAGCACGAGGACCTCGCGGTGCCGTACCAGGCGATCGTCTCCCGCGAGCTCGACGTCCTGCCGCGGGAGGTCCGCGAGCACCCGCTGGTCGACCGGACCCGGCGGAGCACGCTCGTCGTCTTCCGCCACGAGGACGGCGTGGCCCGGGCGACGCCGGTGGAGGCGGGGCCGAGCGACCTGACGCACCGGGTCGTGCACGCCGGGCTCGAGGCGGGGGCGGACGTCATCGTCGGGCCGTTCAGCGTGCTCGAGGGGCTTCGGGACGGCGACACGGTCCGGCTCGAGGGCGCGGACGACGCGACCGAGGGCGGCGATGCGGAGGCCGGCGAGCCCGCCGTGGCCGAGGCCGAATCCGGAGCCGGGGCCGGAGCCGGGGCCGGAGCCGGGACCGGAGCCGGGGCCGCGGCGGGGTCGGGCGAGGTCGCGGGCGGATGATCATCCGGACGCGGAACCTCTGGCGGACCTACACCGTCGGCGTCGAGACGATCCACGCCCTGCGCGGCGTCGATCTCGAGGTCGCCGAGAACGAGTTCGTCGCGATCATGGGCAGCTCGGGCTCGGGCAAGAGCACCCTGATGAACATCCTCGGCTGCCTCGACCGGGCGACGGACGGCACGTACGAGCTCGACGGCCGCGACGTCAGCGGGCTCTCGCCGCGCGAGCTCGCCCGGGTGCGGAACAAGCGGATCGGCTTCGTCTTCCAGAGCTTCGAGCTGCTGCCGCGGGCCACCGCCCTGCAGAACGTCGAGCTGCCGCGGGTCTACGCCGGCCGCGGCTGGTTCGGCCGCCGCCGAGCCGCCCGGGCCGCCCTCGAGCGGGTCGGCCTCGGCGACCGCATGCACCACCGCCCGAACCAGCTCTCCGGCGGCCAGAAGCAGCGGGTCGCGATCGCCCGCGCCCTGCTCAACGAGCCCGCGATGCTGCTCGCCGACGAGCCCACCGGCAACCTCGACTCGACCACGACGCACGAGATCATGACGCTCTTCCGCGCCCTGCACCGCGGCGGCCAGACGGTCGTCATCGTCACCCACGAGGACGACGTGGCGGCGTGGACGAAGCGGGTCGTGCGGCTCGCCGACGGCGAGGTCGTCTCCGACGGCCCGGCCCACGAGGACCCGTCGGTGCGCCGCGTGCTCGCGGGCGGCGGAACCGCGGTGGCCCCGGCCGACGTGCTCGCCGAAGCCCGCGGGGAGCCGGTGGGGGCGGTGGGCACGGGCGGCGCGGCGGGCACGGGCGGCGCGGCGGGCGCGGGCGGCGCCGCGGGCGCGGGCGGCGCCGCGGGCGCGGGCGGCGCGACGGGCGCGGCGGGCTCGGCGGACGCCGGCCACCGGGCGAGCCCGGCGGGCGACGCGGACCACGGCGGGGCGGCCACCCGCACCGCGGACGAGCCGGCCGGAGGCCCGCCGTGCTGACGCCCTTCGTCTTCATCCTCAGCGCGGTCAGCCTCGCCCTCGGCCAGATCCGGGCGAACCTGCTGCGATCGTTCCTGACCACGCTCGGCATCATCATCGGCGTGGCGTCGGTGACCGCGGTGATCGCCGCCCTCACCGGCCTCCGCACGCTCGTCCTCAGCGAGTTCGAGACGATCGGGGCGAACAAGGTCTTCATCTTCCCCGACCGGCCCGACGACGTGCCCCGCGACCGCTACCCCTGGTCCGAGGTGCGGCTGAAGCAGACCGAGCTCGCGGCCCTGCAGGAGCACTGTCCGTCGATCGTCGCCCTGACCCCCACCGCCGACCGGACGATGGCGGTGCGCTACGGCGAGCGCGAGGTGGCGGGCGTGACCGTGAAGGGCATCTGGCCGACGTGGCACGACATCGAGCGACGGTCGGTGCTGCAGGGACGGCCGTTCACGCCGACCGACGAGGAGAAGGCCCAGCAGGTCTGCCTCGTGAGCGAGGAGGCGATCGCGGAGCTCGACCTGCCGCTCGAGCCGGTGGGCGAGGTCATCCTGATCGACCGCCGCCGCTTCACCGTGATCGGCGTGGTGGAGACGCTCGAGACGACGCTCGACTTCGGGCCGGACTCGCTGGCCGAGGTGCTGATCCCGTTCTCGTCGATGGCGGCGATGATGGACCGGAGCTTCTTCTTCTTCATCACCGCCCAGGTCGCCGACCCGCAGCTGGCCGAGGAGGCCCGGGCGGAGGCGACGTTCGTGCTGCGGAACCTGCGGCGGCTCGGGCCGGAGGAGCCCGACACCTTCCGCGTGCAGCCGATCGACCAGTTCATCGACCAGTTCAAGCGGCTCGCGGCCGGCATCACCGCGGTGGCGGGCGGCATCGTGGCCATCAGCCTCCTCGTGGGCGGCATCGGCATCATGAACATCATGCTCGTCTCGGTGAGCGAGCGCACCCGGGAGATCGGGCTCCGCAAGGCGGTCGGGGCGACCCCGCGGGCGATCCTGGTGCAGTTCCTGCTCGAGGCGATCACGCTCTCGGTGCTGGGCGGTCTCATCGGCCTCGCCTTCGGCCAGACCTTCGCCTTCCTGATGACGCTGCCCGAGAACGGCCTCGCCGAGGCCGAGGTGCCGGGCTGGGCGGTGGCGATGGCCTTCGGCTTCAGCGCCGGCGTGGGCGTGATCTTCGGCATCTTCCCGGCGCTCAAGGCGGCCCGCCTCGACCCCATCGAGGCCCTGCGATCGGAGTGACGCACGACGTGGACGAACGACGGACGGCGGAAGCGGCGGGGGCCGCGAACGCGGCGCACGCGGCGAGCGGAGGGCCCGGCGCGCGGCGGCGAGCCGCCGGCTCGCGGCCGGGGGGCGGGACCGCGGGGCCGCGGCGGAAACGCATCCGCGCGGCGACGGCGGTGCTGCTCACGGGCGGGCTGGCGGCGGCGACCGGCGGATGCGCCTCGCCCTTCGGCACCCCCGACACCGGATGGCGGTCGCAGGCCGACGACCTGGCGACCATCGCGACCGAGCAGCCCCGCCGCTGGGCGACCGAGGAGCCCGAGTCGGTCGAGGACGGCGTGCGGCGACTCGACCGCCGGCTCGAGGCCGAACGGTTCGCCGACGACCCGGCGGAGGGTCCGGCCCGCCCGGTGGAGGCGATCTCGCTCGCCGACGTCCGGGCCGCCGCCCTCGAGCACAACCTCGACCTGCGGGTGGAGCGGGTGAACCCGTCGACCGCCCTCGAGCGGGTCCGCGAGGAGGCGGCCGCCTTCGAGGCGGTCTTCGACGGCTCGGTGCGGTGGTCGCGCACCGACCAGCCGGTGGCCCTCGCCACCGAGTCGGCCCAGGCCGAGACCTTCGCGGCCGAGGTCGGTCTCAGCGTGCCGCTGAACACCGGCGGCTCGATCGCCCTCGCCCTGCCGGTGAGCGAGCAGGAGGTCGACAACCCGTTCTCCCTGCTGAACCCGGCCGTGAACGCCGACGCACGGTTCACGATCAGCCATCCCCTCCTGCGGAACGCCGGGCAGGACGTCACCACGTTCTCGCTGCGGGTGGCCCAGCTCGAGGCCGACCGGACCGCCGCCCTCTCCCGGCTCGAGGCGATCCGCGTCCTCGCCGCCGCCGATCGGGCGTACTGGGCCCACTACGCGGCCCGCCGCAACCTCGAGGTGACGGTGCAGCAGCTCGAGCTCGCCCGGGCCCAGGCCGAGCGGGCCGCGCGGCGGGTCCGGGCGGGCGACGCGGCCGAGGTCGAGATCCTGCGGGCCGAGTCGGGCGTGGCCGAGCGGGTCGAGGCGGTGATCGTGGCCGACAACCAGCTGCGCCGCACCCGCCGCGAGCTCAAGCGGATCATGGGCCTCCCCGGCCTGCCGCTCGAGGGCGACACGCGGATCGACCCCGCGACCGAGCCCGCCCCGGTGGGCCTGGAGCTCGACCGCCGCCGGCTGGTGCAGCTGGCCCTCGAGCGCCGCATGGAGATGCTCGAGCTCGAGCTGCAGCTCGCGATCGACCAGCGGACGATCGACCTCCGCCGCAACCAGCGGCTGCCGCTGCTCACCCTCGACTACACCTACAACGTCAGCGGCCTCGGCGGTTCGTACGCCGACGCCTTCGACCAGCTGCCGCCGCGGACCTTCGACGACTGGACGGTGGGGCTGACGGCACAGGTGCCGATCGGCAACGAGGCGGCCGAGAGCCGCTTTCGCCAGGCCCTGCTCACCCGGGTGCAGCGGCTGGCCACGAAGGAGCAGCGGGTGGTGGCGATCCGGCAGGAGGTCCTCGACGCGGCCGACACCCTGCGGGAGTCGTGGCTCCGGATCCTCGCCGCCCGCCGCGAGGTCCTCGCCGCGAGCCGCACGCTCGAGGCCGAGCAGCGGCAGTTCGAGGTCGGGGCCCGCACCAGCACCGACGTCCTCGACGCCCAGTCGCAGCTCGCCGTCGCCCAGTTCCGCGAGATCCAGGCGGTCACCGACTACGAGATCGCCCAGGTCGACCTCGCGTTCGCCACCGGCTCGCTGCTCGGGCTCGGGCAGGTCGACTGGGTGACGCCCGATCCGGGGCGCGGCCGCATCCTGCCCGTTCGCTCGGGGTGATGGCGGCGGCCCCGGGTCCTCCGGGTGGGTCCGGAGGTGATCGCGAGGCGCCCGCGGGTGCCCCGGAGGCGGGTCCGCGACGAGCTCGGCGGTGCGCCGCGGGGGCGTCCGCCGCGCCGCGGCGGCGCCGGCGGGCGACCCGGCGACCGTGACCCGACGGGCGGCGCGGTCAGCCCTCGCGTCGGTCCGGCACCCGCAACGACAGCACGTACCGGTCGCCGAAGGTTCGCACCGGCGGGTCGTCGACGTCGGTGCACGGGATGCCGCGGAGGATCGGGGCCCCGGTCCGCCCCGGCGCGATCACGATCCACGCGGGACCGATGCCCGCGGGCACCGTGAGCGTGCCGTCGTCGCACGCCCGCACCGCGATCGCGTCGACCGCGGTGAAGCCGCCCGCGCAGTCGCCCACCACGAGGGACACCTCGGCCGGGAACGCGGCCTGGACGCGGGCCACGGCCGCCTGGCTCCCGAGGTCGACCGCGTACCAGTCCACGTCGCGGCGGCCGTTGGCGAAGGTGCGGCCGTCGATCGACTCGCCGAGCGCGATGCTGCTCGCCGCGAAGCCGTCGGGCTGGTCGCAGCCGTCGTTGATCGGCTCGCCGCAGGACTCGGCCTCGTCGAGGGCGGTCGAGACCGTGATCACGCACTCGCCCACCCCGCACGTCTCGAGGGCCGCGCTCACGCAGAGTCGGTCCCAGCTCCGCGAGCAGCAGAAGGGGTCGATGGCGCACACGAGCTCGCAGCAGCCGCGGTCGCCGCAGCCGGCATCCTTGTCGACGTCGCCGCAGTCGTGCAGGGCCGTGCGACACGCCGGCGGCCGCTCGCACAGGTCGGCGGCCATCTCGGCGCAGAGCTCGTCCCAGCCGTTCGTGCAGCACTCGGGCATCACGGCGCACACGAGCTCGCAGCACGGCCCCCACTCGCAGCCCGGCCCGCCGTGGGCGGTGAAGCAGTCGCCGGCGCCGGGCGCGCAGCCGCGTTCGTCGTCGAGTGGCGGCCCGTCGTCGGCCGCCGCGCTCGCCGCCGTGGTCCCGGGCGCCGGACGCGGGGCCATCTGCGACACCTCGCCGCCGTCCGCCGGCGAGACGGCCGACCCGGCCCGGGCCGCCGACGTCACCGGAGCCTCATCACCGGCCGTCTCGGCCGCCCCCGCCGTCGCGGACCCGCCCGGCGCCGGGAGTCCGGCGGCGATGATCGCCACCGCCCCGGCACCGACGGCCGCGGCGAGGCCACGGATCCCGAGTCCTCGTCGTCGCATGCTCATCGCCCCGCCTCCCGGGTGCCGGCCACCCGTGCCAGATCCAGCGGCCCCACCGTTCCGTCGCGGTCCAGGTCGGCCGGGCCTCCGCCGTCGCCCCACGCCTCGAGCACCAGCAGCAGGTCGGACACGCCGGTCCGCCCGTCGCCGTCGAGGTCGGTCGCGGCACAGCCGCCCTGCTGCTCGGTCAGGTTGATCAGCAGCTGCACGCGGTGATTCGCGATGTCGAGGGCGACGAGGTCGATGTCGCAGTCGCCGTCGAGGTCGGCGGGCAGCACGTGCCACGGGAAGTCGCCGATCACGAACGGCTGGGGCGTGGCGAAGGCGACGCCGGCCGGCGTGGACTGATTCTCGAACACGATGAACTGGCCGGTGACCGCCTCGGTGATCAGCGCCTCGTCGCGGCCGTCCCCGTTCAGGTCGGCGGCGAGCACCTCCCAGAGGAAGAACCCGTCGACGGGCAGGTCGAGCCGGGTGAACCCGGCGGCCCCGTCGTTCTCGAGCACGGTGAGCATGCCGTCCGGGGAATCCCACGTCGCGGTGTAGATGTCGAGATCGCCGTCGTCGTCCGCGTCCACGAGGTCGATGCCGGTCGGCGTCCCGAGATCCAGCCGCCGGGCCGGCCCCGGCGTGCCGTCCGGCCCCTCCCCACCGGGCAGGATCGCGAGGTGACCCGAGCCGGCGAGGCTGTACACGAGCTCGGGAACGGCGTCGCCGTCGAGGTCGCCCGACTCCACCCAGAACGGGCGGGCCGGGGCGCGGAGGGCGAGGCCGAGTGGAATCGACCGCGGCGGGGAGAAGCCGCCGGCCCCGTCGTTGAGCAGGATCGCCGCGTCGCCGGACCCGTAGACGCAGGCGACGATGTCGGGATCGCCGTCGCCGTCGACGTCGGTGACCCGCGCCTCGGCCGCGTCGCGCACCAGGGAGACGTCGCGGCGCCCCGAGAACGTCCCGTCGCCGACGCCGTCGAGGATCGCGACCCGTCCGGGCCGGGCCCGGATGCCGAGGACCATGTCGAGGACGCCGTCGCCGTCGAGGTCGTGCAGGGCGACCGAGTTCGTCTGGGCCCCGATCGAGAGCAGCTCGGGCGGCCCGAACGGCCCGCCGCTGCCGGCGACCCCCGGGAAGATCGCGATCACGCCCTCGCCGTTGCGCCCCGTGACCACCAGCTCGGGAGCGCCGTCGGCGTCGAGGTCGCCGAGGGCGGAGTGGGTCGGGAAGAACGGGAAGTCGAAGTCGAGGAACTGCGTGGTGTCGAAGAAGAAGAACGTCGAGCCGGCCTCGGGCTCGCCGCCGGGGGCGGGCAGCCGCGGGCGATCGGTCGCCGACGCGAGGGGCGCGGCCAGGCCCACGGCGAGGGTCGCGGCCACGAACGCGCCGCCGATCGGCGGACGGCGTCGCGGACGGCGTCGCGGGCGGAGCCGCGGGCGGGGTTCACTCGGGTGGGGCACGGATGACGCTCCGGCTCGGGGCGGGACGGGCGGGGACGGGCGGGGACGGCGCAGGCCCGGGTGGGACCTGGTGGACCCGTGCGGGAGGGACGGCGGCGGGTGAGCCGGGACGAGCCTATCGCCCGCGGCGAGCACCGGGCACCGGCGGCACGCGGGGCCGACGCTCCCCGGAGGTGTCCGCGGCCCGGGGCCGCGCGGATGCAGCCGCTCGCATTCCTCCGCGTCCAGGATGCGTTCGCGCGGACGGCGGGGCACGATGCCTCCGGGGGGCGTCCCCGTCCCCCCGGACCGCGGCCCGACGTAGCATCGCGCCGCCGGGGAGGCGCGCGACCCCCGTGCCGCCCCGGATCCACGTCCTCCCTGCCCCGGAGACCGCCATGGCCGCGACCCCGTCCGAGATGGTCCCCCTCGGGACCCCGATGCCCGCCTTCAGCCTCGCCGATCCCTCCGGCACCGAGCACGAGTCGTCGAAGCTCGTGGGCGAGCACGGGCTGCTCGTGATGTTCATCTGCAACCACTGCCCGTTCGTGAAGCACGTGGCCGCGGAGCTCGCCCGCCTCGGCCGCGACCTGCCGAAGAAGGGCGTCAACGTGGTGGCCATCCACTCCAACGACTTCGAGAAGCACCCCGACGACGCACCCCAGCGGATCGTCGAGGAGGCGGCGGCGCGGGGCTACGAGTTCGTGTCGCTCGTGGACGTCACCCAGGAGGTCGCCCGGGCGTTCCACGCCGCCTGCACGCCGGACTTCTTCCTCTACGACGGCGACGGTCGCCTCTTCTACCGCGGGCAGCTCGACGACAGTCGCCCCGGGAACGACGCCCCGGTGACGGGGGCCGACGTGCGGGCGGCGGTCGAGCGACTGGTCGCGGGCGAGGAGCCGCCGGCCGAGCAGACCCCCAGCCTCGGGTGCAACGTCAAGTGGAAGGAGCCGGCCGGGGCCTGAGGCTCCCGGCCCGACCGCGGTCGCCGCCCGGCCACCGCCGCGGCCGCGCCTCAGCCGGCCTCGCCCGCGACGACGACCGCCACGCGCCGCCGGTGCGGGCGCGTCCGGTGCTCCCAGACGTGGATGCCCTGCCACGTGCCGAGGGCGAGGCGGCCGTCCATCACCGGGATCGTGAGGCTCACGTCGGTCAGGGCGGCCCGGATGTGCGAGGGCATGTCGTCCGGCCCCTCGGCGGTGTGCGTGTAGAGGGCGTCGCCGGGCGGCGCGAGGCGGGCGAGCCACCGCTCGAGATCGCGGCGGGCCGACGGGTCGGCGTTCTCCTGGATCGTGAGGCTCGCCGAGGTGTGCCGGATGAAGACGGTGCAGGTCCCGGTCCGCACGCCCGCGGTCCGGACGACCGCGGCCACGCGGTCCGTGCACTCGTGCAGGCCCTCGCCCGGGGTGTCGACGACGAGCTCCTCGGCGTGGTGTCGCGGATTCGGCACGGCGGCGGTCTCCCTGCAGGTGCGGTCGGGCGTGGACGGCCCGGACCGCCCGCGCGGCGTCCGGTCGCGGCGGCGGGGCCGGATCGCCCGCACCCGTATGATCGCCGCGTCATGACCGACGCGCCGACCCCCACCCCCGACGTCCCCGCCATCGAGGCGACCGGCGTGCGGTATCGCTACCCGACGGCGAGGCCGGGGCGGGGCCGGCGGAGCGGCGGCCGGGCGGCCGGGTCGTCGGGTCGCGGCGACTCGGCCCGCCGCACGCACGCGGTCGACGGCGTGGACCTGCGGGTCGCGCCGGGAGAGGCGGTCGCCCTCCTCGGCCCCAACGGCAGCGGCAAGAGCACGCTGATGTCGATCCTCGCCGGCCTGCGGTCGCCGGGGGCGGGCCGCGTGGCGGTCCGCGGCGGCCGCGCCCGGCTCGGCGTCGTCTTCCAGTCCGTCGCCCTCGATCCCTTCGTCACCGTGCACGAGAACCTCCGCGATGCGGGCCGACTCGCCGGACTCCCCGCCGCCGAGGCCGCATCGCGGGCCCGCGACCGGCTGGACGCGGCCGGACTCGGCGAGCTCGCCGCGGTCCGGGCGGGGCGTCTCTCGGGCGGGCAGCAGCGGCGGGTGGACCTGGTGCGGGCCCTGCTCGCCGACCCCGCCGTGCTCCTGCTCGACGAGCCGACCACCGGCCTCGATCCGGCGGCCCGGCACCGCTTCCTCGAGACGCTCGCGGCCGAGCGGGCGGCGCGGCGGCCGGCGATGCTCCTGAGCACGCACCTCGTGGACGAGGCCGAGCCGATGGATCGCGTGGTGCTCATGGATCGCGGCCGCATCGTGGCGGACGGGCCGCCGGCGCAGCTTCGCGCCGGGCTCGGCGCCCGCCGGCTCACCGTGCCCGACGCCGGGTTCGATCCCGCGCCGTGGCCGGGTCCGTGGCAGCGCGGGGCCGGCGGCTGGTGGCGTCCGCTCGACGCGGGGGCGGAGGACGACTCGTCGGCCAACGACGTCGAGCTCGTCGGCCGGCTCGTGGCCGCGGGCGTCCCCGTGCACGTGGCTCCCCCGACCCTCGCCGACGCGTTCGAGGCCCGCACCGGCCGCGTACTCGCGGGTGCCGGGAGCGAGGCGGACGCCGCCGGCGGGGCCGGCGGGACCGGGGAGACCGCTCCGGCCCTCGCCGGCGGCATGCCGGTCCGCGGCCTCGGGCCATCCGACGAGCGCACCGCGCGCCCCCCGTCCCCCGCCTCGGAGCCCGCCCCGTGACCCGCTCCACCCCGCTCCCGCCCGGGCCCGGCGGCGCCACCGGGCCCGGGCCCACGCCCACGCCCGCGTCCGTCGCCGCCGCCGCCGCCGCCGCCAAGCCCGCATCCGCCCACGACGCCGACACCGCCACCTCGGCACCGCCGATCTCCCCCGGACTGGTCGTGTCGCTGCTCGCCCGCCGCGAGATCGTCCGCTTCCTGCGGCAGCCCGCCCGCCTCGCCGCCGGCGTCGGCACGCCGCTGATGATGCTCGCGTTCCTCGGCAGCGGCGTCGGCGAGTCCTTCCGCCCGGCCGCGCTCGAGGGCTCCTACGCGGCCTTCGTCCTGCCGGGGGCGATGATGCTGGTGCTCGTCTTCACCGCGATCTTCGCCGCCATCGCCCTCATCGACGCCCGGCGCGACGGCTGGCTGCAGGCGGTCCTCGTCGCCCCCGTCCCGCGGTGGGCGGTCGCGGCCGGCCCCGGCCTCGGCGCCACCGCGATCGGGCTCGCGCAGGCCGCGGTGCTCCTGCCCGCGGCCTGGCTCGTGGCCGACGGGCCCGGCGTGCCCGGCCTGCTGCTCGCCCTCGCGATCCTCGCCTGCACCGGCCTCGCGATCTCCGGCCTCGGGCTCGCCTTCGCCTGGCGCTGCCGCACGTCGGCGGAGTACCACGCGGTCATGAACACGGTGCTGATGCCGCTGTGGCTGCTGTCGGGTGCGTTCTTCCCCGCCGACGCCGCCGCCCCGTGGCTCGGCGGCCTCATGCGGCTGAACCCGCTGACGTGGTGCACGAGCGGCCTCCGCGGCGCCCTCGACGGCGACCTGGCCGCCGCGGGCGTGGGCCTGGCGGTGGCCGCCGGAGCCGCCGTCGCCGCCGGCCTGCTCGCGGGCCGGGCCGCGGCGCGATCGACGGACGCCTGAGTCGTCGGCCGCGGCGATGGCGAGGCGGCGCCTCCGGATCCCCGAATCCCCGGGGCACGCCCACCGTGGAGCCCGTCCACGCGGTCGTGGCCCCGGTGCGCCGGCGAGCGCCGACCGCACGGTGCGCCGGCCCCCCGGGCCCGGCCGACGGTCCCCGCCCCCTACGTCTCCACCCGCAGCCACTGGGCCAGCACCACCGGGGCCAGCACCAGCGCGGGGACGAAGACACTCACCGCGGGCGGGAAGCCGGGGATCGTGACCAGCATGAAGATCGCGGCCACGATCACCGCGGGGAGCGTGATTCCCGCGCAGAGCAGCGACCGCAGCAGCAGGTTCGCCGGTCCGCGGAGCAGGAACGCCGGCAGCGCGAGCCACATGAGCAGCACGTTGACGATCACCGACGAGAAGCGGCTCCATCGGTAGCGGGCGAGCGACTGGATGAGCGACTCGCGGTCCACCGCCCCCGGACTGGCGAGGATCTCCTCGATCTGCCGCAGGCTGAGCATCGAGGCGTAGGCCCCGTGCCGCCGCAGCACCAGCACGCGGGGCGAGAGGTTGGTGGGGAAGAACGCCGCCGCCTCCCGCTCCATCCGCATCGATCCGGTCTCGATCCCGGGGGAGCCGACCGGCCCTGGCCCCGCCCCCGCCCCCGTTCCGGGCCCCGCCGGGCTCGTCCCGCCGACTCCGCCGCCGCCGCCGGCCCCCGATCCCTCCATCGCCGCCACCGCGGTCACGTCCAGCCGCACCCCCCGGCCGCCCTCCAGCCGCCAGCCGGTGACGGTGCCGTCGCCGTCGCCGTCCGCTGCCGGCTCCGCGCCCCACGTCGCGGCGTCCGCCGTGATCCGGCGCCGGGTGCGCCCCCGCTCGTCGCGCTCGAGGATCGTCACGCCGGTGAGCGTGCCCGCGGTGGGGTCGAACTCCGCCGCCTGCAGCAGCGCCCCCCGGTCGTCGCGGGTGAAGTCGACCGGGAAGGCCTGGATCGTGCGCTGCCCGATCTCACCGTGGCCGCGGATCAGCAGCGGGGCGACCCGCGGCAGGAAGAGCTCCTGGTTGACCAGCTGCACGAGCCCGAGCACGAACATCCCGACCACGAACGGCATCGCGATGCGGTGCATGCTGATGCCGGCCGAGAGCATCGCCACCAGCTCGCGGTGGCGGTGCATCCGGCTCAGCGTGAAGCCCATCGCCCCGATCGCGAGCATGCCGTGCAGGAACGCGTAGAACTGGAAGCCGCGCGGGGCCTGGAAGTCGACCGCGAGCCGCAGCAGCAGCCACAGCCGATCGACCGGGCTCGCGTCCTCGGGGGCCAGCCGGTCCGCCGCCTCCACGAACTCGTCGAGGGCGAGGACGAGATCGATCGCGGCCGCGAACACGAACATGATCGCGAAGAGGATCGCGAAGTTCAGCAGGAACCGGGCGAGGATGTGGCGATCGAGGAGCGTCATCGGCGTCCCGGACGGTCAGTTGCGCGACAGCCGGAGGAAGGCCCAGCCGATGATGCCAGCGAGCACCGCGTTGCCGGACCACATGAGGGCGTATCCCTGAACCACCGCCGCGTCCCGGACGAGGTGCTCGCCGCTGGAGACCAGGATCAGGCCGAGCACGGACGGAAGGAACGCGTAGAGATAGATCGTCAGCGGCGTGTCGCCCCGCCGCCACATCGCGAGCGTGGCCCCGAGCAGCAACAGGAGCAGCGCGGTGAGGCTGGTCGCGAAGCGGCTGGTCATGCGGGCCCGGATCTCCAGCTGCAGGTCGCGCACCCACTCGTCCAGGCTCGCCAGCCGGCCCGTCACCGCCCCCGAGTACTCGCCCGCCGCGACGCGGGCCGCGAGGGCGGCGCCGTCCATCTCCAGCACCGCGCGGTCGTCGAAGCCGGGCAGGCGCAGGGCCTCGAGCGGCACCGTCTCGCGGACGTTGACGGTCTCGACGTCGTCGGCGTCGGACCAGCGGACGTCGGCAAGCTCCAGCCGCAGCCGCAGATCCTCCACCCGCTCGCGCTCGCCCACCGTCAGCCCGCTCGTCACCGTGCCGAGGCCGGCCCCCGGATCCTCGGCGATCACGGCCGACCGGGCCCGGAAGAGCCGGCGCTCCCGGCCCCCCTCGAGCTGCCGGACCATGAGCCCGTCGCCGGCGCGGGGCACGAGCCGCCGTCCCTCGAGCCGGGCGTTCTCGACCACGTAGCTTCCCATCGTCCGGCTCGCGAGCTCGGCCTCCCCCGACCGCTCGAGCCGCTCGCCGATCGTGCGGGCCGCGTCCTCAAGCCGGATCGTCTCGGCGAGGTCCCGCCGCACGCCGCGGATCCGCACGTGCTCGTCCGGCCGCTCGTGGAGCTCGAGCAGCTCGGAGAACGTCATCCGCTTCGGGCTGTCGCGGAGGTCGGTGGGGATGCGGATGATCGCCGCCTCGGGCCGCTCCATCCACGCGAGCATGCCGTCGGCCGGCCGGAACGCGACCGCCTCGCCCATCCGCAGGCTCAGGATCGTCTCGCCCGGCTGCCGGTAGACGTCGATCGCCACCTGGCTCGCGGTCACGTCGGTGGCGACGCGGCCATCGGCGGCGAGGTCGGCCACCGCCACCTCGTACAGCCGCAGCCGGGCGTCCACGCCCTCCGGGACGTCCTCGGCCGGCTCGCGCACGATCCGGTCGGCCCAGACCTGCAGGTCGCCGAGGACGAAGGGCTCGCCGGAGCCGATCGTCCGCTCGAAGAGGACGGTGACGTCCTTGGCCACCGTCTGCTCGAGCAGCCCCCAGAACCGCGGGATCACGGTCTGCGTCAGCAGCACCATCACCAGCGTCAGGACCAGCCCGAGGGCCACCACCGGCGCCAGCAGCCGCCGGTAGCTGATCCCCGACGCGGCGGCGGCGAGGATCTCGTTGTCGGTGGTCATGCGGTGCAGGCTCATCGTGCCCGCGAAGCCCGCCGCGAACGGCAGCGCGAACTGGAGCATCGGCACCATCGCGAGCACGATGTAGGTCGCGACCTGCCCCACCGTGAACAGGTCGTCGTCCGACAGGGGCTTGATCGCCGCCCCGAACGCGATCACCGTCACCAGCACGCCCGTGGTGAGCGCGCCGGCGCGCAGGAGCTCGCGCACGATCAGTCGGTCCAGCAGCCGCATCGGGGGCGAAGGATACCACCCTCGGGGGGACCTCACGCGCCGGCGGGCGGAACCGCAGGCGATCGAATGCCCGTCCGATCGCCGCCCACCGCGGGACCTCCGCGCGACCGTGCCGCGCGGGCGTACACGGGCTCCGCCGGCGTCGCCGACCGCCCCCGCCTCAGGCGTGCGGCTCGGTCATCGACGCCGGGTCGAGCAGCTCCTCGAGACGATCCTTCTCGACCAGGCCGTGCTCGAGGACGTACTGCCGCACCGTCTGGCCGGTGCGGAAGGCCTCCTTGGCCACCTTCGCCGCCGCGTCGTAGCCGATCTCGGGGGCGAGCGAGGTGCACATCATCAGGCTGCGCTCGACGGTGCCGGTGGCGATCTCGCGGTTGACCTCGAGCCCGTCGACGCAGCGGTCGACCAGCATCTCCGAGCCGTTGGCCAGCAGCGCGATCGAGTCGAGGAGGTTGGCGGCCATCATCGGCATCGCCACGTTGAGCTCGAGCAGCGAGCCCACGCCGCCGAGGCCGCCGATGCTCACCGCCTGGTCGTTGCCGATCACCTGGGCCGCGACCTGCATGATCGACTCGCAGATCACGGGGTTCACCTTGCCGGGCATGATCGACGAGCCCGGCTGCGTCGCGGGGAGGGCGAGCTCGAAGAGGCCGCACCGCGGGCCCGATCCGAGCCACCGGATGTCGTTGGCGATCTTGGACAGGCTGACCGCGATGGTGCGGAGGGCGGCCGAGGCCTCGACCACGCAGTCGCGCGTCGCCTGGGCCTCGAAGTGGTTGTCGGCCTCGGCGAACTTCACGCGGGTCGCCCGGGCGAGGCGGCGAGCCACGAGGCCGCCGAAGCGCGGGTGGGTGTTGATGCCGGTGCCGACCGCGGTGCCGCCGATGGGCAGGTTCGAGGCGAGGGCGTCCATCGCCGCCTCGGCCCGGCGGACGCCGTGGCTGACCTGGGCCGCGTAGCCGGAGAACTCCTGGCCGAGCCGGATCGGGGTCGCGTCCATGAGGTGGGTGCGGCCGATCTTGACGATCCGGTCCCACCGGCGGGCCTTCTTCGACAGGGCCTTCTCGAGCCGCCCGAGGGCCGGCAGCAGGTCCTCGCGGATCGCGACCGCGGCCGCGACCTGCATGGCGGTCGGGAAGGTGTCGTTGGACGACTGGCCCATGTTGACGTGGTCGTTGGGATGGACCGGGTCCTTGGCCCCGATGCCCGCCCCGGCGGCGAGGCAGGCGAGGTTCGAGACCACCTCGTTCACGTTCATGTTCGTGCTCGTGCCCGAGCCGGTCTGGAAGACGTCCACCGGGAAGTGGTCCATCATCGGCCCGTGGGCGGTGAGCTCGTTGTCGGCCCCGTCGCACGCGGCGACGATCGTGTCGCACGCGGCGGTGACGAGCCGGGTCCGCCGCTGGTCGAGCTTCTTCAGCTCGTGGTTCGACTCGGCGCAGGCCTTCTTGAGCAGGGCGAAGGCCCGGATCACGGCGGCCGGGACGGGCCGGCCGCTGACCGGGAAGTTCAGCACCGCCCGCTGCGTCGTCGCCCCGTAGAGGACGTGCGACGGCACCGTCATCTCGCCCATCGAGTCGCGCTCGACGCGGGTGGTGCCGGGGGGCGGGACGGCGGGAGCGGCGCCGGCGGCGGCCCCGCGGCGGCCGGTGGTCTTCTTCGACGTCTTCTTCTTCTTCGCGGTGCTGGGCATGGGGCGGACGCTAGCACGATTCCGCCGGGGCGGCGACCGCCCGCCCCACCAGCTCGCCCACCGCCGCCGCGAAGGCCTCGGGCTCGTGCCGCTCGGGCTCGTCGTGCCCCGCGCCCGCCACCGCGAGCAGCCGCCCGTGCGGGAGGCCGGCCGCGAACGTCCGCACGCCCGCGATCGGGCAGATCCGGTCGTCCTCCCCGTGGACCACCAGCACCGGACAGCGGATCGCAGCCGGGTCCGGAGGATCGGGCCACGCCCCGAGCAGGCGGAGGACGAGCCGCACCGGCGGCAGCAGCAGCCACGGGGCGGCCTCGAACTGCCGCATGCGGGCCGCCACCGCCGATCCGAGGTCGACGACCGGCGCGACCGCGAGCACGCCCGCGACCACGTCCCGGGCCGCGGGGTCGCCCGCCGCCGCGAGGGCCGCGGTGCCGCCGAGCGACCAGCCGCCGAGGACCGCCCGGCGCCCCGGCCCCGCCCCCGCCGCCTCCGCGACCGCCAGCAGGTCGGCCGCCTCGCGGGCCCCGAGGCTCGAGCGGCCCCCCGACTCGCCGTGCCCGCGGGCGTCCACGAGGACGATCCGCTCGGCGTGGGCGAGCAGCGGCCCGAGCCGGCCGAGCATGGACCGCCGCCCGCGGTACCAGCCGTGGGCCAGCACCAGCAGCGGGATCCGCGGGGCAGGCGGCTCGCCCGGCCGCACGCTCGGCGACGGCGTGGCGATCGTCCACGCGACGAGCTCGGCTCCGTCCGGCCGCCGCAGCCGCCACGTCTCGGACTCGAGCCCGAGGTCCGAGGGCTCGACCGGCAGCCCCCGGGCGATGGCCCAGGCGTCGGTCTCGCGCCGAGGCCGCACCGCCGCGATCGCGATCGACGCGACCACCGCGGCGAGCAGCAGCCCGCCGGCGGTGGAGAACAGGATGAGCAGCCCGAGCGCCTGCGCCATGGGCGGCGATCGTAGTCGTCCGCGGCCGACGGGCCGGGGATCCGCGGCCCCGGTTCCGGCTCGAGGTCCTTCCTGGAGGCCCGCGCCCGGCCCTCGACTTCCCACGACGCGAGCCGCCCGGCGCGGCGACCCTCGACGTTCGAGGCCAGCGGTAGACTCGCCGGCCATGAACCCCCCGCCCGCGATCGGCACGACCGCCGAGGTCGTGGTCACGGTCACCGAGGACATGTGCCCGGCCTTCGACGGCGTCGTGGTCCACCGCGTCTACAGCACGTGGACCATGGCCCACCACATGGAGCTCGCGGCCCGCAAGGTGCTGGTGCCGCACCTCGAGCCCCACGAGGAGGGCATCGGCGCCCACCTCTCGATCGACCACGTCGCTCCCGCCCCGCTCGGCCACACCGTGCGGGTGGTCGCCGAGGCGGTGGAGGTGGACGCCACCACGGTCGTCTGCGACGTCACCGCCTGGGACGATCGCCCCGCCGGCCCCCGCGTCGTCGGCCGCGGTCGGCAGGTCCAGCGGGTGCTGCCGAAGACGAAGCTCGCCGCGCTCGTGGAGCGGGCGCGGCGGTGACGGCGGGGGCTCGCGTCCCGAGACCGGGACCGCCCCGGGCTCGGGAGCGGCCTCACGCATGCGGATTCTCCTTGGAGCCGCGACGCCCCGCCGGTAGCCTCGATCCCGAGGCGAACGCCGTCCGAGGGAGCCCGGGGACATGTCCAACCCACGCCACGTCCGAGGAGGTCGCTCCATGACCCGTCCGCACCGCGTCACGTGCCCCGCCGCCGGCGCCGGCCTCGCCGTCGCCGCCGCCCTGCTGCACGCCGCCCCGGCCCACGCCGAGCTGCTCTACGAGTTCACCTTCCACGCCACCGTCACCCAGAAGTGGGGCGAAAACCCCGACCACCCCTGGGGCGGCGTCGAGATCGGTGATCCCGCCTCCTTCACCTACGTCATCGACGTCGAGCAGGAGGATCAGGTGCCTGACGGGAGCCTCGGCATCTACGACCTCGTCACCGCCGAGATCTCCTACGGCGGCATCGCCGTCGTTCCCCGGGACATCGGGCACATGGAGGTCGACCTGCTTCACGGGGGCGGATCACAGTCGATCGACGTCGTCGTCCGCCGGGTCTGGACCGACAACTTCTTCGAGGGCGGGATCTTCAGACTCACCGGCTTCAACGTCCTCCCCGACGACGCCATCCCCATCGACTTCGACCTCTTCGACTTCACCACCGAGCGAAGCATCGAGTACGGCGACGGGACCATCGCGTTCCGCGCCGTGTTCGACTCGTACGAGTACCAGATCGTTCCGGCTCCGGGGGCGGCGATCGCGATCGCACTCGGGGTCATGTTCCGAGGAGGCCGGCGGCGAAGACGCTGATCGGCCATCACTCCCAGGGGGCGTGCCATGCGCCGCATCATCGAACGTAAGCCACACACACACACACACGTTCAGGACCGACTCGACCCACCATCGTCTGGGCCGGGCTCATCGCGTGGAGCACCATCGCGGCGCCCGCGACCGCCCAGTCCTGTCCACTCCCGGCCTTCCTCGTCGACGCGGGCGATCTGGCCGACGATCGCCTCGGCAGTGCGATCTCCGTGGACTCCGCGGGGTTCCGCGCCGCGGCCGGCCTTCCCGCGCCCAACGTCGCGCGACCCGGCGCCGTCATGACCTACGGCCGCGATCCGAGCACGGGCACCTGGTCGCTGGACCTGCCGAACGCGGCGCCGCTCGAGGATCTGGATCCACAGGACGCCGACGAGTTCGGCACGGCCGTCGCGATCGAGGGCGACATCCTCGCCGTCGGGGCCCCCGGCCGGCAGATCGGACTCTTCAGCCAGGCCGGCTCGGTCTCGATCTTCGAGTGGACCGGCGGGCAGTGGGTGCACCGCCAGCGCATCGTCCGACCCGGCGGCGACCAGCCGCAGGCCCGCTTCGGAGCGTCCGTGGACCTGATCGAGGTCGGCGGCGAGTGGACGCTGGCCGTCGGGTGCCCGGGCGGCAACAGCGAGGACCTCGACGATCCGTCCTTCGAGGGGGAGTTCGCGGGCGAGGTCTTCCTGTTCACCACCACCGACCCCGCCGTCTGGCCGACCGATCCCGCGTCCGTCCGTCGCTACTCCGGCATCTTCGAGAGTCCGCCGTCGGCCAGCGGGGCCGAGTTCGGCGCCGCCGTCGCCCTCGACGGCGACACGCTCGTGGTCGGCGCTCCCTTCGGCAACGACGACGTGTTCGGCGGACCTGCGGGTCCCGGCGCGGCGTACGTCTACGAACGCGTGGCGGGGGCATGGCCCGAGGACTCGGCCTTCTTCACCCCGCGTGCGGTCGCCGGATTCGCGGGGCAGCCCGGGTCGCAGATCCGGTTCGGCGGCTCCGTCGACGTCGACGGGGACGTGCTGGCACTCGGCGCACCACGCGACGCCGTCTGCTGCGACGGCGGCTCCGGCTGCCAGAATCCCATCGTCCGCGGCTCCGTCACCATCGCCGAGCGAATCGCCGGCCAGTGGACCGACGTCGCCCTCCTCGCGGAGTCGACGTGCGCTGCCGACGCCGACTTCGGCGCCGCCGTCGCGCTTCACGGCGGTCGCCTCTTCGCCGGCGCCCCGGCCATCGGCGAGGTCGCGGTGCTGGACCGGCAGGCGGACGCCACGTGGACGCTCACCGCCACGATCCTCGAGACCGCCGACCAGGACCTCGAGGTCGGATTCGGCTCGGCGGTCGCGGCCGCTCCGGGCATCGGGGGCAGCGCCGCCGCCGCCCTCGTCGGATGGCCGGCGGCGTCGGACAGCCTGGCCGATGCCGGTGCGGTCTACGACTGGGTCGATCCCCTGCCCGAGGACTGCGACACCGACGGGGTCATCGATGCCTGCCAGATCGCCGACGACCCGTCGCTCGACTGCAACGGCGACGGCGTCATCGATTCCTGCCAGACCGGCGCACCCGGCATCGACTGCGACGGCAACGGCATTCCCGACACGTGCGAGCTCGCCGCCGATCCGTCGCTCGACTGCAACGGTGACGGGGTCATCGATGACTGCCAGACCGGCGTCCCCGGCATCGACTGCGACGGCAACGGCATTCCCGACACGTGCGAGCTCGTCACGGTCGAGATCGTCTGGCTCGTGGACGCCTCCGGCTCCCAGTCCGCCAAGTTCGGCGAGATCTGCCAGCTGATCACGGACATCGAGCACGAGCTCGCCGATCCGGCCGATCCGGACGCGACGAAGGTGCTGGTCCGCTCGGACCGGCTCGCCCTCGTCGCCGACGAGGACTTCGCGTGTGCGAGCGACCCGAACGGGGTGTTCGGCCTCTTCGGCGGCGACGTGTCCGGCCTCGGCTTCCCCTCCGACTCGCCGCCCGACTTCGCCGAGTCGTGGACCGCGGCCACGGCCATCGTCGCCCGCGACTATCCGTGGCGGACCCGCTTCCGCGTCGTGATCCCGATCGGCGACGAGTGCGGCTGGAACAGCTCCACCGCGTGCGACCAGGACGACATCGACGCGATCACCGCCGCGCGGGACTTCCTCCGCTGCGAGGACGTGATCGCATTCCCGATCCAGTTCGCCTTCGCCGAGGGAGCCGGTGGCGAGTTCCGGGACGACGTCGCGGAGCAGATGCGACGCCTCGCCGGGGAGTTTCGTGACCCGCCCCCGCCGCCCGCCGAGCCGCTGCTCGGCACGGGTGGCCGCGCCTTCTCGCGCGAGGACGGCGACCCGTTCATCATCACCGAGCTCGCCGAGGAGATCCGCCGCAGCCTGCCGATCCACGACAACGACGGCGACCTCGTCCTCGACGCCTGCGAGCTCGCCGGGGACGCCCCCGACCCCGCACTCCAGGACTGCAACCTCAACTGGATCGACGACGCCTTCGAGATCCGGGCCGACATCGGCATGAGCCGGGCCAGCCTCGCGATCCCGTCCCTGCCCGAGGAGTGCGACGTCCCGTGCCTCGGCGACGTCGACGGCGACCGACGGGTCACCTTCCAGGAGGACCTCGTGCCGCTGCTCGCGGCCTGGGGACCCTGCGGCTCCGGCGACTGCCCGACCGACTTCGTCGGCGACGACGGGCAGACGGGCCTCGATGACCTCCTGGCCCTGCTCGCCAACTGGGACTGGTGCTTCGACCCGCCGCCGTGCCGTTCCGGCTCCCGCTCGAAGCTGCTTCCCCCGCAGTCCATCACCGACTGCCTCCAGAAGTACGGCGCCGACCCGGTGAAGCTCCAGCAGTGCATCGAGGCCATGATCCTCGCCGACACGCCCTGACGGCACCGCACGCCTCGAACGCGGCGACCGGCATCCCCGGTCCCGCCGACGTCCCCGCGGGCCCCGGTCGACACGGCCGGGGCCCGCGGCGTTCGGGG
>CAYLNM010000071.1:0-21857 GCA_964385045.1 uncultured Isosphaeraceae bacterium
CGCCCCGGCTGTCCCCCGCCGACGCCCCGGCCTGCACCGGCCAGCCCACCACCAGCGACGCGGCCGAGAGCCCCGCCGCGCCGCTCACGAACGTCGCGGCGAGCAGCCCGCCCCACCACGACCACTCGCTTCGTGGACCCGGCCGTCGCTCGCTCCACGCTCCGGCCCCGATCGCGGCGAGGCCGACCACCATCGCCGCGGTGAGCAGGCCACGGTGCACCGCGGCGAGGGGCGAGGTTCCGCTCGTCCCGGCGATGCCGCCCCACTCGACCGCCGCGACGAGCACGAGGAAGCCCACCCCGATCCCGCCCGCGAGACGGGCCGCTCGGTGCCAGCCGGGCCGCTCCCCCACGGCCCAGAGCACCTCGGCGACCGACGCCACGAGCAGGATCGCCGCGGGCAGCAGCACCGCCAGCACGGCCCCGTCGGCGCCGCCGGCCGGCCCCGCCATCGGCAGCGCCCGCGTCGCCGCTGCCAGCGCGGCGGTGCCGACGATCGACAGCGCGACGATCGTCACCACCAGTCCCAGGATCCGGGTGCGTCGCATCGCGCCTCCCTCGATCTCAGAGCGCGAACCGCTCGCCGTGGATCCGGCTCGGCGGGACGCCCCACGCCAGCAGGTCCCTCGTCACCAGGTCCGTCATCGCCGGCGGCGCGCAGAGGTAGACCGCCTTGCCCTCGGGCGTCCCGCAGACCTCCTCCAGCACGGACCGGTCCACGTAGCCGCGCCGGCCCGCCCAGGCCTCGTCGGCGTCGCTGAGCACGTGGACGACCGTCAGGTCCGGATGATCCGACGCGGCGATCCGCTCGAGCTCCTCGCGGAAGGCGATGTCGGCCTCGGTGCGGTTGGCGTACACCAGCGTCACCCGTGCGTCCGATCCGGTGTCGTGCAGGTGCCGGATCATCGCCCGGATCGGCGTCACGCCGATGCCGCCGGCGATCATCACAACGTCGTCCTCGTCCCGGTGCAGCACGTGCGTGAAACGCCCGTAGGGTCCGAGGACGCTCGCCGTGTCGCCGGCCCGCAGCGCCGGCACCTTCGCGGTGAAGTCGCCGGAGGCCTTGATGGTGGAGCTCACGGTTCCGTCCTCGGTGGGCGAGGACGAGATCGTCCAGTGGTGCTCCTCGGTCGGCAGCTCGTCACTCGCGGCGTGGAACGTGACGAAGTGGAACTGGCCGGGCAGATGATCCGGCCCGCCGCGCCCGTCCCGCCCATCTCGCCCGCCCCCGCCGTCCGGCGGGCGGAGGCGGACGGTCGTGACGTCCCGCACCGCCGGTTCGACCGCCACCACGGACCAGGCCCGACGTCGCAGCCGGATCGGTCGCACGATCTTGTGGAATCCGTGGACCGCGAGCACGATCGCGGCGCCCACGACCCAGAGCGTGATCATCGCCGGTTCCCGCAGGTCGCTGCCGATCGCGAGGCTGTGGGCGAATCCCAGCCCGAGGATCGCCACCCCGAGGACGTTGTGCGACCACCGCCACCGCTGGAACTCGAACCCGATCCGCGCTCGGAACCACGAGAGGACGATCGTCAGCACGAGCAGCAGCACGGCGGCCCGGCCGAGCCAGATCGTCCACGGCTGCGCCGGGCTCCAGAGCAGGCTCCAGCGCCCGGTGCCCGCGGCGAGCAGCAGCGGATGGGCCAGCAGGAGCACCCCGCCGAGGATCGCCATGCCCTTGTGGAAGCGAAGGATCTGGTCGAGCCCGAACGGCCGCTCGATCCACCGGAAGCGCGCCGCCAGGATCACCTGCAGGGCCAGGATCGTGATTCCCGCCAGACCGGCGTGCAGCCCGAGCGCGTGCAGGTACCCGCCGCCGGTCGCGGGGCGCGCGATCGCCGCCGTCAGCGTCACCAGCGCCGGCACCAGCACGTAGAGCGTGATCCTGAGGACCCCGGCTCCGGGGCCGCCGTGCCGATGCGCCGTGGCCATCGCCGCGCCTGCCTCTCCCGTCCCGCGGGGACGTGACGAGGCCATGCTCGCGGCTCCCGGCCCCCGCGCGCATCGTGGCCCGGCGCCAGACCGCA
Organism: uncultured Isosphaeraceae bacterium; assembly: GCA_964385045.1. GTDB lineage: Bacteria > Planctomycetota > Phycisphaerae > Phycisphaerales > SM1A02 > CAYLNM01. The sequence continues at coordinate 2,030 of CAYLNM010000071.1, forward strand.
CCGGGAGCCCGCTCGGCCGAGTCGTGGGGATTCACCCGGGGTCGGGGGCCGGCGGAGGGCGACGTGGCACCCGACCGACCGACGTGCCGACGCGATCCTGCGACCGGGCCCGAGCGTGCGCAGCCTCGCCGGTGCGCCCTCGCGGGAGCCGCGGCACCGGGTCCTCGGGACGAACGGTCTCGAGACCGTCCCCGGCCGCCGCGTCGAGGCCGCGCCGTCCACTGCCTCGCGCCGAGAGCTCGCGATGGCGACGTTCGACCGCGACGAGCTCCCGCTTGAGCGCGTCGTACACCGCGTCGGGGATCTCCGGCGATCCGCCGGCGCGGCAGCGGTGCTCGTGGTGCGCGATCTCGCGCCGCAGCGCCCGGGCTCGTTCGTCCGCCTCCGATCGGGTGAGCTCGTGAGCCTTGGGGCGCGAGCCCCGGCGCCGGCGGCGGCCGTCGCCGAATCCCGCCTCGTCGCCGCGTCCTTCGTCGCCGTCAGCCGTGCGAACCATGAAGCCGGTCTCCTTCCCGCCGAGAGGTCCGGACCGCGATCGGGAGCCGACCGCCGGCGACGGACCCGGTCCACCACCATCACGCTACGACGTCGTTGGACGATCGGAATCGGGATCTCGGTCGGGAAGCGGCACCGGCCGAGACCGGTGCGGAGCATCGGGAGCCGCCCGGGGGAACGCGTGACCGGATCGCCGCGGTGGTGGCGGATCCGCCGGGCGCGCCGGACGCGCGCTCAGGCGCCCGTGCGCACCCACTCCCGTGCCTCCTCGATCTCGTCGAGGTGGAAGGTCTTCACCTGCATCGGGGTGAGTGCGGCGATCGGGCCGACCATCCACTCGATCCAGCGACGGTCGGCCACGACCGCGACGTGGGAGAGCCTCGAGAGGTGCCCCGGCGCCCACTTCATCTCGGCCCAGATCGCCGCGGGCTCCAGGTGGCCGATGTCCCGAAAGATCTCGATCAGGCGGGCCGAGCCCTCCTGCTCGATGATGTCGTCCACGGCCCGGGCGGCGTCCTCGAAGTCCTCCCGACTGAAGTCGCCGTCCAGCTCGAGCTCGAGGATGTTCGTCGCCGGAATGCGTCGCTGCCTGAGCACGGGGGCCTCCTCGGGGCGGCCGGCAGGCAACGAGCGGCGAGCAGTGGGCGGCGAGCCGCGAACGGCACGCGTCGCCACCAGCGACGGCTCATCGTCTGTCCGACAGGCGACCAGTGTCCCGCGGCGCCGCATCGCGTCCATCGGGCAGGCCCCCATCGCCGGTCGCCTCGGCCCCGGTCCTGGTCTCGGTCTCGGTCTTGGTCTCGCGCCGCGTGTCCGCCGCGCCGCGCCGAGGGTGCGCGCCGCCGCGCCGCACGCCCCCGGCCTCGCGCCGCGGATGCCCGGAGCCGCGCCGCGGGCCCGCGGAGCCGCCCCGCACGGCCTCGGTCTCGCGCCGCGTGTCCACCGAGCCGCGCTGCGCGGCCTCGGCGGCTGCTCGCTCCCTGGCCTCCTCCGCTTCCTCGCGCTGCGCCTCCTCGCGCTCGATGTCGCGCTGACGACCCACCGCCTGCACGTGGGCGCGGTTGCCCTCGGCGCCGGCGGGCCGCTGGTCGAGCTCCTCGAACGATCCGGACCGTCCGTACAGCAGCAGCGTGTCGCCCGGCCGGAGCTCGGTGTCCGGCCGCGGCGCGCCCACGAAGCGAGTCCCGTCCCCGCGCTCGATGCCGAGGACGAGCACCCCCTCGTTGGGCAGTGACAGCTGCCGCAGGGTCCGCCCGGCGAGCCAGTCGTCCTCCTTCACGCTCAGCTCGCTCACCATGTAGTCGCCCGTGAGCCGCAGCAGCGAGGAGTAGTCGCGGACGTCCAGCCGCGTCCAGCGCTGCAGGGCCCACTCGATCCACCGCTGCATCCACCGGTCCACCCACCCGCTGTGCGAGATCGCCATGAGCGTCACGAGGGCGACCGCGAGCAGGGCCACCCGGGCCCACACCGAGTCGATCACGCCCTCGGCCTCGCCGGTGCCGGTGAACGAGAGGATCAGGGACGACACCGCGGTCACGATGCCGGCGTTGCCGAGCAGCATCAGGAGCAGGATGATCCGCCGCCGCACCGGATGCCCCACCATCCGCTCGGACTCGTCGGTGGTGAATCCGGCCCCGGTGAACGCCGAGCGGGCCTGGAAGCGGGCCATCTCGCGCGACACGCCGGTGAGCGTGAGGGCCACCGTCGCCACCCGCACGATCACGAGCGAGACCACGAGCACGATGACGAGCGAGAGGATGGCCACCATGCCGCGGACCTCCGGTGCACGGTAGCGCCACCGGACGACGCCCCGGCGTCCCGACGTCCGCGGGCATCCGGGTCTCCCGTACCGCGGGTTCAGATCCGGGATCGCACGGCCCGGAACCACGCGTACAGCAGCACCAGGCCGAGCGAGAGCACCGCGGACGCGAACAGGATGACGTCGGTCGAGCTGCCGCCGACCCACGCCGCCACGTTGAGCCACGAGGTGCGGTCGTAGACCGAGAGATCGGGATCGGCCGACATCGTTCGGCCGTACTCCGAGAGCGTGAGGAACACCTCGAACACGGCGGTGATGCCGATCGCGAGCAGGATGAGATCCGTGTAGACCGACGACTGCTCCAGCGCCCGGCCGTGCAGGTCCGAGAGACGCTCGGTGCAGTCGTCGATGAGCTCGTCGACGCGGCGTCGGAGCCGCTCCTCGAAGCGCCAGCCCGCCAGCATGGCGTCCACGCGGGCCGCGACGCGAGGCGACTGGTACTTCGCCTGCTCGTCGACGTCCATCGCGAGCGTCCGGGCATCGCGGATCGCCGCGTCGAGCTCGGCCTTGACCGTCCGGATGCGTCGCCGGCGCTCCCCCGCCACCGAGACCGCGAGGATCCGCGAGAGCTTGCCGAGCAGGCGGTCGAAGGCCGCGTACCGGGCCTGGGCGACGACCACGGCCCGCCACGGCATGCAGAAGGGCTCGGCGACGGCCACCCTGCCGTCTCCACCGGGCGCGACCGCCCAGCCGCGGGACGGATAGGGCCCCGGATGACTCTCCTCGGCGAACACGTAGTTGAGCCAGCTGGTACTGACCGCCGCGCGATCGCCGTGCCAGTCGCAGCGCCCACGCTCGTCGTCGGTGACGTCCTTGATCCAGTGCTCGACCACGCGGCGCCGCGTCGCGTCGTCGAGCCCGGCCGCGGACTCCTCGCCGGCGATCGCCGCGCCAGAGGCATGGAGCACGAGCGTCCGCGTCACCCACATCGCCGGCGTCCCCCGCCCGGCCGCCTCGTCGCTCGTCGCCGGCGACGGGTGCAGGAAGGCGCCGACATCCGCCTCGCGCCCCCGCAGCCACGCGAGCAGCGGATCGACCACCGCCGCGTGGAGCTGCTCGGCCAGACGCTCGGCGAGGTGGATGCCGAGGTGCTGGAGGGCGTCGAGCCGGGCCTCGACGGCGCCCGTCGCCTCGCTCCCGGCGAGGTGGGCGGACGGGATCGGCACGTCGAGCTCGAGCACGCCGATGCCGTGGTCGAAGATCCGCAGCAGGCAGGTCGTGGGCGCAGCGGCGAGCCGCGTCGACACCGCCTCGATCGCCGCCGCGTCGGCGGGCTCGACGTCGGCCGCATGCGGCTCCCCCACCCCGGCTCCGGCGACGGCGGCCGCGGCCGAGGTCCGCGACACCGCGGTCGACGGCGTCGCCGTGGCCGCGGCCGCAGCTGCCGCCATCGGGCCCGTCAGCTCCCGGCGGCCCGCGGCGGCGGCCGTCTCGAGCGCGATCCCCAGGTCCTCCGCCGAGGGCCGCCACTCGATCTCGAGCAGGTGCATCGGCCGGACCATCGAGTCTCGGTCGATCGCCCGGTACCGGCTGCCCGCCGAGCGCGTCCACGCCGAGCCGTGGGTGAATCGGACGACCTGGACGCCGGAGCGGTCGGCGGGCCGATCCTCGCCACCGTCCTCGTGGCCCCGCACGCCGGGAACCGCGGCGAGGCGATCGCCCGCCGCCTCCGCCGCCGCGTCCCAGGCCCTCGCGTACGCGGCGGGCCGCTCCATCGCCGCCGCCGCCCGCACCTGCAGCCCGTCCACGCGGACCGGGGCGAGGAGCTTCAGCGTCATGACCCGGGTCATCGGGCGTTCTCCGCATCCACCACGAGCTCGAGATCCTCCGGATCCACGAGCAGCTCCCAGCCCGCGAGCGGGCCGTCGAGGACCTTGATCCGCGCGGCCCCGGCGTCGGCGGACGCCGAATCGCCGAAGGAGGCCGGCCAGGCGAGCACGATCCCCCGGGTGCCGGCCGGCAGCCGCCGGATGTCGCCCGAGCCGTCGATCCGACGCGCGGAGACCACCGAGCGCGTCGAGACGTGGTCGCGGCCGGCGAGCTCGAGCTGCCGGCGGACGGCCTCGACCCTGCCCCGCGCCCTCAGGCTCGCGACCGCCGCGTCGAACCGCCCGAGCAGTGCCTCGCCCGACCGATCGTCCCGCACCGCGATCCGGAGCGCCTCGGTGGACCGGGCCCGGGGATCGGCCAGCTCCGTGACCTCGATCCGTGCGGCGTCCACGCCGGTGGCGGGGTCGGCGAGGACGTACCGACCCGCGAGGCGTCCTTCGGCGAGCAGATCGATCTCGCCCGCTGCGAGCGCACGGAATGCCGCGGCCGACGTCTCGTACGTCTCGGCGACCTCCGCGATCGCGGCCAGCTCGTCCCAGACCTCGTACCCGCGGACGAGCCCGAGCCGCAGCTCGCCGCCCGCCGACGCCTCGTCCGCGTTCCTCGCTGCGCGGGCGTCGAGCCACGCCGCGACGGCCGCGTCGCCGCGCTCGCCGGCCGATCCGACGAGCTCCCGCCGCCGGAAGAGAACGTACTCGAAGCGCACCAGCGGCTCGCTCAGCCGCAGATCCTCACGCCGGCCCTCGGTGGCGATGAAGGGGAACGCGGCCGCCGCCCCGCCCTCGGCGACCTGCTCGAGGGCCGAGCTCCAGTCGGTGAACTCGATGCGCGGCTCGTGCCCGGCGGAGCGCAGCGCCTCGCGCACCAGCTCCACCAGGGGACCGCCGTCCGGCCGCGACGGATCGACGTACGGAGGCCAGGCCTCGGTCACGATGCGCACCGGCGTCGGCGGACGCGGGGCGCGGGGGAAGATCACCAGGACCGAGATCCCGAGTCCGACGACCGCGAGGAGCGCCCCGGCGAAGAAGAGGATCCGGTGCACGGCGCGGCCCTCCGGGCTCTCGGGGTGGGCGGGGTCCCGTCCGTCGTCGCCCCGCAGGATGCCGGTGAGCGTGAGGACCGCGATCCCGAACCAGATGACGTTGACGATCGCCGACGGCAGCGCGTCGTAGTGGAACGCGTTGGCCGCGACGCCGGCCGCCCCGAGCAGGTTGAGCTGCTGGTACAGCCGGGAGCGACCGCCGAGGCGACCGATCGAGACGAGGTAGTAGGCGGTCACGTAGAGCCCCACGCCGATCCACCCGACGACGTCGACGATCACGGCCGAATCCGGCATCTCGACTCCCGGGCGAGGCGGCGACGGGGCAAGGAACGGCGGCCGCGTCCGGATCGGACCGGCCGCCTTCGCCGCGATCCTAACGCGGTTCGATCGCCCGATCCGGGAGGCGGCGGTTCAGTCCACCGACGGAGTGCGATACCGTCCGTGGCATGAGCCCCTCCCGCCGTCCCCTCGTCTCGCGTCGAGCGTCGGTCGCGGCCAGCCCGCGCCCCGCCGTCGCTTCCGCCCTCGCCCTCGGCCTCGCCCTCGGCCTCGCCTTCGCCCTCGCGACGTCGGCGGCCCCCGCCGCGTCCGCGCCTCGGCCGCCGGCCGCGTCGGCTCCACCGGCCGCGTCGACTCCGCCGGCCGCGTCGGCGGCGCCGGCCACCCGCGCCCCCTGGTCGCTCTCGGACCGCGTCGCCGGCAGCCAGCTGTCGAACTTCGCCCGCCGCTGGTCCGCCGCGTGGACGCTGCTCGACTCGATGCGGATGGCCGAGCCGCGGCCGGATCTCGGCGGCATCGTCTTCTCCACCTTCCGCGGCGGCCGGATGGTCCTGACCTACGCGGGCGAGCGGCCCGAGCTCGAGCAGTGGGAGCAGGAGCTGCGGGTCGGGCCGCAGCCCGGGTCGTACGAGGTGGTCGAGGCGTCGCCGGGCAGGATGGTCCTGGACCTGCCGCCCGACACCACGATGTTCCTCCGCACCGAGCGACCGGCGTCCGACTTCTCGCTCGTGCCCCTCGAGCACGAGGACGACCACGAGGAGCTGATCTGGTACCCCGAGCTCGTCGAGAAGGTCGCCCGCGGCGCCGTCCTGCGGGCGACCCACATGCAGGCCACGAACTGGTGGTACGAGGACTCGCCGGAGGCCGAGCTGCGGCTCGAGGACCGGCCCACCGACGCCGACTTCCTGCAGTCGGGGCGCTTCGGCACGTCGATCGAGCTGCTGGTGGACCTGGCCAACCGCGCCGGGACCGACTTCTGGTGGTGCGTCCCCGCGCGGGCGGACGACGCGTACGTCCGCGCCGTCGCCCGCGTGATCCACGAGCGGCTCGGCCCCGGTCGCCGCGTGTTCGTCGAGTGCGGCAACGAGGTGTGGAACGCGATCCCGCCCTACGAGGCCCAGCGGCGGTGGATGCGGGCCGAGGCCGACCGCCGGGGCATCCTGCAGGATCTCGACGACTACGCCCGCGGCGTCATCATGCACGCGATCCGCACCGTCGAGATGGGCCGCATCGCCGAGGACGTGCTCGGCGAGGACCGGGCGATCGTGGTGCTCGCCCAGCAGGTCGGCATGCCGTGGTTCCACGACCTCGCGGCCGAGCGCCTCGGAACCGAGGGCACGCGCGAGGTCGAGGCCCTCGCGATCGCGCCGTACTTCGGACACGGGGTGAGCGCGATGCTCGGGGAGGCGAGCGACGAGGAGATCCTCGCCGCCCTGCGCGAGAGCCTCGTGGGCGACGAGGAGGCCGACGGGATGCACGCCTCCGGCGAGGCGGCGCGGCGACACGGCTGGCCGCTCATCGCCTACGAGGGCGGGCAGCACATGGTCCCGCCGGGCGGCTGGGAGGCGACCGACGCCGCCCGCGAGCAGATGCAGCGGATCAACGAGTCCGAGGACATGGGCGAGCTCTACCGCCGCTGGCTGGCCGAATGGTCGACGGCAGGCGGCGGGCTCTTCATGCACTACGGCCTCGTGCAGGAGCAGGACGGCCGCTGGGGCGCGTTCGGGCTGTTCGACCGCACGAACGAGGGCCCGACGCCGAAGTCGCGCGCCTTCTTCGGCTGGGCGGAGTTCCCGCGGGAGCGGTAAGGCCGCGCGAGATCCGTGCCGGGGCCATCCCGCGGCGTCCGGTCGCCGCGAACCGGCGTGAAGCGGGCATGAAAAGCCTTTCCTGCGCCCCCTCCGGTCGTGCGGAGTCCGCGGCGGCACGGCATGCTCGTGGAGCCCGGACCGCGACGCGGCCGTCGTGCACGGCCGGGAGCGATCGCGTCCGGCGGCCCACCCGCGCCGGCGTTCCGCGCCGCCGCTGACCGGCGCCGCCCTTCCGCGCCGTCCTTCCGCGCCGCTGCCGCCCCGCGCCGCCGCGCCGCCCGACCCGATCCGCCTCATCCCGCCCCTCCCGGAGACCCCATGTCGCTGCCCGCCCCGCACGCCGCCGCCGGAGACCAGGCCGAACCGCCCGCGCGGTCCGCCGGTGATCGCACCGGCGACGCCCCCGACGCCCCCGACGCCCCCGACGGCTCCGACGGCTCCGACAGCTCCGACGGCTCCGACGGCTCCGCCGAAGATCCTCCTCCGCCGTCGCCCGCCTCCGCGCCGGTCGCGAGGGCCGGCTTCGCCGCCGCGGGCCGCACCGCCCGCTGCGACCGGTTCGCCCCGCTCATCGACGCCGAGGAGTACTTCGCCGCCGTCCGCCGCTCGCTGCTGCGCGCCCGTCGCGAGGTGTGGATCCTCGGCTGGGAGATCCACAGCGAGATCGACCTGCTGCGGGGCGAGGCGGCGGAGCGGGCGGCCGAGGCCGGCGAGCCTCCGGTGCGGCTTGCGGACCTCCTCCTCCACGTCGTGACCGAGCGCCCGGACCTGCACGTCCGCCTGCTCATCTGGGAGGGCGCCTCGCTCTTCGCCGCCGAACGGCAGCACCTCCCGCGGATGAAGCGGCCGTGGTCCGATCACCCCCGCATCGAGCTGGTCTGGGACAAGGGTGCCCCGCGGCTGGCCTCGCGTCACCAGAAGATCGTCACCATCGACGATCGCGTCGCGTTCGTCGGCGGCATCGACCTGACGCACGGGCGCTGGGACACCCGCGAGCATCGGCTTCGGGACGATCGCCGTCGCGCCCCGGGGCTGATCCCCCGCACTGGCGATCCGTATCACGACCTCATGAGCATGGTGAGCGGCCGAGCCGCCCGCATGCTGGCCGACATCGCCCGGGATCGGTGGCGCCGCGCGACGGGCGAGGAGCTCGCGCCGCCGCGGCTCGGTCCGCGGGACGCCGACGCCACGGCGTCCGGCGAGGCCGGGCCCGCCGCTTCCGCCGGCGACGAGCCGGGTCCGTGCGACTCCGCACGGACCGCCGAGCGGCACGCGGAGGCCGACGCGGATGCCCGCGAGGACGCCGAGGCGAACGGCGACCCCGACGCGTCCGGGGACGCCGACGCGGATGCCGATGCGGGTGCCGGCGCCGAGGCGAACGAGGGCGCCCGGGCGGACGTGCCCGAGGACGCCGCCGCGAACGCGCCGGACAGCGCCGACGCCGACGAGGACGAGGATCCGTGGCCGGACGAGGTCACGCCGCTCTTCGGGGCCCGGCCGCACGAGCTCGCCATCGCCCTCACCGAGCCGGAGACCGATCCCTCCGGCGGTCTGCGGGAGGTCGAGGCGACCTTCCTCGCCCAGATCGCCCGCGCCCGGCGGCTGATCTTCATCGAGACGCAGTACCTGACCGCCTCGGTGATCGCCGACGCCCTCGCCGAGCGACTGGCCGAGCCGGACGGCCCCGAGGTGGTGATCATCCTGCCGTGGGGCTGCCCGCAGATGATCCAGGCGATGGCCCACGACCCGCATCGCGACCGGATCCTCGACCGACTGCGGGACGCCGACCGCGGGGCCAGGCTGGGCGTCTACTGGATCACGCGCGACGGTCCCGAGCCCGCCGATCCGCACGCGGCATCGGTCTACGTGCACGCCAAGCTGCTGGTGATCGACGACGAGCTGCTGCGGATCGGCTCGGCCAACCTCAACCGCCGCTCCATGGGGCTCGAGACCGAGTGCGACGTCTTCGTCGGCGCCGCCGACGAGGACGAGCGGCGGGCGATCGCCGGGTTCCGCCACCGACTGCTCGCCGGGCTGCTGGACGTCGAGACGTCCGACGTCGCGCAGGCCGAGGACGAACGGGACGGCGTGGTGGCCGCGATCGACCGCCTGCGGGGCGGCCGCCGCACGCTCGTGCCGTTCCGGCACCGGGCGCCCGAGCGCATCGCGGCCGCCGCCCTGCCGCTGGAGCTGGCGGACCCGGAGCACCCGCTGTCCATCGAGGACGTGCAGGAGGTCATGGGCACCGTGCGCTCGCACCGCCGGGTGCGCACCTGGATCCGCCGACGCTGGAACGGACTGGTGGGCGGCTTCCGGCGGGCCCCCGGACGCATCGCGGCCGGCCTGCTCGTGGTCGTGGCGGTGCTCCTGATCCTGTTCACGCCCCTGGGCGGCACCGGGCCGGACGAGGCGATCGGCTGGCTGCGGACGCTCGCCGCCGGTCCCACCGGCCTCGCCGGCGTGCTGGTCGGCTTCGTGGCGCTGGCGACCGTGGGCGCTCCGGTCACCGTCCTCCTGGTCGCCCTCGGCGTCGTGCGCGGCGGCGCCCTCGGCGTGGGGCTCGGCGTGGCCGGCGTCCTCGCCGCCGCGGCCCTCGGACGAGCGATCGGCGGGCTCGCCCCCGGCCCCCGCGACGCGTCGCACCCCGAGTCCTCGGAGTGCACCTCCGCCCTTCGACGGGTCGCCGAGCACGTGAAGCGCCGCGGCACCCTCTCCGTCGCCCTCATCCGCAACCTGCCCGTCGCGCCGTTCGCCGTGGTCAACCTCGCGTGCGGCGTCGCCCGGGTGCCGTGGTCGGCCTACCTGCTGGGCACCGTGCTCGGAATGCTCCCCGGGGTCGTCCTGCTCGTGCTGCTCGGCCGCGGCATCGCCGAGCTGCTGTCGGACCCGCAGCCGAGGCACTTGCTCGTGGTCGGAGCCGTCGTCGCGGGCATCGTCGGCCTCACGGTCCTGGCCGACCGGATGCGGGCGGCGTGGATCGCGCGGGCCGAGCGGGACGAGGACGACCCGGCACCGGACGACGAGGATCCGGACGGGAACGCGCCGCCGGCGGCGAACCCCGGGGGCCGCTGAGCTTCGCGTGCGCCTCGTCACCTGGAACATCCACGGCGCGGTCGGCGTCGACCGTCGGCACGACCCCGATCGCATCGCCCGGGCGCTCGCCCGGCTCGACGCGGACGTCATCGGCCTGCAGGAGGTCGACTGGCGTCACCCGACGACCCGGGGGCTCGACCAGCTCTCGCTGCTGGCCGAGTCGCTCGGGATGACGCCCGTCGCCGGCCCGAACCTCCGCGACCACCGCGGCACCTTCGGCAACGGGCTCCTCGTCCGGGGCGAGGTGCTCGCCCGCCGACGCCTCGACCTCTCGGAGCGCGGCCGCGAGCCGCGCGGCGCGATCGACGCCGATCTGCGCGTTCGCGGACGCGTGATCCGGACCCTCGTCACGCATCTCGGCCTGCGCCGGGGCGAGCGCCGCCGGCAGCAGCGAGTCATCGCGACCCGCCTGCAGGCCGAGGAGACGCCGACGCCCCCGCCGGCGCTCGTCGCGGTGCTCGCCGACCTCAACGAATGGCTGGCCTTCGTGCGCGGACCGATCCGCCGCGGGCCGTGCCCCGTGTTCGTCGGGGGCCGGACGTTTCCCTCGCGTGCGCCGTCGCTGTCGCTCGACGGCATCCTGCTCGGCCCCGCCGACGTGCGTGCGCGCGGGGGCGTGATCCGCGACGCGCCGTTCCGGATCGCGTCCGACCACCTGCCGGTCGCGTGCGACGTGCTCGGCCTCGGCGCCGCGTCCCGCGACGAGCGCGGATGAGACCCCGGCGCCGCGGCGTGCGCACGGCCATCGGGCAGGCTTCCTCGTTGCTCCTCGCGACACCGCACGCGATCCTCTTCCCGGAAGGTGGCATCGGGGCGCACGCGCATGCGCCCGCCGCCGGCCCGTTGTCCAGCATCCTGCTCCGGAGCGAATCATGAGCTCGCACGCGCCCGTCCGACCCGCCGCGTCCCATGCCGGGGGCCACGTCCTCGAGGTGGTCGTGCCCGCGGGTGACCGCGTGATCGAGGCCACCCTCGCGCGTCCGGCCGAGGCGGTCGGGCTGGTGATCCTGCCCGGCTGCGGCGTGGGCCGCAGCGACCCGCGCCTGCGGGCGATGGCCGCCATCATGCAGCGGGCCGGCCTCGCGACGCTGCTGTTCGATCTGCTCGACGTCGCCGAGGCGCAGCGGCGGTCCACCGCATTCGACGTGCGCGAGCACGCGACGCGGCTGCTCGAGGTGGTCCGCTGGACGGTCGGCGAGCCGCTGGTGCGCACGCTTCCGGTGGGGATCGTCGCGTCGGGGACCGCCGCCGCGACGGCCCTCGACGCCGCGGCCCGCGAGCCCGCGATCCGTGCGGTCGTCGGCTGCGGGGCCCGGACCGACCTGGCCGCCGACGACGAGGCCGCGGTCACCACGCCCGTGCTGCTGCTCGTCGGCGAGCGGGATCCCGACGTGCTCGCACTGAATCGCAGGGCTCTCGGCGAGCTCGCCGGCGTCCGGCGCCTCGTCGTCATGCCGGGGGCCACCCACCGCCTGAGCGAGCCGCACGCGGCCGAGGAGGTCTCGCGGCAGGCGACCGCCTGGATGCTCGCGTTCCTGCCGCCGAAGCCGCAGGTGGCGATCCGACCGGCCCCGGGCGGACTCGCGACGATGGTCGCACCGCAGGGTCCGCACCGCACGGACCGGCCCGCCTCGGGGCCGCCGGTCCTCGCCGGTGCGCCCGCGCCCGCCTCGGCGGTGCGCCGCGCCTGACGCGGACCACCCGTTGGGTCCCCCTGCGCAGCGCACCACCAGCGCGGAGACGCGCCGTCGTGTCAGTCGGCGCGGAGCTCGTCGACGCCGGCCGCGCCTCGGCCGCGCGGCGTGCCCGGACCGCGGCCGAGGCGCGGCCGGGCGGCTGCTCGCCCAGGCAGCCCCCGGCAACACCCCCGGCTCAGCCGGCGCCGCGTCCGCCGTCGGTGAGCCGCGGACGCGTGCGGGCCTCGAGGGCCGGTCGGTCCCCCACGCCCGCGAGGATCTCGACCGCCGACCGGCCGTCGTCGCCGCCGGAGACCGCCTCGGGCAGCTCCCGCTCGGCCTGCAGCCAGTCCGACGTCGCGTCGCCCGGCCGCCCGTCGCGCATCCGCTCCTCGTACAGCTCGTAGGCCCGTCTCCGCACGCGCTCGGGTCGCGGGCGGTCGGTCACCGGCGAGCGCGCCGCCACGGTGGTCGCGGGGGCCGGCCGCGCCGCCGGAGCGGGCAGCCGCCCCTCCGGCCGGTCCGTCGGCTCGATCGCCGGGGTCCGCTCGTCCGCCCCGTAGGCGGGCCGATCCGCCGGCTCCGCCCGATCGCGGCTCCGGCTCCTTCGTCTGGCCATGTGGTTCCCTCCAGTGCTTCCCCGGACGGTCTCGGCGGCCGCGGCGACCCGCGGCGCGCCTCGGCCGGGATGCTCGTGCCGGCGTGCGTCCTCACTCACCGATCGCGGTGAGCACGTCGAGGCTGGTGACGATGCCCAGCGGCAGACGATCCTCGTCCACCACGACCACGCGGTGCATGCGGTGCTCGCCCATCAGGCGGGCGATCGTCCGCACGGAGTCCCCGGGCCGCACGGTGACCGCGGTCTCGGTCATCAGCTCCTCCACGTGCGGCAGCTCCGTGCGATCGAGCTCGAGCTGCTCCTCACCCCCCGGCTGCGCGGCCACGACCTCGCGGAACGACCCGGGCAGGTCCCCCTCCTCGCCCGCGACGATGCGGCGCACCAGGTCGCGCACGCCGACCACCCCGACCACGGTGCCCTCGACGTCGACCACCGGCATCCCCGAGATCTCGTGCTCGCCGAGCAGCCGGACCATCTCGCCGAGCGTGGTCGACGGCGTGACGCAGACGGGCTCGCGGGTCATCAGGTCGCGGGCCCGGAGGCTCGTGTGGACGGCGGTCATGGTGCGTCTCCCGAGACGAGGCGGTCGCGGGCCGGCCGCCCCACGAGGGTGCGGCCCGACCCACGAGCCGCAGGATGCCACGCCGCGTCCGCCCCGCCCATCCGGCATCCTCCCCATTCGGCGGTGGCACGCGCTGCCCCGGCACGCGCCGCCCCGGCACGCTCCCCGCCGGCAGGCACGGCGTCCGTCTCCCACGCGGGCGCCCGCGCCCCGGAGCAGCGGACCGGCGACACGGCTCGCGGTGGCGCACCCGCCCTGCCACGTCCGCGACCGCCCGCCCGCGCCCGCCCGTGCCCGCCGGCGCCCGCCCCCCGCGTCCGCCCGTCGCCCGCCCCCCGCGTCCGCTCCCTGCATCATCTAGCATCGCCCGCATGTCCGACCCGAGCCCCCACCCGGCGTCGTCCGGGGCGCCGCCCTCGCCGGCCGCGGACCCCGTCCCCCGCCTCGAGCGACTCGCCCGCGTCCCCCGGCTGCTCGTCGCCTGCGACTACGACGGCACCCTCGCCGCCATCGTCGACGACCCGGCGCGGGCGGCGCCCGATCCCGCGGCGATCGTGGCCCTGCGTGCGCTCTCGCGCCTCCCGTCCACCGAGGTCGCGATCGTCTCCGGTCGGCCCCTCGCCGACCTGCACCGCTTCCTTCAAGCCACCGACGGGATGCACCTCGTCGGGGGTCACGGGGCCGAGCTCGAGTCCGCCGACGGCGGCGGGCCCGTGGCCCTGCCCGAGGCCGCCCGCGAGCGGCTCGAGCAGGTCCGGGCGGCCCTCGAGCGGATCGCGGCCGTCGCGCCCGGACTGCACGCGGAGTCCAAGCCCACCGGCGTCGCCCTCCACTACCGCACCGCCGCGCCCGAGGACGGGGCGGCCGCCCGCACCGCCGCCCTCGAGGGCCCCGGCCGATGGCCCGGCGTCACGGTCAAGGAGGGCCGCAAGGTCGTCGAGCTCTGCGTCACCGACGCGGACAAGGGCGGGGCGCTCGAGCGGCTGCGCCGCCGGACCGCCGCCGACGCGGTGCTCTTCGTCGGCGACGACGTCACCGACGAGGACGCCTTCGCGGTGCTCGGCCCCCGCGACCTGGGCGTGAAGGTCGGCGGCGGCGACACCCGGGCCTCGACCCGCATCCCCGACCAGCCGTCGGTCGCCCCGCTGCTCGGCCGGCTCGCCGAGTGCCGCCACGTCGCCCTCGCGGCCGCGGACGCGGTGCCGATCGAGCACCACGCGATGCTGAGCGACCAGCGCACGATCGCGCTGCTCAGTCCGCGGGGCCGGCTCACCTGGCTCTGCCCGGCCCGGATCGACGGGCCGGCGCTGTTCGCCGACCTGCTCGGCGGGCCGGAGGCGGGGCACTGGACCGTCGCCCCCGCCGACCGGCTCGACGCGGAAGGCGAACCGGCCGGCGACGCCCCGCACCAGCGGTACGAGGAGGACACGCTCGTCGTCCGCACCGACTGGGGCGACGTGAGCGTGGTCGACTACCTCGACTGCGCCGGCGGCCGCCCCCGCCAGCACGCCGGGCGCTGCGAGCTGCTGCGCGTCCTCGAGGGTCGCGGCCGGGTGCGCGTCGAGTTCGCCCCGCGGCTGGACTTCGGGCGCTCGCCGACCGCGCTGGAGGCGATCGAGGACGGACTCGTCGTCCACGGCGGGCCGGAGGCGATCGTCCTCCGGGCCGAGGGCGTGGCCTGGTCGATCGAGACCCGCGGGCGACACCAGACCGCGATCGCGGAGGTCGAGCTCGATCCGGCCGAGGGACCGCTCGCCCTGGAGCTGCGATTCGGCGAGCGGCCGGAGGGCCCGCCCGGGGCCGGGGGCCCGCGGGTGCTGCGGGTGCCGCGCCCCGAGCCGCTCCGGCGCGAGGAGACCGCCCGGTTCTGGAGCGACTGGGCCGGCGCCCTGGCGATCGACGGGCCGCACGCGGACGTGGTCCGCCGCAGCGCCCTGCTGATCCGCGGCCTCTGCCACGGCCCGACCGGGGCGATCGCCGCCGCCGGGACCACCAGCCTGCCGGAGTGGATCGGCGGCGTGCGCAACTGGGACTACCGCTTCTGCTGGCCGCGCGACGCGTCGATGGCCGCGGCGGCCCTGCTGGAGCTGGGCCGTCCCGAGGAGGCGATCGGCCTGCTGGAGTGGCTCGACCGCGTGGTGGAGCGGCTTCCGTCACCCGACTCCCTCGCCCCGCTCTACACCGTCACCGGCGAGACGCCGGGGCCCGAGGCGGAGATCCCCGAGCTGCCCGGGTACGCCGGCAGCCGGCCGGTGCGGGTGGGCAACGCGGCGGCCCAGCAGGTGCAGCTCGACGTCTTCGGCCCCATCGCCGACCTGATCGCCCGCCTGCTCGACCACGGCGTGCCGCTGACCGCGACGCGCCGGCACCTGGTGGCCGCGATGCGGGACGCGGTCGTGCGCCGCTGGCGCGATCCCGACCACGGCATCTGGGAGCCGCGGCTGCCGCCCGACCACCACGTGCACACCAAGGTGATGTCGTGGCTGACGCTCGTGCGCTGCGACCACGTCGCGGTGCGCACCGGCGACCCGGAGCTCGCCCCGCCGCCGGGCCTCGCCGACACGATCCGCGACGACGTCCTCGAGCACGCGTGGGACGCGGAGCTCGGCACGCTGACCGCGACCTACCGCGGCCGGTCCCTCGACGCCGCGACGCTCTGGGCCGGTCTCTCGGGCATGCTCGAGCCCGACGACGAGCGGTTCCTCGCCACCGTCGACATGGTCGACCGCGTCCTGCGCCGCGGCCCGACGGTCGATCGCTACCACCACGAGGACGGCCTGCCCGGCCGCGAGGGCGGCTTCAACCTCTGCACCACGTGGCACGTGCGAGCGCTCGCGCTCGTCGGCCGGCGCGAGGAGGCCGAGCGCCTGCTGCACGCCTACCTCGGTCTCGCCGGACCGGCCGGGCTCCTCGCGGAGCAGCACGATCCGGAGTCGGACCGGGCCCTCGGCAACGTCCCGCAGGCGTACTCGCACCTCGGGCTGATCGAGGCGGTGCTCGCACTCCGCTGAAGGGCGCGGAGCCTCGCCCGACGGCTCGCGCCGTCGGGCCCGGCGCGGCCGAAGTCCGCCGCTTCCCCGTCCCGCGCATGGGTGAATCTGCCCGATCCGTCCCGGTTCCGTCCGTTCCCGTGGAAGCCGACGTCGCACCGCGCTACCACTACGATCGACCTGCACGCACCGTGCACCCGCGGATCCGTGACGAAGCGGAAGGAGCCGCCACCGTGCCCGAGCCCGTCGATCCCACCGAGACCGAGCCTTCGCCTTCATCCGCCCCCGCGTCCGGGCCCGCGTCCGGCTCCGCGTCCGCACCTCGGATCCCCCCCGCCGCGAACGGTTCCCCCGCCCCGGCGACGAACCGCTCCCCCGAGGCGGCGGCCGAGCGCCCCCTCACGATCGTCGCCAACCGCCTGCCGGTGCACCTCGACGACGACGGCCGCTGGCAGCTCAGCCCCGGCGGCCTCGTCACCGCGATGACCCCGGTGCTCCGCCGATTCGGCGGCACGTGGCTCGGCTGGAGCGGCCGGCCCGACTCCGAGGGCGGCCCGATCGAGGTCGACGGCCTCCACCTGCACGACGTGCCGCTGTCGGCGAGCGAGGTCGAGCGTTACTACGTCGACACCGCCAACGGCATCCTCTGGCCGCTGTTCCATGACGCCGTGCGCAGCCCCGAGTACGACGCCGACGCGTGGGAGATCTACCGCACCGTCAACCGCCGCTTCGCCGAGCAGGCGGCGGCGGTGACCCCCGAGGGCGGCACGGTCTGGATCCACGACTACCACCTGCTGCTGATGCCGGGCTTCCTGCGGGCCCTGCGGCCCGAGGTGGCGATCGGCCTGTTCCTGCACATCCCGGTGCCGCCGGGCGAGCTCTTCGCGACGCTGCCGTGGCGGGACGAGATCGTCGACTCGCTGATGTCCGCGTCCCTCGTGGGCACGCAGACCGCGATCGACGCCGCCAACCTGCGGGCCGCCATCGCCCGCCCGGGGCCATCCGAGCGCCGCGACGCCGAGCGGCTCCGCGACGTCGCGATCGAGGCGTTCCCGATCTCGATCGAGAGTCGCCGCTTCCGCGACGCGGCCCTCGAGGCCGAGTCCTCGGGTCGCGTGGCCGGCCTGCGGGAGCGCTTCGGCGAGGACCGCACGATCCTGCTCGGCGTCGATCGGCTCGACTACACCAAGGGCATCGACCGCCGGCTCGAGGCGTTCGAGTCGGCCCTCGCCTCGGGCCGCATCGATCCGGATCGCGTCTGCTTCATCCAGGTCTGCGTCCCCTCGCGCGACTCGGCGACGCACTACCCCGAGATCAACGCCCGCGTCGATCGCCTCGCCGGCCGCATCAACGGCCGCTTCTCGACCCTCGGCCGCCCGGTGCTGGAGTACACCCGCCGTCCAGTGGGGATGGAGGACCTCATCCCCCTCTACCGCCTTGCCGACGTGATGGTGGTGACGCCGTTCCGCGACGGGATGAACCTCGTGGCCAAGGAGTACGTCGCCTGCCGGGCGTTCGGCAAGGGCGAGCTGATCCTGAGCGAGTTCGCAGGCGCGGCCCACGAGCTGCGCGAGGCGACGATCGTCAATCCGCACGACATCGACGCCGTCACCGACGCCCTCGTCGCCGCGTGGGAGCGTCATCAGGCGGGCGAGACCGCGCCGGGCATGGCGGCCATGCATCGGCACGTCATGGACCACGACGTCGATCGCTGGGCCCGCTCCTTCGTCGATCGGCTCGCGACGAACACCGCCGGCGGCGAGCCCGGCGCGGCGGCGGCGGCGTACGCCGAGGCGCCCTGACGAGTCGGCCGTGACGCGCCGTCCCGGGAGCCCCGCGGCCCGCACGTGCAGCAGTCCGATCCGAGGCCGGGCAGGACGCGCCGTCCCGTGATCCCCGGCGGCTCGTCGGCGGTCTGCCGCCTGCCGCCCCGACCCCCGCGCCCACGGACCCCCGCTCGTGCCGCCCTGCCCGCTCCTCCTCGCCGCGTCGGCCACCTCCCCGGCCGCCTTCCCGGGCGAGCCGGCGGACCCCGGGACGGCCTCGGACGCCGGGACCGCCTCGGACGCGGGGGCCGCCTCGGACGCGGGGACCGCCTCGGACGCGGGGGCCGCCTCGGACGCCGGGACCGCCTCGGACGCGGGGACCGCCTCGGACCCCGGGACCGCCTCGGACGCCGGGACCGCCTCGGACGCCGGGACCGCCTCGGACGCGGGGACCGCCTCGGACGCGGGGACCGCCTCGGACGCGGGGACCGCCTCGGACCCCGGGACCGCCTCGGACGCCGGGACGGCCGCGACCGCGGCCGCGACCGCGACCGACGCGACGCCCGTCACCGGCATGCCGCTGGAGGGCGGCGGCCTGCTCGTGGCGGTCGGCCTCCTGCTGCTCGCAGGCTTCCTCGCCCAGGTCGTCGGGGGCCGCACGCACGTGCCGCGGGTCACGCTCCTGCTGCTGATCGGCGTCCTCGCCGGACCCGAGGTCCTCGGTCTCGCCCCGCCGTCGCTCGTGGCGTGGTTCCCGCAGGTCGCCGAGGTCGCCCTGGCGATGATCGGCTTCGCCCTCGGCGAGCAGTTCCTCGGGTCGCGCCTCCGCCGCACCGGGCGCACCGTCGGCATCGTGTCGCTCGCGGTGGCGATCGGCACCGCGGCGGTCGTGGCCGCCGGACTCCTGCTCGCGGGCGCCCCCGCCCCGGTGGCCCTGCTGCTGGCGGGCATCGCGGCCGCGACGGATCCCGCCTCCACCGTCGACGTCGTCCGCGAGGTGCGGGCGAAGGGTCCCCTCGCCGACACCGTCCTCGGGGTCGTTGCGCTCGACGACGCCATCGGCGTGATCCTCTTCAGCCTGCTCGTGGTGGCCGCCCGCGCGGTGACCGGCGACGGCGCGACGGCGGACGCGCTCCTTCACGGCGTGCGGGAGGCCGGCGGCGGCGTCCTGCTCGGGCTCGCCTTCGGCCTGCCGATGGCGCTGGTGACCGGTCGCATCCGGTCGGGCAAGCTCACGATGCTCGAGGCGCTCGGCTTCGTGCTCTGCGGGGCCGGCACCGCGTCGTTGCTCGCCGTCTCCCCGATCATCACCGCGATGACGATGGGGGCGGTGGTCGCCAACCTCGCGTGGCACCACACGCGGCCGTTCCACGAGATCGAGCACGCCACCGAGCCGTTCCTGGTGATGTTCTTCCTGCTCGCCGGCTTCCGGCTCGACGTCGGGGCCCTGCTCGCGACCGGCGGGGCGGCGGCGGCCTACGTCCTCGCCCGGATCGCGGGCCGCATCGCCGGCGGGTGGGCCGGGGCCCGCCTGGCCGGGACGAGCGCGGCGGTGCGCCGCGGCGCCGGCTGGTGCCTCCTGCCGCAGGCCGGCGTCGCGCTCGGGCTGGGGCTCTACGCGGCCGAGGCGTTCCCCGAGCACGGCGACCGGATGCTCTCGCTGCTCGTCGGGACCACCGCCCTCTTCGAGCTGCTCGGCCCCGTGGCCGCCCGCATCGCCCTCGCCCGCAGCGGCGAGGCCGGACGGGGACCCGATCGCGGGGGCGGCGGCGAGGGCGGGGACGGGGGCGGCGGCGAGACTGAAGCCAGGGGCGCGGCCGGGGGCGCGGCCCGGGGTGGGGGCGGG
>CAYLNM010000072.1:0-21817 GCA_964385045.1 uncultured Isosphaeraceae bacterium
CCGCGGGCTCGCGCCGCCGTCCCCGGCGCCACCGCCGCCGCCGCGGTCGACGCCGCCGCGGTCGACGCTCCCGACGCGGCCCCGCCCCGGCCTCGCGCGATCGACCGGCTCGCCCGCCGGCTCGTCCTCGGACGCCTGGACGCCATGCAGGGCGGCCCGCTGGTGATCCGGGAGACCGCGCAGACGCATGCGCTCGGCAGCGCCGCGCACGCGGCGGCCGGCGCCGACCACGCCGACGCCGCGATTCCCACGATCACGGTGCACGACCCGCGCTTCTGGCGCCGCCTCGCCACCGGGGGCGGCCTCGGGTTCGCCGACTCGTGGATCGCGGGCGAGTGGACCACGGACGACCTCGTCGGCCTCCTGCGCACCTTCGCCCGCGACGCGGCCCGGGCCGACGTGGCCGAGGGCGGGCTCGCGGCGATCGGCCGGCTCGCGGCCCGGGCCGGCCACCGGCTCCACGCCAACACCCGCCGCGGCTCCCGCCGCAACATCCACGCCCACTACGACATCGGCAACGCGTTCTTCGCCACGTTCCTCGACGAGACGCTGACGTACTCCGCAGGCCTCTTCGCGTCGCCCGGGGCGTCGCTCGCCGACGCGCAGATCGCCAAGCTCGACCGCATGTGCCGCGTGCTCGGCCTCGGGCCGGACGATCACGTGCTCGAGATCGGCACCGGCTGGGGCAGCTTCGCCCTGCACGCCGCGGGCCGCTACGGCTGCCGCGTCACCACGACCACGATCTCCCGCGAGCAGCACGCCCTCGCCGCCCGCCGCGTCGAGGCGGCGGGCCTGGCGGACCGGATCACGCTGCTGCAGGCGGACTACCGCGACCTCGAGGGGACCTACGACGCGGTCGCGAGCATCGAGATGATCGAGGCGGTGGGTCACGACTTCCTGCCGCGGTACTTCCGGACGATCTCGGACCGGCTGAATCCGGACGGCCGCGCGTGCGTGCAGGCCATCTCGATGCCCGACCACCGCTACGAGGGCTACCGGCGACGGGCGGACTTCATCCAGCGGCACGTCTTCCCGGGCAGCTGCTGTCCGTCGCTCGCCGCGATCTCCGCCGCGGTCGCCCGGGGCTCGGACCTGCGGCTGACCGGGCTGCACGATCTCGGCCTGGACTACGCCGAGACGCTTCGCCGCTGGCACGAGCGGTTCCTCGCGGCCGAGGACCGCGTGCGCGCCCTCGGGGCGGACGACGCCTTCGTGCGGCTGTGGCGCTACTACCTCGCGTACTGCGAGGCGGGCTTCGCCGAGCGGTACATCTCGGTGGCGCAGCTCGTCTTCGCCCACGCGGGCGGACCGCCGCCCGCCGATCCCGCCGGTCCCGCCGCGCCGGCCGGTCCCGCCCCCGACGCGGCCCGCACGCGGGTGCCGATCGAGCCGCCCGGGTCGTCCGGGACGTCCGGCCCGTCCGCGCCGGGCGAGGCGGGCGAGGCGAGTCCGTGAGGACCGGCGTCCTCGTCAACGCGATCGCCTTCCAGTCCAACTGGTTCGCGGTGATCCTCGGGGCGGCGGCCGGCGTGCCGTGGCTCGGGGTGGGCACGAGCCTCGCGTTCGTCGCCGGCTACGCCGCCGCGACCCGGCGGTGGGCCGGCGTGCTCGTGCTGGCGGCGGCGAGCGCCGCGATCGGCTACGCCGCCGACTCGGTCCTGGTGCTCACGGACCTGCTCGGCTTCCCCGAGGACGCGGCACTGGGCGGCCCCAGCACCCTCTGGATGGTCGCCCTGTGGGCCGCGATCGCGTGCACGCTTCACTCGTGCATGGGATGGATGAAGGGACGTCCGCTCGTGGCCGCGGTCTTCGGGCTGCTGGGCGGGGCGGGGAGCTACTTCGCGGGCGAGCGGCTCGGGGCGGTCACGTTCCCGGCCGGCGACGCGCTCGGGGCGGCGGGGGCCGGCGTGCTGTGGATGCTGGCCATGCCCGCGCTGTCGTGGCTCGCGCCGCGGCTCGATCCGCTGCCGGCGGGGGACCGGGGCGAGGGCGGCGGCGGCCGATCCGGCCGCGGGCCCGGCGGCGGACGCGACGCGCGCGATGCACGCGACGCGACGGCCGGCGGCGGCGGCGATGCCGGCTCCGGTGCCGCCGGCTCCGGAGGCGCCCCGTGAGCTGGTGGCTCGCCATGCTGATCGACTGGGCGGTCGCGGCGGCGGCCATGGCCGGCGTGTGGGCGCTGGCGACGAAGCGCCGGAACGCGGGCTGGGTCGACGTCGCCTGGAGCTTCGGGACCGGGGCGAGCGGGGCGTTCCTCGCCCTCGCCGTCGGCGGGCTCGACCACCCGCGGGCGTGGCTGGTGGCCACCCTGGCCGCGGTCTGGGGCGGCCGCCTCGGCTGGCACCTCGCCCATCGCGTGGCGGGCGAGCCCGAGGACGGACGCTACGCCGACCTCCGCGAGCGGTGGGGCGAGGCCTTCGACCGCCGCATGCTCGCGTTCTTCCAGGTGCAGGCCACCTGGGTGGTGCTCTTCGCGATCCCGATGATGGTCGCCGCCGCCCGCCCCGGCCCCCTCGACTGGCTCGACGCCCTCGGGGCCGTGATCTTCGTCGCCGCGATCGCGGGCGAGACGATCGCCGACCGTCAGCTCGCGGCGTGGAAGCGCGACCACCCCGAGGGCGAGCAGGTGTGCCGGCGGGGGCTGTGGGCCTGGTCCCGGCACCCCAACTACTTCTTCGAGTGGACGCACTGGCTGGCCTACGTGGCGATCGGGATCACCGGCCCCTGGGGCTGGCTGACGCTGCTGGGGCCGGCGGTGATGTACTTCTTCCTCCGGTGGATCACCGGCGTGAAGCTCGCCGAGCGGCGCAGCGTGCGGAAGCGCGGCGAGGCCTACCGGCGGTACCAGCGCGAGGTGAGCGCCTTCTTCCCGTGGCCTCCGCGACGATCCGCGGGGGCGGAGACCGGCTGATGACGACCAACGACGCCGCCGCGGGCGCGGCCCCCGACGCGGGCCGCGACGGCCTCGGCATCCGGCTCGCCGAGGCGGGCCTGCTCCCGGACGCCCTGCTTCGCCGGGGCATCCGGTCGCTGTGCCGCCGCCGACTCGCCGAGGAGACCGCCGGCGGCCCCGAGGTCGCGCGCCGCCGCCGCGAGGCCTTCCTCGCGTCGATGGCCGCGGCCGACGTCGCCCCGGTGCCCGAGAAGGCCAACGAGCAGCACTACGAGGTGCCGGCGGAGTTCTACCGCCACTGCCTCGGGGCCCGCCGCAAGTACTCCTCGTGCTGGTGGCCCGACGGCGTCACCACGCTCGGCGCGGCCGAGGAGGCGGCCCTCGCCGAGACCGCGGCCCACGCGGAGCTCGCCGACGGGCAGGACGTCCTCGAGCTCGGCTGCGGCTGGGGATCGCTCACGCTCTGGATGGCCGAGCACTATCCCGCCTCGCGGATCACCGCGGTGAGCAACTCGGCGTCGCAGCGGGCCCACATCCTCGCCGAGGCCGAGGCCCGCGGCCTCGGCAACGTGAACGTGATCACGGCCGACATGAACGCCTTCGACGCCGGCGGGGCCCGCGACGCGTGGGATCGCATCGTGAGCGTCGAGATGTTCGAGCACATGCGCAACTGGCCCGAGCTCCTGCGGCGGGCGGCGGGCTGGCTCCGCCCCGACGGTACGATGCTCGTGCACGTCTTCGCCCACCGCGAGCTGGTCTACCCCTTCCAGGCCGAGGGACGGCACGACTGGATGGGGCGGCACTTCTTCTCCGGCGGCATCATGCCCTCGCGCGACCTCGCCCGCCGCTTCGACCGCGACCTCGCGGTCACCGACGAGTGGTGGTGGGACGGCACGCACTACGCCCGCACCGCCGAGGCGTGGCTCGCGAACCTCGATCGCCACCGCGACGCGGTGATGCCGATCCTCGCCGCGACGTACGGCTCCCGCGACGCGAAGCGGTGGCTGCACCGCTGGCGAATGTTCTTCCTCGCCTGCGCCGAGCTCTTCGCGATGGACGGCGGCGAGCAGTGGGGCGTCGTGCACTGGCGGCTGCGGCCGGCCGGACGCGCCGCCGCCCGGACGGCACCGGACGAGACGGCCGTGGGGGCGTCCTGATGCGGGGAGCGACCGGACTCGGGCTCGCCGTCTCCGGAATCATGATCGCCGCCGTCGCCTGGGCGGCGGTCGCCGGCGGCGGGCGGGACGTCCTCGGCGACATGATGCGGGAGCCCCTGTACCTCGCGACGCTCGTCGATCTCTACGCCGCCGCGGCCCTGATCCTCGCGTGGATCTGGATCCGCCACCGGTCGATCGCGGTGACCGCCGGCATGGGGCTCGTCCTGCTGCTCACCGGCAGCATCGGAGCCGGTCTCTACGTGGCGATCGCCGCGGCACGGGCCCGCGGCGACCTGCAGGTGCTCATGCTGGGGCGGTCGGCACCGTCGGCACCGTCGTCGACCTGATGCGTCGCGCGGCCGACGCCGCCCCGCGTCGCGGTCACGTCCCGTAGCGACCGTCCTTGCCGGCCTCGAAGGTCGGCGCGTCCTCGCGCTGAGGCGTCCGCTCCAGACGGTCCTTGTCGTAGCCGTGGTCCGCGAGCTCGTCGGTGATCTCGGTCCACGTCGCGTCGTCGAGCTTCGGGCTGCGGGACAGGATCCAGAGGTTCTTCCGCGACGGCTGCCCGACCACGGCCCACGAGTACTCGGGGCAGAGCTCGATGATCCAGTAGTCGGCGGTGAAGGGCCACACGAAGGTGACGTCCCACTTCGCGCCCTTGGATCGGCGCACGACCTTGCCGGTGCCCGAGCCCTTCTTCTCGCGGCCCTCGAGGGTGTGCTTCCGGGCGGTGTTCCGAAGCACGATCCGGCCGTTGTCGCGGAGCATGTAGTGGGCCACCACGCCGACCGTGTCCTTCTGGAAGCGGTTGGGGTAGCGGGCCACCTCGTACCAGCGGCCCATGTACCGCTCGAGGTCGACCTCCTTCACCGGCACGGGCCGCTTCGACAGGGCCCCGGTGCGGGCCTCGCTCGCGGCGGTGGCGGCGCAGGCGGTGAGCAGCAGGAGGCAGGCGAGCAGGGCGGCGGGTGCGAGGCGCATCATGCGGGGGCTCCCGGTGGCGAGTGGGTGGAGGCGGCCGGCCGGACGAGCGGCGGACCGCGGCGGGGTGGTCGGGGCGGTGGCCGCGAGCCGGGCGTGATCGTCGCCGCGGTCCACGTCACGAATCCTCCCCGCACCCTATGAATCGTCACGCGGTCCGCCGCGGATTCCCGGAGGGCGACCTCGGGAACCCCCGGGGGAGGCGCCCGCCGGTACGGGACGTCCGACCGGGGGGACCGCGCCCGCCGTGCCCGTCCTCCCGGAGCGTCCGATCATGCCCCCCGTCCTCACCGTCGCCGTCCTCGTCTTCCCCGACGTCGAGCCGCTCGACGTGGCCGGGCCGTTCGAGGTGCTCGCGGTCGCGGGGGAGCTCGCCGCCGCGGCGGGGGACGGCACACCCGCCCCGCGTCCCGAGCTCGTCGGCACCGCTGCCGGTCTCGTCCGCAGCCGGTACGGCATGGTGCTCGCCCCCGAGACGAGCCTCGAGCGGCCGGTGTCACCGGACTGGGTGGTGGTGCCGGGCGGCGACGGCTCGCGGGCGGTGGCCGAGGACGCGCGGACGCTCGACTGGCTGCGGGGCCGCGTCGGCCGGAGCCGCCGCATCATGAGCGTCTGCACCGGGGCCCGCGTGCTCGCCGCCGCGGGACTGCTCGACGGACGCCGGGCGACGACCCACGCCTCGGCCCTCGACGAGCTGCGGCTCCGGGCGCCGTCGGCGCGGATCGAGGCCGACGCCCGCTGGACGCGCGACGAGCCGGTCTGGACCAGCGCCGGGGTGACGGCGGGGATCGACATGTCCCTCGCCGCGGTCGCGGACCTCGCGGGCGAGGCCCTCGCGCGGGCCACCGCGGACCACCTCGAGCATCCGTGGCCGGGGGACGGCTGAGCGTCTCGCCCCCTGGGGTACCGCGGCGCGGGGCGACGGGCCGGGGCGACGGGCCGGGGCGGCCCGGGCCGCGTCACGCCGGGACCAGCTCGCCCGCGTCGAGCAGGCGCTCCAGCGCGGCGATGTCCGGGGCGGGCGGCCGATCGGCCGTCAGCGGCGGCACCGCGGACCGCACGCGGTCGTGGAGGCGCTCGACCGCGTCGCCGCTGCGGAGCGGCCGCTGGTACTCGAGGCCCTCGGCCATCACGAGGTACTCGATCGCGATGACCGTGCGGGCCCGCTCGAGGGCCCGCCGGGCCTGCAGGCCGGCCGCGGGGCCGAAGCTGTTGTAGTCCTCGACCCCGGCGCTCGTCGGCACGTTGGCGACCGAGGCGGGCGACGCGAGCTGCTGCAGCTCGTTGCAGCACGCGGCCGCCGTGTACTGCGTGATCATCAGGCCGCTGTGCAGTCCCGGGTGCGGGCTCATCGACGGACGCACCGGGTTCTCGGGGTCGTGGGCGGCGAGGATCCAGTAGACCCGCCGCTCGGCGATCCCGGCGACGTGGCAGAGGCACAGGGCGAGGTGATCGAGGGCGATCGCCAGCGGCATGCCGTGGAAGTTCCCGCCGCTGAGGATCTCGCCGGTCGTGGGGTCGGCGCCGGGCTCCGGCGGGAACACCAGCGGGTTGTCGCTGACCGCGCCGAGCTCGTCCTCGACGATGCGGCGCACGTGGGCGATGCCGTCCATCGCCGCCCCGAGGACCTGCGGCACGCACCGCAGGCAGTACGGATCCTGCACCCGGGGGTCGTCCTCGCGGTGGGCGGCGACGATCCGCGAGCCCGCGAGCAGCGAGCGAAGCCGGGCGGCGACCTCCAGCTGTCCGGACTGCCCGCGCACGAGCTGGATCCGCGGGTCGTAGGGCACGTCGGTGCCCCGGCAGGCGTCGAGGGCCATGGCCGCCGCGCCGATCGCCGACGCGAGCAGCCGGTCGGCGTCGTGGACGGCGAGCGAGGCCATCGCCGCCATGAGGTGCGTGCCGTTGAGCAGGGCGAGGCCTTCCTTCGCCTCGAGGGCGACGGGACGGAGGCCGGCCTCGGCAAGGGCGGCCGCGGCCTCACGCGCGGTGCCGTCGGGGCCCGTGATCGTGCCCTCGCCGAGTAGGCAGAGGGCCACGTGCGCGAGCGGGGCGAGGTCGCCCGAGGCGCCGACCGAGCCGATCGACGGGACCACGGGGTGCAGCCGGGCCTCGAGCATCGCCAGGAGCAGCTCCACCACGGCCGGCCGGGCGCCGGAGTGCCCGCGGGCGAGACTCGCGGCGAGCAGGAGCATCGTCGCCCGGACGAGCTCCTCGGGCAGCGGCTCGCCGACGCCCGCGGCGTGGGAGCGGACGATGTTGGTCTGGACGTCCTGCACGTCGGCCGGGGCGATGCGGGTGCGGGCGAGCGAGCCGAAGCCGGTGTTGACCCCGTAGATCGCCTCGTCGCCCGCGGCCCGGGCGGCCACCACCGCGCGGGCCCGCTCCATCGCCTCGCGGCCCGAGTCGGCGAGGGCGAGGGACCGGCCGTCCCGCGCCACCGACACGACGTCGGCGATCGTGAGCGGACCGCGCCCGAGGTGCAGCGGGCGGTCGGAGGCGGCGGGGGCGTGGTGGGGCATGGCGTGCGATCCGGAGCGGGCCGATAGACTAGCGACTCGCCGTCGGCGGCCGAGCGGGAGGTGTCCGCGATCGGTGGTCGCCGCGGCGGGCGGAACGCGTCGAAGCGGGGTGTCCGGGGCCGTCCGGGGCCGTCCGGGGCCGTCCGGGGCGTTCCGTCGGGCGCCGCGGGCCGGGGTGCGACCGGGCGGGATCCGGAGCCCGTCCCGCCGTGCCACCGCTTCGCCGTCCGCCGGCCCGCCCGCCGCCGAACGCACCGGCCCGCGTCCGTCGCTCCGCCTCGCTCCCCGACCTCCGAAGGACCGCCCGTGATCCGCGAGACCGTTCGCAACGGACTGCTGCTGCTGCTCTCGATCCTCGCCGCCGTGGCCGCCGGCTCCGTCGCCGGCGCGTTCGTCGGCGGCGACGGCATCCTGCAGCCGTCGATCCTCGCGAGCCGCGCGCCCGCGCTCGCGGTGGGGGCGATCGTCCTCGCGATCGGCGTGGCCGCGGTCGCGGGCCTGCTCATGAGCCGCGTCAGCAACGCCGCGGTCGGACTCTTCGTCGGCGGCTGGGCGTTCTTCGCCCTCGCGTGGCGAATGGAGCCGATCGAGCGGGCGGTGCTGGGCGGGCTCGCCCCCGTCGGTCTCGCGCTCGAGACGGTGGCGTGGGCGGTCGCGGCCGGACTCGCGTGGCTGGTGATCCTGCGGGGGGCGGGCGGACTGCCGGACGTGGAGCCGACCGTCGAGGGCGAGCGGCCGCACCCGGTGCTGAGCCCCGATGCGCTGCGGATGCTCGCGGCCGCGCTCGCGGCCCTGCCCGCGGCGTGGCTGCTCGGCCGCTCGTCCGATCCCGGACAGGTGATCGCGGCCGCCGTCGGCGGCGGTGTCGTGGCCGGGCTCGCAGGGCGGCTCGCGGCCCCGCACGTGCAGCCGTACGTCCTCGTGCCCGCGACCGTCCTCGTCGGCGGGATCGCCCTCGGCGTCAGCGCCCTGCGGCTGGGGGCGGGGATGGAGGCCGTGGCCCGCGGCCGCGGGCTCCCGCCGCTCGCGACGATCCACGGCGCCGCGTGGGCCGCGGGCGCGATGCTCGGCGTGGCGATGGGCCTCGGCTGGGCCAGATCCTTCCTGCACCACGAGGACGAGCCCGAGTCCTCGCCGTCGCCGGCCCGCCGCCGGGTGGTGGCGGCTCCCGCGCCCGCCGCCCCCGCCGGTGCCGGGGCGACGGCTCCCGCCTCGCCGCCTCCGGTCTCGCGGTCCGCCGCGCCGTCATCGCCGCGTCCGGCCGCGTCGCCGCCCGCCGCGCCGCCGCCGCCGCCGCCGCCGCCGCCGGCCGAGGACGAGCGTGCGTCGTGAGCGGGCCCGGCGACGAGGCCGCCGCGACGCCCGTCCCGAATGCTCCGGCCTCGCCGTGGACCGAGCTCGGCGACGCGCCGCTCGCGGCGTGGCTCGCCGACGTCGACGCGGCGGTGCGCGGGGGCGGCCCCGCCCCGTCGGAGATCGCCCGCTGGCGGCGGGAGCACCCCGAGGACCGCGTGCGCCGCGCGATCGAGCTCGCCCGCGGGCGCCGCTCGCTGGAGGGCCGGCATCCGGACGCATCGTCGCTGCTCGCCGACGCGGCCGGCGCCGCGATGGCGAGCGACGCGGCGGTCGCGGCGCTGAAGGCCCGGCGCCTCGCGGACGCGGGCGTGCGCGAGGCGTGGGACCTCGGATGCGGCATCGGCGGCGACGCGATGGCGATCGCGGCCGTCCCGACGCTCGAGCGACTGGTGCTGGTGGATCGCGATCCGGACCGGCTCGCGATGGCGCGGCACAACGTCGAGCGGGCTGCGCGGGCCGCCGGCACCCGCCCACGCGTCGAGACCCGCTGCGCCGACGCAGTCGACGCGTGTCCGGAGGCGGCGCCGGGCCGCGCGGTGCACGTGGACCCGGCCCGGCGCGACGCGCGGGGGCGACGCCGGCGGGGACTCGCGGGGCTCTCGCCGGATGCGGAGGCCATCGGGCGACTGGTCGCGTGGGCGGGCGACGTGGTGGTCAAGCTCGGCCCCGGCACCGATCCCCACGACGTGCCGTGGCCCGGCGCGACCTTCGAGTACGTCGCCCGCGGCCGGACGCTCGTGCAGGCGCTGGCGTGGCACGGCGAGCTCGCCGGGGCGGCGGCGCCGCGCCGCGCGACGATCGTGCCCGCGCACGCGACGATCGTCGGCGCACCCGATCCGGGGCTCGACCCGGAGGCGGCGGCGCCGCCGCCCGCGCGCCCGGCGGCCGCCTGGCGGCGCGATCCGCCGGCGGTGCTCCTGGTGCCGCATCCGGCGGCCGAGCGGGCCCGGCTCGTGTCGGCCGTGCTGCGGTCGCGGGGAGCCGAGGGCGTGGGTCCGCGGATCCTCGCCCCGGGCCTCGGGGTGCTCGCGGCCGACGCGGCCCCGTCCGACCGCACCTGGCTCGAGGCCTTCGCGGTGCGCGAGGTCCTGCCGTGGCGTCCGGGACGCGTGCGGCGCGCGGTGGCGGCCCTCGGCGGCGGTCCCGTGGTGGTGCGGACCCGCGGCGGGGCGGTGGATCCCGACGCGGCCGCGCGCGGGCTCGCGGGCCCCGGGGATCGTCCGCTCACGGTGCTCGTGCTGCGGCTCGGCCGCGAGGTGACGGCCTTCGTGGCCGATGCTTTGCGCTGAAAATGCTGTATCGTGAACGATCCTCGCTCACGCCCGTCGGCACGGCGGCGGGACCGGCCCGCCGCCCGCCCGTCGGCGGACACCCCGAGTCTCCGGAGGCCTCCATGCAGACGACCGAGCGGCCCGAGCAGCGGCACGGCGACAACCTCTACCCGGTGACGCTCGTGCAGGAGTTCGCCGGGGAACGGCTCGAGCTCGACGTGCCCGAGGGCGTGTGGAACCCCACGCCACACGGCATCCATCTCGGCAACATGCTGATGGAGATGCGCTTCGACGGCGAGCACGTGCTGGAGCTCGGCACCGGCTGCGGCATCCATGCGATCCTGCTCGCCCGCCGCGGGGCGGCGGAGCTGACGCTGACCGAGATCGAGCAGCCGATCAACGACAATGCGGATCACAACCTCCGCAAGCACGGGGTCGAGATCCCGCTCCACTGGCACGTGGCCGACTGGACGAACGTGCCCGGGGCGTCGCACGCGAGCGACGTGCCGTGGGACACGCTGGTGACCAATCCGCCCTTCGGCAAGTCGGGCAAGCGCTATCGCCGGTACTTCATCGACACCCTCATCCTCGACGCCCACAAGCTCGTGCGTCCCGGCGGGCGGCTGGTCTTCATCCACTCGTCGATGGCGGACATCCCGCGGACGCTCCGCATGCTCGATGAGCACGGCATGAGCGTGCGGATCGTGGGCGAGACGAGCGGGCCCTTCCGCCAGTACTACTTCGAGGACGAGCGGTACATGCTCGAGATGGCCCGCGTTCCGGGGGCGTACTCGATCGTCGACGGCGTGCACCACGAGCGGCTCATGGTCTTCGAGGCCCGGCTGCCCGGCTGACCCCGCACCGGCGATCCCGCCCGCAGGTCGCCGAGCCGCGGTCCGCCGCGGGAGGGCGGCCCCGCGGCCTCATCGCCGCATCAGGAAGTTCGACTGCGACCGGATGCCCTCGAGGTGTCGCTTGATCCGCCGGGCGGCGTTCTCGAAGCGCGGGAAGGTATGGCGGACGACGTTGGCGTCCTGCCAGGGATTGTCGGCCTCGAGCAGCAGGGCCCGGATCACGCTCCGCACGTGGCGGGTGAACTCCTCCTCGGCCATGAGCGCCGGGTCGAGCTCGGCGCTGTGCGTGTCGAAGGCGGCGATGTTGTGCTCGATGCGGGCGATCCTCGACTCGACCTCGGTCCAGTCGCTGAACTTGTAGCGCTCGCGGATGCCGGCCCGCAGGGCGGCGGCGAAGCGACGGCCGAACACCTCCTCGGCGAGGCGGCAGTAGAGGAAGCTCGTCACCGCCTCGACCACCCGGTCGTCGACGAGGTCCGGAAAGATCGTCCGGACCGCGCCGCAGAACTGGTGCATCGAGCCGGCGGCCGCCTTCAGCTTGTGCGCATTGACGAAGATGCCCATGGACGTGCCTCACCAGGGGACCCGCGGCGCGGCGGGTGCCGAGCGCGTCCGGGCCGCGCTGCGAGCGGGACCCGGCCTCGCGGGGACGATGGGATCCGGTCCGGGGCGGGGCCATCGGCATCCGCGCCGGATCACCCGGATGCCGTCAGCCACTGCCGGTCGTCCCGGTGGCGGCGACCCGTCCGCCTCGTCCGCCCGCGGCGAGACGGACGATCGTCGCGACGAGGAGGACCCCGCCCACGCCGGCGCCGGCGAGCACGACGGGATCGGGACGTCCGAGGCCCGGACCGGGACGCCCGACGTCGCCGGCGAGGACGAACCGCGGATCCGAGGCGCGGGGCCCCGGGGTGGGCGTCGTCCCGTGATCGCCGCGGGCCCGGAAGACCGTGGTCGACGAGTCGGCCTTGGTGTGCGGACGGGCGGTGGTGGCCGGGGCGCGGGCCGGGTCCGGAGTCGGGTCGCCCTCGGCGGCGGCCTCCGAGGCGGCGGCAGCGGCGGTGGTCGCCCCGGTGCGCACGGCCGATCCGGATCCGGCGGACGCCGCCGGGCGGCGATCGGCCGCGACCGAAGCGTTCGGAGCGGGCGGCGGGCGATGGTCGGCGGTGATCGTGGCGCGGCCGGAGCGATCCCGTGCGGCGTCCCGCGGCGACTGCGCAGGGGCCTCGCCGCCCGCCCGCCACCCGCGGAACGGCGTGGTGGCGGCCGGAGTCGCTCGGCGCACGGCGGGTGCGGCGGCCGGACCGGCGGTGCCGAGCCGGGCCGCGGACGGCCCGACGGGATCGGCGACGCGCCGATGGGCGTCGCGGTCCGTGCGGGTGGACCGCTCGTGCGACGCCATCGTGCGGGAAGCCGAGGCCGGGGCGGCCGGCGCCGAGGCCCGCGTTGAGGCCGTCGCCGAGGCCGGCGTTGAGGCTGGCTCGAGGGTCGGTGCGGGCGCCGGGGTCGAGGTCGGTGCGGGCGCCGAGGCCTTGTCCAGGGTCGAGGCGGACGTCGGGGTCGAGGTCGGTGCGGGCGCCGAGGCTGTGTCCAGGGTCGAGGCGGACGCCGGGGTCAGGGCCGGGGCGAGCCAGGGGGCGCTGGCCGACGAGGCGTCGGGAGCGGACGTCGCGGTGGGCGTTGGCCCCCGCACGGCGGTGGATCCGGTTCCGCCGAGCTCGTCGGATCCCGCTCCGCGGCGTCGCGGCTCGGCCGCGTGCCCGGGCCCGCGCTCGGTGGCGTCGGCCTCGGTGAGCGCAGGCTCCTCGGCGCGGGCCGTGGGCGCACTGCGGCGAGCGACGTCCGTGGCGGGCGCACCACGCGACGCGGGGGACGTCGGGAGCTCGGGCGCGACGGCGGAGGCGCGCCGTCCGTCCGCCCGCTGCCGCTCGGGAGCCTCGAGCCGCCCGGCGCGTGACTCGTCCGCCGGCGGGGCGTCGACGTCCTCGTCCCCGGCCTCGTTCCGGTGGGGCCCGTCGTGTGCGTGGTCGGCCCGACGGACGGACTCGGGTGGGCCCGCGGACGTCTCGACGGCGGCGACGCGCCGCGCCCGCGTCGGGGCCGGAGGGGCGGCGTACGGCCACGGCCCGGGCGGCGGCCCCGACCAGGGGCCGAGCGGTGGTTCGGACGGCGCGGCGACCCGCGGTCGGCTCCGGCCGGGCCGCGGCTCGTCGTCGGCGTCCGCCGCCTCGATCGCCGGCCGAGGGGCGTGCGGCGGGGACATCCCGGATGCCTCGGGACCGTCCGGCTCCACCCGCGGAGGCGCCGCGCGCTGGACCGAAGGTGCCGCGGGCGGACCGGCGCCCGCGTCCGGCGACCCGGGCTCGGCGCGACCGTCGAGCGGGCTCGCCGTCGCGCCGTCCGGGGAGGTGCCGACCGTGCCGGTGCGGGCGGGGGCCACCGCGGTGACCTCGGCCCGCGCCGGTCCGAGCGGATCCTCGCCGTCGACGCGGCGGGCGGATGCGAGGGGGCGATCGGTCAGGAGCCCCGCCCAGGGGCCGATGCGATCGGAGTCCCCCGGCGCGATCCGGGTCCGGACGCGGACCGCGGGCGCCCGGATGCGGGGAGAGCCCGTCCCGAGGCGTCGTTCGGGGGCCGGAAGGATCCATGGGGCGCGGGCGCCGCGTTCGGCGTCCTCCGTGGACGAGGGCGGGGGCGACGCGGCGTCCTCGCGGCCCTCGTCGCCCACCGGCCGGTCAGGCGGCGGGGTCTGCGAGGCGTCGGACGGGGTGGGCGACGCATCCGGGACCGCCCAGCTCGGCGTCGACGGCTCGGTCCGATCGCCGGTGCCGCCGAGCGGGCCCGAGCGCGGCGGGGCGATCGGGCGGTCGGCCGGCAGGTCCAGCACGCGTCGACCGAAGGCCTCGGCCTTCTCGGCCGTCTGCAGTCCGGTCATCATCAGCCCGGTCCCGAACACCACCGCCGCGAGCCCGAGGCCCCGGCGGGTCGCGGGCGAGCCGCGCATGCCCGCGAGGACGAACAGCACGCCGACGAGCGCCAGCGGCCGGTGCCAGTCGCCCTCCTCGGCCCGGGGGCGGGACCGCCACAGCAGGGCCGCGGCGAGTACCAGGGTCAGGGCCAGCGACGCCGAGACGCCCTGCTGGATCGTCAGGTCGTCACCGCTCCACTTGTGCACGAGCCGCAGGTGGTTGGCCGCGGCCAGCGCCGCGATCAGGGCCCAGATCTCGGCGACGAGGGCCAGGGGGCCGCGGCGGGAGCCGGCGGCCGCAGCGGCGGCGATCCCGCCCACCAGGGCCGGCAGCAGGATCCAGCCGCGGATCCGGTCGACGGACCAGACGCCCGTCGCCATCGACTCGGCCACGGTCGCGATCGCGTGGACCGCGACGACCAGGATCAGGATGCCCGCGGGATGTCGCAGCATGTCTCGCTTCCTTCCCCGCCGCGCGGAGGCTCTCCGGGCGGCGCGTCCATCCGGCGGTTCATCGGCTGCGGCGCGGGGGGGGCGGGCGGCGGGCAACTCGGACCCCCGCCGGGCGAAGCCTCCGCGACCGTCTGATCCGGTCGGGCAACCGGGCCGCGGTCCGGGAAGGTGTCAGCCGTCAGGATCCGCGAGGTCGCGCCGTGGTGGTCCGGCGCGGGACCGGGCGGGGCTGCAGGCCGCCTCGCGGCCAGTCGATGCCTTCGCGGCCGAGACGTCGACCGTGCAGTCGCTCGTCCAGGGAGGGAAGAGACGTGACGATCTTCGGGAGGGATCCCGCCACCACCGCCGCCCCGCGGCCCGGGGCGGCGCCGCCGGGCCACGGGGCCGGAGGCCCGCGGCGGCTCGACGTGCTCGCGCTCGCGGCGCCCGTCGAGCCGATCGACGAGCGGACGCTCGAGCTCGTCGTGCTGTCCGGAGCCCGTGGGCGCGGCGTGGGTGCGTCCGCGGGTCCGACATCGCCCCGGCGCGGGGCGGTGCGTCTGCGCGTCGCGTGGGACCGTCCGATCACCGACGAGGACCGACGCCACATCGAGTCCGCCGGCGCCGCCCTCGCCCTCGCCGGGGCGGATGCCGGCGGCCGCGAGGTCGACGAGGGAGACCGCTCGCCCGGCCCGCCCGGCCGGCCCGGCTCGCCCGGCCCGTCCGCCCGCCTGCTGTCGACCGTCGTCGACCACCTGCCGCTCGGCGTGTGGGCGAGGTGCCTGCACGAGGATCGCGTCCTGGTCTGGAACCGGGCGATGGCCGAGCTCACGGGCCGTCCCGCCGGCGCGGTCGTCGGTCGCACCGCCGACGGACGCGATCCCGTCGCCGGCGACGACGGGCGGGCGCGGGACCGGGCGGCGATCGAGTCCGGCGGACTCACCGTGCACGTCGCCACCCTGCGGGACGCCGGCGGTCGGGGCCCGGACCGCGTGTGCGAGACCCTTCGGCTGCCGGTGCACGACGAGACGGGGCGGCCCATCGCCCTCGTCGGCATCGTGGAGGAGGTGACGGACCGCGTGCGATCCGAGCGCGAGCAGCACGAGTCGTTCTCGCGGTACGAGCTCGCGGCCCGGGCGGCGAACGACGGGCTGTGGGACTGGAATCTCGTCGACGACCGCTGCTTCTTCTCGACCCGCTGGAAGGACATCCTCGGCTACCTGCCGGAGGAGTTCGGCACCGATCCCGAGGACTGGTTCGCCCACGTGCTCGCGGTCGACCGCGACGCGCTGCGGGAGCAGATCGACGCGCACCTCGCGGGACGGATCGGTCAGGTGGTGCACGAACACCGCATCCGCCGGGCCGACGGCCGGATCCGCTGGGTGCGGGTCCGCGGCATCGCCGAGCGCGACGCCGAGGACCGCCCGGTGCGGATCGCGGGCTCGATCACCGACATCACGCGGGAGCGGACGGCCCAGGAGACGCTGCGACGGGCCGCGTACTACGACCCCCTCACCGACCTGCCCAACCGCAAGATGATCAAGGAGCGACTCGCGGCGGCGATCCGCCGGCAGGCCGACGAGCCGGGCCGCGTGGTCGGCGTGATCTTCTTCGACTTCGACCGCTTCAAGACCATCAACGACGGTCTCGGGCACGACGTCGGCGACGGCCTGCTCTGCTCCATCGGCGAGCGGTTCCGCGAGGCCCTCGGCCACCGCGGCATCGCCTCCCGCATCGGCGGCGACGAGTTCGTGGTCGTGGTCGAGGAGGCCGCGGACGAGGAGGAGATCCTCGCGATCGCCGCCCGCCTCGTGGACGTCCTCGCGGCCCCGCACCACGTCAACGGCATGGAGGTCACGAGCACCGCGTCGGCGGGCGTCGTCCTGCTCGCCCCGCGGCACGAGACGCCGGATCAGCTGCTGCGCGACGCGGACGTGGCGATGTACGAGGCCAAGCGGCTCGGCCGCAATCGCGTGGTGATCTTCGACGACGCGATGAGCCAGTCCGTGGTCGAGCGGCACCTGATCGAGAACGACCTGCTCCGTGGCATCGAGTACGGCGAGTTCCAGCTCCGCTACCAGCCGATCGTCTCGCTCATCGACGCCCGCCTCGTCGGCTTCGAGGCCCTCGTCCGCTGGCACCATCCGACGATGGGCATGGTGATGCCCGACGTCTTCATCGCGGTGGCCGAGGAGACGGGGCTCATCCTGCCGCTCGGCGAGTGGATCCTCGACGAGGCCCTGCGGGTGACGCGGGCGTGGGACGATCAGCACGAGCTCGGCGACCTGCGGATGAGCGTCAACCTCTCGCGGCGGCAGCTCGCCGACCCCGGCTGCGCGGATGCGATCCGGGCGGCGCTCGCCCGGCACGGGCTTCCCGGGCGGCGGCTGCAGCTCGAGGTCACCGAGAGCGCCGTGGTCGACGATCGCCAGGACATGGTGCGGACCCTCGACTCGATCCGCGATCTCGGGGTGACGGTCGCGATGGACGACTTCGGCACCGGCATGTCGTCGCTCGCGAGCCTGCGGGAGATCCCGCTCGACGTCCTGAAGATCGACAAGGCGTTCGTTCAGCGGATGGAGGAGAACCGCGACGACGCGGCGGTGACCGCGGCGATCGTCACCCTCGCCCACAACCTCCGACTGAGCGTGGTGGCCGAGGGCGTCGAGACCCCGGCCCAGCGAGCCCAGCTCGGGGCGACGGGCTGCGAGCGGGGTCAGGGCTACCTGTTCGCCCCGCCGCTCGTGCACGACGAGGCGTGCCGGTGGGTGGCGGCGGGCGGGCAGCCCATGCGGCAGTCGGCCTGAGGGCAGCCGGGCCGGCGGGCCGGCGGGCCGTGGACGCGGGTCGGGGGCCGGAATCGCCGGCGGGCGGCGGGGGGGACGACGCGCGGGCCGGACGGGACCGGCGCGAGAGGACGGGCCACGCCCGTGACCGGGCCTCAGTCCTCGTCGTCGTGGACGGCCCGCATCGCGGGCGTCTCGAGATCGTCGAACTGACCCGACCGCGTGGCCCAGATGAAGGCCGCGACCGCAGCGGCGGCGAGCAGCAGGCCGAGCGGCAGCACGATCAGGATCACGCTCATGCGAGGGCGGCCTCCGGCCCGGGGGAGGAGCGCGGGTCGCCGGTCGCCGCGGCGCGGTCGTCGTGCGCGGCATCGCCCGGCTCGGCGCCGAAGGTCCGCGAACGATAGGACAGCACGATGACGGTCAGCGAGCTGGTGGGCATGAGCACCGCCGCGACCACCGGGTCCATGAGCCCCGCCATCGCGAGGGTGACGCCGACGACGTTGTAGCCGAGGCTCGTGGCGAGGTTCCGCGTGATCACGCGACTGGTGCGCCGGGCGCCGCGGACCAGCTCGACCACGCCGTCGAGACCCGGACGATCGAGGTAGGCGTCGGCCGCCTGCAGGCTCGCCTCGGCCCCGCCGTGCACCGCCACGCCGACCGTCGCGGCGGCGAGGGCGGCGGCGTCGTTCACGCCGTCGCCGACGACGACCGTGGTCGTGCGGCGGGCGAGGCGGCGGACGCGGGCGAGCTTCTCCTCGGGCGTGCGGCCCCCGCGGCAGCGGCGGGCGGGGATGCCGAGGCGGGCGCCGGTGCGTCGCACGACCTCGGGGTCGTCGCCCGAGAGGATCTCGCACCGCCAGCCCGAGGCGGTCAGCTCCCGCACCGCGGCCTCGGTACCCGGCTGCAGCGGATCGCCGACGCCGGCCACCGCGACCGCGACGTCGTCGCGCCCGACCATCACCGGGCTCAGGCCGTCGGCGGCGAGGGCTCGCGCCCGCTCGGTCAGCGGGGCCGGGATTCGCAGTCCGGAGGCGACGAGGAAGGCCTCGCGTCCGACCGTCCAGCGGGTGCCGTCGACGGTGCCGCGAACGCCGGCTCCGATCGTCTCCGCGACGTCGCTCGCCGCGCGGGCGCGTCCCGCGTCGCCGGCGTGCTCGACCATCGCGCGGGCGATCGGGTGGGCGGAGTGCCGCTCGAGGGCGGCGGCGGCCGCGAGGGCCTCCTCGTCGCCGGTCCAGGCCGCGACGCGGCGGCGGCCCATCGTGAGGGTGCCGGTCTTGTCGAGGACGAGGATGCCGGGCCGGGCGAGGGCCTCCAGCGCTCCGCCGCCCTTGACGAGGATGCGGCGCCGGGCCGCCTGCCCGAGGGCGGCGATGATCGCCAGCGGCGTCGCGAGCCCGAGGGCGCAGGGGCAGGTGATGATGAGCAGGCTCATCGAGTGGGCGACGGCCCGCGCCGGATCGTGCGGCCACCAGATCAGCACGGTGAGAACGGCGAGGCCGACCACCACGGGCACGAAGACGGCGGCGAGCCGGTCGGCCCGCTGCACCACCGGCGGCCGCTCCAGCGCGCTGCGCTCGACCAGCTCCATGATGCGGCCGGCGCGGGTGTCGCGGCCGGTCGCCTCGGCCACGATCTCGAGCCGGGAGCCGAGGTTGGTGGTGCCCGCGTGCACGAGCTCGCCCTCGTCGCGCGGGACGGCGTCGGACTCGCCGGTGAGCATCGCCTCGTCGAGGGTGCTCGCACCGCGGACGATCCGGCCGTCCACCGGCACCGTGTCCCCGGCCCGCACCTCGAGCCGGTCGCCCTCGGCCACCGCCTCGAGCGGGACCTCCTGGATCACGGGCGCCGCGTCGTCGCCCGCGGAGCCGGTCTCGGCGTCCGCGGCGTCCGTCTCGCCGGCCGGCTCGGCGATGCGCCGGGCGGTCGACGGGGTCACCGCGAACAGGAGGGCCACCGCGTCGTGGCCCCGGCGCTGCTGGCGCGACTGCACCCAGCGGCCGAGCAGCAGGAGGAAGACGAGCAGGGCGATCGAGTCGAAGTAGACCTCGAGCGAGCCCCGGAAGGCGGCGTACGTG
The DNA here is from genome assembly GCA_964385045.1 of uncultured Isosphaeraceae bacterium. GTDB lineage: Bacteria > Planctomycetota > Phycisphaerae > Phycisphaerales > SM1A02 > CAYLNM01. The sequence goes on from CAYLNM010000072.1 coordinate 19,302, forward strand.
CTCCACGCGTAGCCGGCCCCGAGGCCGATCGCGATCGGCACGTCCATGTGCGGCCGGCGGGTGCGGAGCGAGCTCAGGGCGCCGCGGTAGAAGACCTGCCCCGGCCACGCGAGGGAGATGCCGGTCAGGACGGCGCTCGTGACGCCGAAGAGCGTGCGGTAGAACGGCTCCATGCCGTGGAAGTGCCCCCCGTAGAGGGCGAAGGCGATGAGCATCACGTTGCCGGCGATCGCGCCGGCCACCGCGATCCGGATCATCGCCGTCCGGTCCTCGCGGCGCCGGTGCTCGCGCACCGTGCGGTCGCGGGCGGGATGGGCCGGGTAGCCGAGCCGCTCGAGGCCGCGGGCGATCGCCGAGAGCCGCGTGCGGGCGGGGTCCCAGCGGACGGTGGCGGTCTGGCTGCCGATCGACAGCCGCGACTCGATGCAGCCGGGGACGAGCCGCGGCAGGCGCTCCACCAGCCAGACGCACGCGGCGCAGTGCACCCGCTCGAGGTACAGCTCGACGCGGCACGTTCCGTCGGCGAGCTCCTCGACGTTGCCCTCGGCGAACGCCGGGTCGTCGAAGATGGCGTGGTCGCGGGCGCCGGTCCGTACCGGACCCGCGGCGGCGTCGGAGCCGCCGCTCGCCTCGCGCAGCGCGTAGTAGCGCTCGAGGCCGCAGCCGTGGAGCACCTCGTGCACGCTCCGGCAGCCCTCGCAGCAGAACGACGGCCCCTCGGACGCGACGAGCCCCGGAGGTACCGGCAGGCCGCAGTGCACGCAGGCCACCTCGAGCCGGGCCGCGGCGTCCTCGCCCGCGCTCCGGCCGCCGAGCCGGCGGGCCGCATCCATGCCGAGGCTGCTCATGGCGTCTCCGAGGACTCCTCGCCGCCGCAGCACGCCGGCGGCGCGGCGGCGGCGTCGATCAGGGCGCGGACGGCGTCGGCGTCGGCGGGGGGCGCCGGCGCGGGCGCGGGGGCGGACGCAGGCGGCCCGGCGGCCGGCTCGTCCTCGCAGCACGTCGGCGGTGCGGTGGCCGCCTCGAGGATCGCGTCGAGCTCCGGGGTCGCGGGATCCGCCGCCGGACCCCCGGTCGACGCCGTGTCGCCCTCGGCGCAGCACGCCGGCACGTCCGAGGCCGCGTCGACCGCGCTCCGCTCGCCGCTCGAGACGGTGGCGAAGCGGGCGTCCACGGTGTCGGTGTAGCTCGGCACGTTCAGCCGGCCGACGACCGCGACCACGCCCACCACGAGCATGCAGAACGCGCCGACGGTCGGCAGGTGCCGCTGCAGCGGCTTGGCGACGAGGCGGACCCCGAAGCCGACCGCGAGCAGGGCCGGCACGGTGCCGAGCCAGAACGCGGTCATGACGGCGGCACCCCACAGCGGATCGCCGGTGGTCGCGGCGGCGGCGACGAACGCGTAGAGCCAGCCGCACGGGAGGAATCCGGTCAGCAGGCCGATGATCGCCGAGCGGCGGACGGGCGGCTGGCTCATCGCCATCGACATGCCGCGCTGGAGCCACCGCTGGGCGAACGCGGGCAGGCGGGCGCAGCCGGCCTTGATGCCCATGGTGCGGGCGATCGCGACGAGCCCGGCGGCGATCATGAGGGCGCCCGCGACCGTGGCTGCGAGCCGCGGCAGGCCCACCGCGCCGCCCCCGAGGTCGACGGCCTTGCCGATGGCCCCGCTGACGACGCCGAGGGCGGCGTAGGTCACGAGGCGGCCGCCGTTGTACGCGGCGAGCAGCCGGGGCGACCGCTCGGACGAGGAGGCGCTGCCCATGCAGAGGGCGACGATGCCGCCGCACATCCCCACGCAGTGCAGGGATCCGAGGAGGCTCGCCACGAGGACCGCGGTGAGGAGGGCGGTCACGCTCCGCTCCCGCCTTCCGCCCCCTCGGCGGCGCTGAGGGTGCTCGGGAGCAGGAGGAACTGGTCCTCCTCGAGCGTGAACCGGTCCTCGCCCACGGTCGCGTCGAGCTCGAACGTCCACCAGCCGTCGCGCCGCATCCGGACGCTGCCGCGGTAGGTGCCCGGGGCGTCGGCGTCCGCGACGAGCACCGCCTTCAGGCGCTCGGCGGCCCGGGCGTTGTGGAACGCCACCAGCGAGATCGTCGCGTTCTCGAGCGGGCGGCCGGCCGCGTCGTGCAGCTCCAGCACCGCCTGCGGGGGCTTGCCGGCCGGCAGGTCGACCCGGAGGGCCGCGTCCCAGCCGAGGGCGTCGTTGCGGCGCTGCTGCTCGCGCTTGCGATTCCACGCCGCCGACGGATCGCCGTCGACCTGCGCGACCGCGAACGTCCGGTCGCGGGTGGCGATCGAGAGCATGGTCACGTCGACGATCACGATCGCGACGATCATCGCGATCAGCCCGCCGGGCCAGATCAGCCGCTGCTTCCAGGTTCGGCGCACGGGGCCGGCGGCGGGTTCGCCGCTGTCGGTCCGCTGGGGAGTCTGTTCGCTCACGTGCGGTCTCCTTCCTCGGCGTCGGCGCCGAGCGTCTCGTCGGGGGCGGCGGCCTGTCCGCCGGCGGGGGC
>CAYLNM010000073.1:0-21744 GCA_964385045.1 uncultured Isosphaeraceae bacterium
CGGCCCCCGGCCCCCGGCCCCCGGCCGGACGCCGGGGACGACGACCGCGCCGGGCGATCGCCGTCCCCGCGTCCGCCGACGCGGTGCCGTGGGCTCAGCGCTCCACCGCCGCCGCGGCCGCCGCCTGGTCCCAGGCGAGGATGCCGCCGTGCAGGTTCATGACCAGCCGGCCCTCGCGCTGCAGGTACGAGCACGCCCGGGCCGACCGGGCCCCGCTGCGGCAGTTGACGAGCAGGCGGCGGTCCTTCGGCACCTCGTCCATCCGGGAGGCGAGCCGGGTGTGCGCGATGTTGATCGCCCGCGGCAGGTGGCCGCCCTCGAACTCGGTCGCCCGCCGCACGTCGAGGACCTGCACGTCGCCCTCGTCGAGGAGCTTCGTCGCGTCCGCGACGGTGACCTCGGGGATCTCGACGAGCGAGTGCGTGCCGTCCTCGAAGGCATCGAGCTCCGAGGCGTCGTACCAGCCCACGATGCGGTCGAGACCGATCCGCACGAGCTCGCGGATCGCGGGCTCCACGTCCTCGGGGCGGCAGAGGAGCACGATGTCGTCCGTGTCCTGCACCAGCGACCCGGCGTCGGTGTTGAACGACCGACCGAGCGGCAGCGACAGGGCGCCGGGCACGTGGCCGGCGCGGAAGGCGTCCCACGGCCGTGTGTCGATGATCGCGACGCGGTGGCCGTCGGTCTCGCGGAGCTCGCCCACCGTCATCTTGGGCGGCAGCGGCAGGCTGCCGAGGACCGGCGGACCGACCTTGTTGTCGCGCTTCATGTTCTTGAAGTAGAGCGGCGGCTCGGGCTGGCCCGAGAGGATGAAGTCGACGAAGCCCTGCTCGTCGTCGGCCGCCCGCAGGGCCGCGTTGAACTTCCGCTCGTAGCCGATCGTGCTCGTGGGCACCGCCCCGAGCGCCTTGCCGCACGCGCTGCCGGCGCCGTGGGCGGGCCAGACCTGCACGTGGTCGGGGATCGAGGCGAGCCGCTTGGTGGTCTCGTACAGCGTGCGGGCCGAGGGCTCCATCGCCCCGGCCTGCCCGGCCGCGGTCTCGAGAAGGTCCGGCCGGCCGAGGTCGCCGACGAAGATGAAGTCGCCGGTGATCATGCCGATCGGCTCGTCGGCCCCGCTGCCGCGGTCGGTGACGAGGAAGCAGATGTGCTCGGGCGTGTGACCCGGCGTGTGCACGACGGTGAAGTCGATGTTGCCGATCGAGAAGGTGTCGCCGTCCTTGAGCAGGCGGTGGTCGTAGGAGCCGCCGCCGGTCTTCTGGTCGAGCCACTGGTAGGACCAGTCGGGTCCGCCCTCGTCCGAGACGTACACGGTCGCGCCGACCTGCTCGGCCAGCTCCCGCGAGCCGGAGACGAAGTCGGCGTGGATGTGCGTCTCGGCCGTCGCGACGATGCGCAGGCCGTTCTCCCGGGCCAGCTCGACGTACCGGTCGACGTCCCGCTCGGGGTCGAACACGATCGCCTCGCCGGATCGCTGGCAGCCGATGAGGTAGGCCGCCTGGGCCAGGCTCTCGTCGTAGATCATCCGCATGAACATGGCGTCATCTCCCGTTGGTGGCACCTTCGGGATCCGGCCACGCGGTCCGCCGCGCGCCTTCCCCACTCGGTGAGTGCCACGAACCGGCCGCGCCGCTCCCGGGAATGCACGAGATTTCGCAGATCGGCGCCGAGGTTCGCACGCTGGACGGGGGTGACGCGGCCGAGCGCGGCGCCGCCGCGGTGGAACGGGCCGCGTCGCGCGGGTTTCGCCGGCGCCGGCTGCCTCGGGCCGGGGGCGGCGCGGGGGCGGCGTGGGGGCGGCCTCGGCGCGGTGGCGCCGGCGCGGGCGCGGCTCCGGCCTCAGCCGGCCAGCGACGCGGCCAGCCGTCGCCGCAGGTCCTCGGGCACGTCGTCGCCCGCGAGGTCGCGGCATGCGTCCCGGGTGAGGTCGAGCGACGCGAACACCGAGCGGCAGCGCTCGCAGATCACGTCGCTCTCGAAGGGGACGCCGAGATCCAGGGCCCGCTGCTTCGCCTCGAGCAGGTCCAGGCACGTCTGCCGCGGATAGGCCGGCGGCGGGGCGTCGCGCTCGCCGCGCGGCAGGGCCCCGTCGACCGCCGCCCGCAGCCGGAGCCGGGCCCGGTGCAGCCGGCTCCGGATCGTGCCCTCCTCGACCTCGAGGATGCCGGCCACCTCGGGCACGGTCAGGCCCGCGATCTCCTTGAGCACCACCGGCAGCCGGAACGCGTCGGGCAGGGCGGCGATCGCCGCCTCCACCCGCTCGCGGGCCTCGGTGCGGATGCGGGCCTGCAGCGCATCGTCCTGATCGTCCGCCACGACCGCGATCCGCGGCTCGCCGAAGGGCAGCAGCTCGTCGAGCGACGCCATTCGGGCCGGCTCGCCCGCCCGGCGCCGGCGCATGCGGATCGCCGCCCGCACCGCGATCGTGTGCAGCCAGGTGCGCGGATCGGATCGACCCTCGAAGTCGCTCCAGCCCCGCACCGCCCGCAGGAGCGTCTCCTGGACGAGGTCCTCGGCGTCCTGCGGGTCGTCGCAGATGCGGCGGCAGGTGGCGAGCAGCGCCCGGCCGTGCTCGTCGACCAGCCGCTGCAGCGCGGCCTCGGCGGCGCCGTGGCCGAGCTGGTCGCGGCCGGCTTCGGGTGCACGATGAGTCATCCGCAGGCGAGTCTACCGCGCGGCCCGGGAATGTCCGAGTCCCGATCGGGCGGCGTGGCGGACGACGTCGATCGCGGTCCCGGAGCGGCGGCTGGGCGAAACGCCCATTTCGTCCAGGCGGTGGGACAGGGGGCCCGAATCGACCGATGATGCGTATCCTCGGCGTTCCCCCGCCCGCGAGCCGTCGATTCGTTCCGGGAGGGGCTCGAGGGGTCCGACGAGATGACGTCGGCGCGGCCCGTGTCGGCGGCGGGCGACCGAAGGGGGCACCGTGACCGACCTCATCGTCCGTGCGATCGACGCCTGCGGGCTGGTGGTGCTGGTGACCGACCGCGGTGGCCGCATCGTCCGCGCGACCCGCGACGTCGAGGAGACGCTCGGCGTGACGTCCGTCGTCGGGCGGAGCCTGCTGGATCTCTGCAGCGGCGCGGGGGCGTCGGTGGTCGCCGACGTCGCGGCGGGCACGGCGGGACCGGTCCTCACGGAGCTGCGCGATCGACTGCCCGGGGTCTCCGGCGCCCCGGTGCCCGTCCGCCTGGAGCCGCTGGGAGACGGGGAGCACGTGGTCGCGAGCTTCACGCGGCCGCGGCCGGCCCGCATGCGGCTCGGGGACGCCGCCCACCTCGTGCGGGCGGCGAGCGCCGAGGGCATCTGGGACTGGGACGTCCGCAGCGGCGAGGTCTGGTGGTCGGCGGAGATGTCGGCGATGCTCGGCGGCCCGGCCGAGCCATCCATCGCCCCGCTGGCCGAGCGGTTCGACGGAGTCGTGCACCCCGAGGACATGCCGCGGGCCCGGGCTGCGCTCGAGCGACTGCTCGCGGGGGAGGAGGCGGTGTACACGGTTGAGGCCCGCATGCGCACCCGGGCCGGCGACGATCGCTGGTGCCTGATCCGGGGGGCCTGCGAGCGCGACGGATCGGGCGATCCCGTGCGCGTGGCGGGCTCCGTGCTCGACGTCCACGAGCGGCGCCGGGCCGAGCAGCAGGTGCTCGAGAGCGAGCGGCGGTACCGCGAGCTCGCCAACTCGCTGCCGCAGTTCGTGTGGTCCGCGCGGGCGGACGGGGCCGTCGACCAGCTCAACGACCGCTTCTACGAGGTCACCGGGCTGCCGCGGGACCTCGTCGGGGACGAGGCCTGGAGCCCGGCGATCCATCCCGACGATCTGCCGCCGATGCTCGAGCGATGGGCCCGAAGCGTCGCGACCGGCGAGGCCTACGAGGTGGTGACGCGGATCCGGGTGCACGGGGAATGGCGCTGGCATCTCGTGCAGGCGCGGGCGGAGCGGGAGGAGGACGGGACGATCCGTCGGTGGTACGGCACCGGGACCGACATCCACGAGCGCCGGGAGGCCGAGGAGGCGCGGCGGCGGGCCCAGGAGCGGCTCGAGTCGACGGTCGACGGGGCCTCCCTCGGGGTGTGGGAGTGGGACCTCCTCGGAGGCGAGCTGCACGTCAACGACCGCTGGGCGTCGATCCTCGGCTACCGGCGGTCCGAGCTCGAGCCGATCACGGTCGGGACGTGGCGCCGGCTCTGCCACCCCGAGGACGCCGAGCGGGCCGTCGAGCAGGCCCGCCGTCACCTGCGGGGCGAGACCGAGCGGTACGACGCCGAGTTCCGCATGCGGCATCGGGCGGGCCACGAGGTCTGGATCCGCAGCTGGGGCCGGGTGGTCGAGCGCGACGCGGACGGTGAGCCGCGACGGATGTTCGGCCTGCACGAGGACGTGAGCGAGCGGCGACGGATCGAAGCGCGTCTGCGCGAGAGCGAGCAGCGGTTCCGCCGGCTCTTCGAGGAGGGCCGCGACGCGGTGCTGCTGCTCGAGGGGGACCGCGTGATCGACGCGAACCCGGCGGCCGCGACGATGTTCGGGACCGAGCGGGCCGCGGAGCTCGTGGGCACCTCGATCCTCGCCCGCTCGCCCGAGCGGCAGCCGGACGGCAGCGCGACCGCCGAGGCCCTCGCGGCCCGGATCGCCGAGGCCGAGGAGGCCGGCGGATCGCGCTTCGAGTGGGTGCACCGAGACGGCTCGGGCGAGCGGTTCTGGGTCGAGACGATCCTGACGAGCCTCACGTCGGACGGACGTCGGATCGTGCACGCGATCCTGCGCGACATCGGGGCGCGCAAGCGGCTCGAGGCGTCGCTGCAGCGGTCGATCGCCGAGGCGCAGGCCGCGAGCCGGGCCAAGAGCGAGTTCCTCGCCAACATGAGCCACGAGATCCGGACGCCGATGACGGCGATCCTCGGGTTCGCCGGGCTCGTCGAGCGCGACCTGCGGACCGGCGACCGCACGGTGCTGCTGCCGGAGGCGATGGCCACGATCCGCCGCAACGGCGAGCACCTGCTGGAGCTGATCAACGACATCCTCGACCTGTCGAAGATCGAGGCGGGCCGGATGACGGTCGAGCGGGTCCCGGTCTCGCCGGTGGCGATGGTGGAGGAGGTCGCCGTCCTGATGCGCGACCGGGCGAAGCACAAGGGCCTCGCGTTCCGCGTCACGCTCGAGGACGGGCTGCCCGAGTCGATCTCGAGCGACCCCGTCCGCGTCCGGCAGATCCTCGTCAATCTCGTCGGCAATGCGGTCAAGTTCACCTCGACGGGCGAGGTGCGGCTGGTGGTCCGCCGCGTCGGGGGCGGGACGTCGACGCACGCGGACGGCGGGCCCGCCGGCGCGTCCGTGACGGGGCTCGGTGGGCCGGTCACCGCCGCTGATCGACTCCGGGTCGAGGTCCACGACACCGGGATCGGGATGACGCCGGAGCAGACGAGCCGCGTCTTCGAGGCCTTCACGCAGGCGGACTCGAGCACGACCCGCACGTACGGCGGCACCGGGCTCGGCCTGCGCATCTCCGCCTCCCTCGCCGCGATGCTCGGCGGCACGATCGACGTGCGGAGCGAGCGGGGGGTGGGCAGCGTGTTCGCCCTCGAGCTTCCGCTGGAGGCGACGTCGGCCCCGAGGGGGCGAGAAATGGCGACCGGAGCGGGAGACGGTCCCGCGCCGTGGCGGGCGACGCCCGGCTCGCGCACGGGCGCCGAGGAGCACGACGGAGTCGATCCGTCCCCGGCCCGGGCGAGCGGGCCGCCGGTGGGTGGTCCGGCGGCCGGCGACCGGCCGCTCGCCGGTCGCCGGCTCCTGCTCGCCGAGGACGCGCCGGACGTGCGCAGCCTGCTGGTCGTGCTGCTGCGGCAGGGCGGGGCCGAGGTGATGGTGGCGAACGACGGCCTCGAGGCGGTGCGGACGGCCGATGACGCCGCCGCCGACGGTCGCCCGTTCGACGCGGTGCTGATGGACATGCAGATGCCGCTGCTCGACGGCTACGCGGCCACCCGGCGGCTGCGGGCGACCGGACACGAGATGCCGGTGATCGCGGTGACGGCCCACGCGATGACCGGGGATCGGGAGCGGTGCCTCGCGGTCGGCTGCAACGACCACCTCGCCAAGCCGTGCACGCAGGAGGAGCTGCTCGACGTGGTGCGGCGTCAGCTCGACGGCCGGCGGGACGACCGGCGGGACGATGTGGCGGACTGATGCCGGCGGGCGGGTGCGGTGGGGCGATGCGCGGTGCGGTGCGCCGCGGCGATGCGCGGTGCGGTGCGCCGCGGCGACGCGCGGTGCGGTGCGACGACGGACGCGTCAGTCCACGATCCGCGCGCGGCGAGCCTTGATGAGGCACGCGACCGGGGACCCGGGGGCGAGGCCGAGGGCGCGGGCGGCCGCGGGCGTGATCTCGGCCCACAGCGGCTGACCGGCGTCGACGAGCACGAAGACGGCGTCGCCCGCGGGCACGAGCTCGCGCACGCGGCCGGGAACCCGGTTGCGCACGCTGAGCCCGGCGGCCGCGGTCTCGGCCGAACCCGCGGCGAGGATGACGTCGTCGGGTCGGAAGCGGATCCATGCCGGTCCGCCGCCCGCGGGAGGCTCGCCCGAGACCGCGAGCGTGGCGCCGCCGAGGCGACCGCGTGGGCCCTCGGGCCCGGCGACGACGTCCTCGAGCCGCAGCAGGTTGACCGGCCCCAGCGCGTCCGATCGGCCGAGGACGTCCGGCCGCGCGAGCACCTCGTCGGGCGTCCCGTCCGCCACCACGCGGCCCGCCTCGAGCAGCAGCACGCGGCGGGCGAGCCGGCGCACGTCCTCCTGCTCGTGGGTGACGTGCAGCGTCGGGATCGCCCACGTCTCCAGCACGCGCTCGAGGAAGCCGAGCACCACGCCTCGCCGGGCGGCATCGACCGAGGCGAGCGGCTCGTCGAGCAGCAGCAGGTCCGGGCCGCGGAGCAGAGCGCGGCCGAGGGCGACGCGCTGACGCTCGCCGCCCGAGAGCGTCGCGGGGCGGCGTGAGAGCAGCGGGCCGAGCTCGAGCACGCGGACGACGCGATCGGCGTCCACGGGCCGGCGGGCCGCCCGAGCGCCGAACCGCAGGTTGCCGGCGACGTCGCGGTGCGGCAGCAGACGGTGATCCTGGAAGACCACCCCCACGTGCCGTCGCTCGGGCGCGAGGTGCCGGCGGGCCCCGGCGTCGTCCAGAGTGCGGCCGTCGAGGCGGATCGTGCCGCGGTGGGGACGACGCAGCCCGGCCACCAGCTCCACGATCGTCGTCTTGCCGCTGCCGGACGGCCCGAACAGCGCGGTCACGCCCTCGCCGGTCGCGAAGGCGACCGCGAGGCGGAAGTCCGGCGAGGCGGCGTGCACGACGTCGACCTCGAGCATCAGTCCGGCGTCCCGTCGGCGGCGACTCGGCCGCGATCCAGCGGATCGGCGGGACCGCCGGGCGGCGGGGGCGGAGTCGGAGGCGGAGCGGCGCCACCGGGATCGCCGCGTCCCCCCGGGCCGTCGCGGCCGTCGCGGCCGTCGCGGCCCGCGCGGCCCGCGCGGCCCCGGCGCCGAGTCTCGTCGCCGTGACCGTCCCGCGTCGCCCGCTCCCGGCGCGCCAGCCACTCGCCCGCCGCCACCGCGGCGAGCGCGATCACGACCGACGCCACGACGAGCGAGGTCGCCTCCCGCTCGCCCCCGGGGCGCTGCGTCATCGACCAGATCGCCAGCGGCATCGTCCGCGTCTCGCCGGGGACGTTGCCGGCGACCATGATCGTCGCCCCGAACTCGCCGAGGCCGCGGGCGAAGGCGAGCAGCCAGCCCGCGATGACGCCCGGCCGGGCGAGCGGCAGCGTGACGAGGGCGAACGTCCGCCACGGCCCGGCCCCGAGCGTGCGGGCGGCCTGCTCCAGCCGCGGGTCGACGGCCTCGATCGACAGCCGGACCGCCCGCACCAGCAGCGGGAAGGAGACCACCGCGGCCGCGATCACCGCCGCCCACCACGTGAAGACGAGGCGGACGCCGAAGGCCGACTCCAGCAGCCGGCCCACCGGCCCCTCGCGTCCGAGCAGGAGCAGGAGCAGGTAGCCGGTCACGACCGGCGGGAGCACGAGCGGCGCGTGCACGACCGCCTCGAGGAGCAGGCGGCCCGGGAAGCGGCGGCGGGCGAGCAGCCACGCGATCGCGATCCCGGGTGGCAGCGCGAGGGTGGCCGCCGTCGCCGCGACCTGCAGGCTCAGGAGGACCGCCGAGCGGGCCTCGGCCGAGACCACGTCGGGGGTGGCGGCCGCGAGCAGGCCGGCCGCGATCACGGGACGACCGGCGGGGGCGGCGGGCCCGGCGCCGCGGAGCCGGTCACCGGGGCCGTGACGTCGAAGCCGAGCTCGGCGAAGGTTTGCCGCGTCGCCGCGTCCGCGAGGACGGCCCAGACGGTGCGGGCGGCCGGGCGGGCGGCCCCCTCCGGGGTGAGGGCCGCCGCCCCCCGTACCGGGTGCGCCGGATCCACCGGCAGTCGGCCCAGCACGCGCACGCGGTCCGAGATCGCGGCGTCGGTCGCGTAGACGATGCCGGCGTCCGCGTCCCCCGTCTCGACCCACGCGAGGGCCTGGCGCACGTTGGCGGCGACCACCAGCCGCGGCTCGACCGCCGTCCACGCCCCGGCTCGCGTCAGCGAACGTCGGGCGTGCCGGCCGGCGGGCACCGCGGACGGATCGGCGACGGCGACGCGGGCGAGACCGGGGGCGAGCAGCCGGCGCACGGTTCCGTCCTCGTCCGTGGTCGCGGCCGCGGCCTCGGCGGCCCCCGGGGTGCCGGCGGTCCCGGCGGGCACGATCAGCACCAGGCGATTGGCGGGCAGCGGGCGGCGCTCGGCCACGCGGCCCGCGGCCTCGAGCTCGTCCACCCAGTCGACGTCCGCCGACAGGAAGACGTCGCACGCGGCCCCCGCGATCACCTGCCGGGCCAGCGTCGAGGAGGCGGCGAAGGACATGCGAACCGGCCGACCGGCCGCGGCCTCGAGCCGCGGGGCGAGCGACTCGAGCACGTTCGTCAGGCTCGCGGCGGCGAGGATCCGCACCGGAGCCTCGCGGGAGGCCACGTCGCGGTCGCCGCACGCGGCGACGAGCAGCAGCGCGGCGGCGAGCGGGGCGAGGAGCCGGGCGATCGCGCGACGCCCGGGGCTCGGGACGGGGCGGGTGGCGCACGCGGCGGGGGCGGCGGAAGACATGGAGCCGGCTCGAGGCATCGGGGCGAGGATACCGAGCGCGCTCCGCACCGCGTCCGGTACCGAACGCCGCACCCACGTGGATCGCTTTCGGGTACACATGCCGGCCTCGACCACCGCGGAGTCCCGCCATGCCCGTCGCCCGCCGACTCGTCCCGGTCCTCCTTCTCCTCCTGCCGCTCGCGGCGACGCCGGCGTGCGCCGCATCGGACGCCGGCACCGGCGCCGCGGCGGTGCCGCCGGCGGACGGCCGCGCCGTCCCGGCGCCGGACCCGGCCGCCGCGGACCCGGCCGCCGCCGAGCCCACCCGCCTCCTCCGCCAGCCCTCGATCGGCGACCGCCACGTCGTCTTCGCCTACGGCGGCGACGTGTGGATCGCCCCGCGGGAGGGCGGCGACGCCCGCCGGCTCACCGCGTTCGAGGGGGTCGAGACGGAGCCGCGGCTCTCGCCCGACGGGCGGCACGTGGCCTTCAGCGGCGACTACGACGGGAACACCGACGTCTTCGTCGTCCCGGTCGAGGGCGGCTCGCCCGAGCGGCTGACGTGGCACCCCGGCGACGACGTCGTCCGCGGCTGGACCCCGGACGGGGCGGTGCTCTTCGCCTCCGGCCGCGACGTCGCCCCGACCGGCCACCCGCGGCTCTGGACGATCCGGCCCGGCGACGCGATGCCCGAGCCGCTGCCGATCCCGCGGGCGATGAAGGGCGCGGTCGACGCGAGCGGTCGCCGCGTGGCCTACCAGAAGGTCCGGCCGTGGGACCTCGAGTGGCGCAACGAGCGGGGCGGGCAGGCCCAGCCGATCCGCGTCCTCGACCTCGAGACCCTCGAGCTGGCCCGCGTCCCGTGGGACGGCAGCGACGACACCGATCCGGCCTGGCTCGGCGGCGACGTGTACTTCCTCTCCGACCGCGACTTCACGCGGAACCTCTACCGGTGGCGGCCGGGCTCGCCCGACGTCGAGCAGCTGACCTTTCACGTGGAGCACGACGCCCGGAACCTGCAGGCGGGCGGCGGCGCGCTGATCTACGAGCTCGACGGCCGGCTGCGGCGGCACGATCCGGCCACCGGGGTCGACGTCGCCGTCCCGATCACCGTGCGCGGCGACTTCCCGTGGACGCGGCCGCGCTGGCGTCCGGTCGCGGAGCAGGTGCGGCACGCGGCGCTCTCGCCCACCGGGGCCCGCGTGGTGCTCGAGGCCCGCGGCGAGATCCTCACCGTGCCCGCGGGCGACGAGGGCGACTGGCGGAACCTCAGCCGGTCGAGCGGCTCGGCCGAGCGGGCCCCGGCCTGGAGTCCCGACGGCCGGCATCTGGCCTGGTTCAGCGACGCGAGCGGCGAGTATCGGCTCATGATCGGCAGTCAGGACGGACTCGAGCCGCCGCGGGCGATCGATCTGCCGGACCCGAGCTTCCCCTACCCGCCCACGTGGTCGCCCGACGGCACGCACCTCGTCTTCACCGACGAGGGCCGCACCCTCTGGGTGGTCGCGGTCGAGTCGGGCGAGGCCACCCGCATCGACGGCGACACGTTCGCGGTGCCGGAGCGGTCGCTCTCGCCGGTGTGGTCGCCGGACTCTCGGTGGATCGCCTACGCCAAGCGGCTCGACAGCCGCATGCGGGCGATCATGCTGTACGCGCTCGAGACCGGCGAGATCACGCAGGTGACCGACGGCATGGCCGACGCGTGGAGCCCCGCCTTCGACGCGAGCGGCGACCACCTGTGGTTCCTCGCGTCGACCACCGTCGGCCTCGCGAGCGGGTGGCTCGATCTGAGCAGCCTCGACCGCACGGTCACGGCCGGGCTCTACGCGGTGCTGCTGCTCGACGACGTCGACTCGCCGCTCGCCCCGACCCTCGGCGACGAGCCGGTGCGGGCGAGCGAGGACGAGGACGAGGAGGGCGGGGGGGCGGAGGGCGGGGCGTCGCCCCCGGAGCGTGACGCGGGCGACGATGCCGACGACGCCGACGCCGCCGACGACGCCGACGCCGATGATGACGCCGGCGACGCCCCTTCGATCGACGTCGCGGGCATCCGCGCCCGCATCGTCGCGATGCCGGTGCCGCAGCTCGGCTTCCGCCGACTCGTGGCGGGGCCGGCCGGCGTGGTCTTCCTCGCCGAGGACTCCTACGCCGTCGACGCCCGCGGCCGGCGGCTGCACCGCTTCTCGGCCGAGGACCTCGAGGTCGCGCCGTTCCTCGACGGCATCACCTCGGCGAGCGTCTCGCACGACCGCGAGCAGCTGCTGTACGCCGCGCCGGGCGGCACGTGGGGCGTGGTCCCGACCTCGGGCTCGCCGTCGGTCGGCGACGGCCGGCTCGACGTCGGGGCGCTGCGGGCCCGCATCGACCCCGCCGCCGAGTGGCGGCAGATCTTCACCGAGGCGTGGCGGCTGCACCGCGACTACTTCTACGTCGAGAACCTGCACGGGGCGGACTGGGACGCGGTCCGCGCGCGGTACGAGCCGCTGGTGGGGCACGTGGCCCATCGCAGCGACCTCACGCACCTCATCGACATGGTCGGCGGCGAGATCGCGGTCGGGCACTCCTACACCGGTGGCGGCGACGTTCCGGAGCCCGAGTCGGTGCCGGTGGGCCTGCTGGGGATCGACGTCGAGATCGGCGATGGCCGCTACCGCATCGCCCGCATCCTCGACGGCGAGCCCTGGAATCCGGGGCTCGAGGCCCCGATGGCCCGCCCCGGCCTCGGCGTGTCGGAGGGCGCCTTCATCCTCGCGGTCGAGGGCCGGGAGCTCGACGCCGCGCAGAACTTCTTCGCCGCCTTCGAGCGGACGGCGGGGCGGGCGATCCGCCTGCACGTCTCGCCCACGACGTCGATGGACGACGCCCGCGTGGTCGTGGTCGAGCCGATCGCCGACGAGCGGCGGCTGCGCCGGCGGGAGTGGGTGGAGGCCAATCGCGAGCTCGTGCACGAGCGGTCGGACGGGCGGCTCGCCTACGTCTGGCTGCCGAACACGGGCACGGGCGGGTTCACGAGCTTCAACCGCGAGTACTTCGCCCAGCAGGACCGGGCGGGAGCGGTGATCGACGAGCGGTACAACGGCGGCGGCTTCGCGGCCGACTACATCGTGGACATCCTCGCCCGCGAGCGGCGCGGGTTCTTCAACAACCCGATCGGCGATCGCACCCCCTTCACCAACCCCCAGACGGGGATCTTCGGTCCCAAGGTGATGGTCATCAACGAGATGGCCGGCTCGGGCGGCGACCTGCTCCCGTGGATGTTCCGCGACATGGAGATCGGCCCCATCGTCGGCACCCGGACCTGGGGCGGGCTCGTCGGCATCTGGGACTACCCGCCGCTGGTCGACGGCGGCGTGATCACCGTGCCCCGCGGCGGCTTCTACACCGAGGAGGGCCGCTGGGCGGTCGAGAACGAGGGCGTGGCCCCGGACATCGACGTCGACATCACGCCGGCGGACTTCGCCGCCGGCCGCGACCCGCAGCTCGAGCGGGCGGTGGACGAGGCGCTGCGGATGCTCGAGGCCGGTGGGGCGCGGCCGATCGTGCCCGAGCCGCCGGGGCCGATCCGGGCGCGGCGGGCGGCGCCGCGCGACTGACCTCGGGCCGCGTCCGAGGACGATCGCGGGCCCTGCGCGCGGGCGGGCGGCGGGCGGCGTCGGCGTTCGTGGGCGGCCGCGGCCGACGAGGACGCGGGCCGGGGCCGGGGCCGGGGCCGGGCCCGCGGCCGACCGGTCAGCGGTCGTCGGCGCGTTCGGGGAGGCGGTTCGACGCCTCGGGCGGATCGGCGTCCGACACCGGCGCGAGGTGACCATCCTGCGAGAGCATCACCGCGATCCAGCGGGTCTCGGGCACGTTGGCGAGGACGAGCAGGATCACGGCGGTGATGGGGACGGACAGGAACGCCCCCGGGATGCCCCAGATCAGGCTCCACCCCACGAGGGCGATCATCACCAGCAGGGGGCTCATGTTCAGGCGGCGCCCCATCACGCCGGGCTCGATGAGGTTCGCCACCGCGAGCTGGATCGCGGTCACGCCCACGCCCACGATCGCGAACTCCTTCAGCGTCTCGAACTGCAGCAGCGCGATCAGCGTCGGCAGCACCGTCGCGACCAGGGAGCCGACGTTGGGGATGAAGTTGAACGCGAAGATCAGCACCGCCCAGAACTCGGCGAAGTCGAGGCCGACCAACCGCATCACGATGTACGAGAGGGCCGCGGTGAGCAGGCTGACGAGGGCCTTGAGCGCGAGGTAGACCGAGACGTCGTGGTCGATCCGCTTGAGCAGCACCGCGATGCGGCGACGGCGGCGATCGTCGGGGAAGGCGGCCACGAGCTTGCCGGCGAACCAGCCACGCTCCAGCAGCAGGAAGGCGAGATAGACGATCACGAGCCCGGTGGTCCCGGCCACGCCGGCGGCGCCCGAGGCGAGATCCGCGAGCAGGGCGGTGGGCTCGAAGGACGCCAGCAGCCGGTCCAGCAGGTCGACGTCCTCGAGCTGCAGTCGATCGGCCCAGACCGCGAGAAGCTCCTCGAGGCGGGCGCGATAGCGCGGGCCGGCCTCGATCACGTCAGTCACGTTCTTGACCAGCAGCTCCACCAGGAAGAGCCCGATCGAGGCGATCAGCAGGCCGGAGAGCGTGGTCGTCACCGGCCGGGGCAGCCGCCGGCCGCCGATCCGGACGTGCGACCACGCCCGCTCGAGGGCGTTGACGATCGCCAGCATCATGAAGGCGATCACCAGCGGGACGAGGAACGACTTGGCGGCGGCGATCGCCCAGACGCCGAGCACCGCGGCGACGATCATCGCCGCGGGCGAGCTTGCGGCCGACGCGACGGCGAGGACGGGAGTGGCGGCGGGGCCGAAGGGCGCCGGCGACCCGGGCGCGGTGCCGGTGGCGTCCGGGTCGGCGCCGGCGGCCGGCGACGCGTCCGATTCGCCCGAGACCCCGCGCGGATCACCCGACTCGGATGCGCCGGGACGGACGGGCTCGGAGCTGGACGGCGGGAGGTCGGTCACGGACCGGCATCCTACTCGTGGCGGTCCGGCGGCCCGGCGGCCGTCTCGTCGGCCGCGGCCGCCGTGGCCGCCGTGGCCGCCGGGGTCGCCGTGGCCGCCGGGGCCCGCTCCTCGCCCCGCGGCGTGGAGGCGGCCCGGCGCGCGAGCCCGCGCATCATCGCGCGCTCCATCACGCAGTGCCCGGGGTCGATGAACAGCCGCCAGAGGGCGGCGTTCAGGAGGCCCGGCCGCCAGTCGGTGCGGGTGCGGACGATCAGTCGGCTCGCCGCCGGACCGCGGGACTCGAGGACGAACGCCCAGCTCGTACGGGTCCGGCGGCCCGGCGACGTCCCGGCGCCCTTCGGCGGCTCGTCGGCGGGCCGGCCGTCGGGCGTCCCCAGGAGCACGAGCGATCGCGGTGGGTCGACCGCCGCCACCCGCAGGGGCGGGGCGTGCGGGTGGATCGCCACGGGATCCCCGACCTCGCGCCGCTGCCATTCGGGGACGATCCGATCGGCGTTCCGCATGCGGCAGCCGACGAGGTTCTCCAGCCACGCGTGGCTGTAGAAGCCGCCGCGGTCCTGACCGACCTGGACCAGCCACGCCCAGGTCACGGAGGGGGTCGCGTCGACGTCGATCGCCCGCGTGCCGACCAGCGGTGCATTCGGGACCAGATCGTCGCCGGGCAGCGGCCGCCGTCGCTCGTCCGGGCGTGCCCCGGCGTCCGCCCACCGGCGGCGCGTGGCGAGGATGGCGGCGGGGGCGCCGACGAGGACGATCGCGGCGACCGCGAGGGTGGCGACCAGCGGCATCGCGGCGGGCGTGTCGGTGGTCCCGGCCGCGGCGCCGACGGCGACGGCCGGGGCGACGCCGATCGCGCCGACGTGGGGGTTCACGGGACCGGCTCGGCCGCGAGGCCGTTCGCTCCGGTGTCGTCCGGCGGCATCCGTTCGAGCACGGCCCCGATGCCGCGGCGCACGCGGAACAGCAGCAGCCAGCTCAGCGCGCTCGCGATCAGCGGGCCGACGAGCACGCACGCTCCGACGACCGCGATCACGGGCAGGAGCCACATGTAGAGCCGGGCCCGTCGCTCGACCACCTCGTCCGGCAGACGCGGCGCGAGCCACTGGAGGTAGAGCATGGAGGCGAAGAATCGGGCGAGCTTCGCCAGCTCGGCCATCCCCGAGAAGCCGATCATCAGGAGCGTGCCGCCGGTGAGGCCGCCGGCGAGGGCGAAGCCGGGGTTGGTCAGGTTGCCGCTGATCGCCATGTTCACGACCGCCGACGCGGCGGCCAGGATGACGACGCCGCGGATGACGCGTCGCGGTCCGTCGCCGCGGGCCGACGCCGGCAGGGCCGGATCGGGCTCGGTGAACAGCCACCAGCCGAGGAGGATCAGCAGCTCCAGCGCGGTGCCCGCGAGCACGAAGCCGATGCTGAGGACCCGGATCCAGGCGTCGGGGCCGGCGGGGGCCGGCGGCGTCGGCGTGACCAGCGGCGGAGCGGCCGCGGCATCCGGAGGCGCGGCCGGAACCGGGGGAGCGGCCGGGGCGGCTCGCGGTCCACCCGCGGTGCTCGCGGACGTGGCCGGGTCGCCGGGCGTCGCGGCGGGGGGCGGCTCGCCGCGGTCCGGGGATGCTCCTGCGCCGGACACCTCTGCCGTCCCGGGCGCCTTGGCCGTCCCCGGCGCCTCGGCCGTCCCGGGCGCGACACCGGGACCGGGATCGCCCGGCTCGTCGCCCATCGGTCGGACCGCGTGAGCCGCGGCGGCGCCCGGCGCCGTGGCGACGTCCCCCCCCGCCCGGGCGTCGGCCGGCGCCACCATCGAGGTCGGCGCCGCCGGCCCACCGGGGGTGGGGGCAGGGACAGGCGCGGGGACGGCCTGCAGGCCCCCCCCCGCCGCGCCGGCGAACGCGAAGACGAAGCCGCCCACGCCGGCGAGCAGGCCGAGCAGCACGTTCGCGAGGATGCCCGCGAGCAGCAGCGTCACGCCGAAGTGCAGCCGCCGCACGTATCGTCGGTCGCTCGATCGCAGCCGCGAGCCGTGAAGGGAGTGCGCGATCGCCGCGCCGCACTCGGGACACGCTCCGTCGGCGGCCTGACCGCGGATCGCGTACCCGCACCGCAGGCAGAACGCTCCCTCGTCCGCGACGCGGCCCGTCTCGTCGACGAGGACCGCCGGCGCCTCGGGCCCGTCCGGGCGACGCGGCGGGGGGGGCTGCGGCCCCGAGTCGGAGATCGGTGGCGGGGGGTCCGACATTCGCGCGAGCATACCGACCCGTCGCGGATCCGCCTCGGCCGCCGGCTCCGGCCCAACCATGGCTTTTCGGAGTGGGCCCGAGCGGTGGCGAGAGACGCCTGCTTCCGGGCTGGCGGAGCCGGGGGACTGGCGGGACGGAGCGGGGTGGCCCCATCGGCGTCGTCCGGCCGAGGCCGCGCGGCCGCACCCGGGTGGGCACGGCCGGGGTGGATGGCGCACCGCGCACGAGAAAGGGGCGAGCACCGAAGTGCTCGCCCCTCTGATGTCGCTTCAGTGGACCCGGCCGAAGCCGTGTCCGAAGGACGTTCGTCTCCGCTCAGCCGCGGCGACGACGGGTGCCGGCGATGCCGGCGAGTCCCAGCAGGGCGATGGCGCCCGGAGCCGGAACGATGCTGATGCCCTCGAGCAGGAAGTCGAGGGACTGCGTCGGATCACCCGCCTCATTGAAGTTGAAGAGGATGCCGATGCGATCGACGTCGGTCAGGTCGATGGAGAACTCCGACAGAGCAAGGCTCGCGACGAAGTTGCTGCCGCTCGCCGGGACCGCCAGAGCGGCCGACGACGAGTTGATGACCGAGCCACCCTCGACCTGCTGCAGCACGACCGAGATCTCGAAGTCGAGGTCGGCCGAGAGGAAGCTGAAGTCGATGGTGTCGAGGCCGCTGATGTCGAGGTCCAGACCCTCGCCCACCTCGAAGGGGAGCGAGCCGTCCTCGACGTCGGTGCTGCCGTCGTAGTCCAGGCCGAGCTGACCGGCGAGGCCGATGCCCGACGAAAACGTCAGGCCCAGACCCTCGTCGCCCAGACCCACGTCCAGGAACTGGGAGAACGGGTTCGACAGGACCTCGAGACCAACGTCCCGCTGTCCGCCGACCATGGTGCCCGACTGCTGCAGCACCAAGTCCCCCGAAGTGATTGAGGCCGCGAACGAGCCGCTGGTGAAGTCGTCGACCACGACGACCCCGGCCGAAGCCGACCCAGCAAGCGCGATGGCGATCGCGGCGCCAGTGATGTGATGGTGCATGTCTCTCTCTCTTCTCTCTGCGTCTCTCTTCTCGTGCCCGGCGGACCGGACGGTGTGAGCATCGCCGGGTTCCCCCCGCCCGTCAAGCCCCTTGTCTCGTGAATTCGCGGCGGAAGTCACGCGGAGTCGCGCCGAGAGCAGAAGCCTCTCCTCTTGCGGGAGGGGGCCGGGGGTCCGAGAACTCGTCTCGGCACGCGACCTGCCGGCGTGTTCGGGTTCCGGGAGGGTGGGCAGGTGGCCCCACACGGTCGCGCTTGCGTTGCATGAAGAGTGGTCTGCGGGTCTTCCCACCCGGTGCGAATCGCGGGGGAATGCTCGTCGACGACGTGCGGAGGCGGCGTCTCGGTCACTCGCCACGGGTCGCGACCTCCACGTCCGGGGTCCCGGTGGACGGTCCGGTGCTCCCGGCCGGGGCGGGGGGCTCCGGCCGCAGGGCGTCCAGGATGAACTCGTACTGCTGCCGCCGCCAGTGCCGCGACGAGATGCCGTGGCGGCGGCCGGGGTAGACCATCGTCACCACGTCCCGGTCCGCCGCCACCAGCCGGTCGAGCAGGCGGAGCGGGTTGGCCGGGTGAACGTTGTCGTCCAGGTCGCCCCACGCGAGCAGCAGCCGGCCGGACAGCTCGCGGGCCCGCTCGACGACGCTGGTGTCGCGGTAGCCCCCGGGGTTGTCCTGCAGCGTGCCCATGTACCGCTCGGTGTAGATCGTGTCGTAGAGCCGCCAGTCGGTGACGGGGGCGCCCGAGATCCCGGCCGCGAAGCGGTCGCTCCGCGTCATCGCCAGCGCGGTCACGAACCCGCCGTAGCTGTGCCCGGCGAGGCCGATGCGGTCGGGGTCCACCCAGTCGTGCTCGCACAGCCAGTCGACGAGGGCGACGAGGTCGTCGGTCTCGCGGATGCCGAGCTGCCGGTAGGCGGACCAGGCCGAGCGGGCACCCTGCCCGCTCGCGGGATAGGGGTCGGTGCGGAAGACCACGATGCCGGCGGCGGCCAGGACGTGGTCCCACGTGCGGCGTCCCCACCAGCCCATGCGGACGCTGGGGTATCCGGGCCCGCCGTAGGTCATCACCCACACCGGATGCCGCCGCCCCGGGTCGAAGCCCGGCGGCAGCTGGATCGTCGCGTCGAGGGTCTCGCCCGCGATCTCGATCCGCTCGTGCCGCACGGTGCCCACGTCCCACCGGTCGAGGTCGGGCACCGGGTTGTCGTCGAGCACGCGAACGAGGTCGCCCGCGGCGTCGCGGAGGGCGACCCGCGTCGGGTGCTCGAAGCTCGACCACGCGTCGGTGAACATCGCCCCGTCGGGCGAGACCGAGACGCGGTGGCTCCCGGTCTCGCGGGTGAGCCGCTCCGGCGACGAGGACCCGTCGAGCGGGGCGGCGAAGAGGTGGGTGCGGACGGGGCCCCCGAGCCGCGCCGTGAAGAGGATGCGGCCCGCCGCCTCGTCCACGTGCTGGATCCGGCTCACGTCGAGCTCGCCGGTGGTCACCGCGTTCAGCAGGGTGCCCTCGCGGTCGTGGCGATAGAGGTGCGTGCGGCCGGTCCGCTCGCTGGTCATCAGGAACGAGCCGTCGGCGAGCTCGTGGGGCGCGCCCGGCGACGTGATCCACGCCCCGGTGCGGTCCCGCAGCAGCCGCGTGGTGCGGCCCGTCCGCGGGTCGGCCCGCAGGACGTCGAGCCAGGTCTGGGCCCGGTCCTGCACGTGGACGTGCAGGGCGTCGCCGCCCTCGACCCACGAGACGTGACTGACGAGGTAGTCGCCCTCGGTGTAGTCGGAGAGGTCGACCTCGATCGGCGTGCCGCCGACCGCCTCGGCCACGTGCACGGTGACGTTGGGATTGCGGTCGCCGGGCCGTGGGTACCGCTCGGTCTCCAGCCGCTGCTCCTCGCGGCCGAATCCGCGGTTGTCGAGGAGCATGTGGTGCGGGACCGCGGTCTCGTCCGTCCGCAGGAAGACGATCCGGTCGCCGGCGGGTGACCACCAGAAGGCCCGCCAGCTGCGGCCGAAGAGCTCCTCGAAGTAGACCCAGGAGGCCCGGCCGTTGCGGATGCCGTCGCCGCCGTCGGTGGTGAGCCGCCGCTCGACGCCGGTGGCGACGTCGACCGCGACGAGATCCCCGTCGCGGGTGAAGGCGGCCCAGTGGCCGCCGGGGGCGAGCGCGGCGAGCTCCTCGTCGCCGGGGTGCGCCGTCAGCCGCCGCACCTCGCTCGCGTCGGTCGAGGCGATCCACAGGTCGCCGGCGTGCGAGAACAGGACCGGCTCCTCCGGCTCGCCGCCGGACCACCGCCGGGCGATCCGCCGGGCGTCGCGCTCGTCGATCCCCGGCACCGCCTGCAGCCGCTCGGCCGCCGCGTCCTGCATCGAGGGCCGCGGGCGGGCCCGGCCGGTGCGGGCGTGGACGATCATCCACTCGCCGCCGCGCCGCTGGTAGAAGTGGTCCGCGTCGTGCCAGCCGCCCGGGATGGCGGCCGAGCCGTCGAGGTCGGGCCGGTCGCCGCCGCGGCCGTAGGCGGTCTCGAAGTCGAGCCGCCGGCGGGGGGCCCCGGGGTCGGCGTCGGGGTCGTCGAGCGGGATCGTGATCAGGGCGGGCTGCTCGGTGAGGCGGAGCACCGGCCACCGGTCGCCGGCCTCCACGCCCACGAAGTCCCACGCCCCGAGGCCGTCGGTCGCCTCCGGCTCGAGCAGGTAGGCCGCGAGCGTCCCGAGCGGCTGGTCGCACCAGACGACGAGGTCGCCCGGCTCGGCCCGGTGCTGCCGGGGCAGGGCGGGGCCGGCGTCGAGCCGCACCCGGGTGCGGCCCTGCCACGTCCGCTCGGACCGCTCGACCGCCTGCAGCGGGTACACCTCGGCGTCCAGGTCGACGTGCTCGCGGACGCGGAGGACCTCGATGCCGTGCCGCACGAGGTGGTCGGCCAGGTCGCGGTGGGCGGCCGGGATCAGGTAGCCGTGCGGCCGCGGGACGCTCAGCGTCGGCTCGAAGTCGTTGAGGACCCGCACCTCGAGCTCGGTCGGCTCGCCGAGGGGCCCGTCGCGGCCCTCGGGCTCCTCGTAGCCGAGCACGGTGAAGGTGCCGGGCAGGGGCCGGGCCTCGACGCGGAGCGGCACCGGGGTCCCGACGGGGGCGGTGGCCATGCGGCGATCGGCGGCCCGCAGGGTGCTCCGGATCTCGGCCGCCCGGCCGGCGGTCTCCTCGAGGACCGCCCGGCAGAACTCCAGCGTCCCGATCACGCGGTCGCGGAAGGGGGCGTAGGCGTAGGCCTCCACCAGCAGGCCGATGCGGTTCCGCATGCCGCGGTAGGCGGCTCCGTAGCGGGGCTCGGCGGGATACGTGGTCCAGGTCGAGCGGTCCCGCGAGAAGTTGCCGTACACGAACGAGACGTAGGCCGTCGCCTCGGCGAATCGGGCGTCGACTGCGGGCAGCAGCTCGTCGCGGACCATCTCGATGACGGCGGCGTCGCCGGCGGGATGCTTGGGGCCCTGGTGCGTGATGACGTGGCGGTGCCGCGAGCCGTTGGTGGTGTGCGAGTCGATCACCACGATCGGGTCCCACTCGTTCATGAACCGAACGATGCCGCGGGTCTCGGGAGCGTCGAGCTTGACCCAGTCGCGGTTGAGGTCGAGATCCTGGGCGTTGGCCCGCGTCCCCATCTCCTCGGGTCCGTCCTGTCCGGGGCGGTTGTCGGGGGCGAACCGCTCGTTCCCGTCGGCGTTGAGGTTCGGCACGATCGCGAGGATCAGGTCCTCGAGGACGGCCGGCCGCTCCTCGGCGAGGGCGAGCTCGCGGGCGAGCATGAGCAGGGCCTCCTTGCCGCAGACCTCGCCCGCATGGATGTTGCCGAAGAGCAGCACCACCTCGCGGCGGCGGTCGGCCCGGGCCTCCGCCGCGGTGCGGACGGGCGGGTCGGCGACCACGAGCAGCGGCAGGGTGCGGCCCTCGAACGACGTGCCGAGCTCGGTCAGGTGCACGCGGGGCGACCGCTCGGCGATCGCGGCCGAGAGGGCCTCGACCTGGGCGTGGGTCATGGTGCGGCGGTAGTCCGACCGCTCGGCCTCGGTGCGAAGCTCGTCGGGGACGTCGGCCGCGGGGGGCGCGGGCCGGGCCGCGGTGGAGGCCGTGTCCGCGGCGGCGGCCGGGGCGGTCGCGGCCAGGAGCACGCCAAGGAGGGGGGCGAGGAGCCGCGGCAGACCGCGCCGGGGCGGGGTCGGGGGCGTCGTCGCGGTCGGGGTCGGGCTCGGGCGTCGGGACATGGAGGGCACCTGCGGGGGATGAAGGGCGACGGGCGTACGGCGAGCGCACGGATCG
>CAYLNM010000074.1:0-21526 GCA_964385045.1 uncultured Isosphaeraceae bacterium
CGCATCGCGGTCGAGACCCGCTTCGTGCACCGCGGCTTCACGTGGGAGGAGCCCGGCGCGGCGCCGGTCGCGGTCGTCCCGTACCACGAGCTCATGCACCGCTTCGGCACGCGGCGGTCCCGCGTGCGCACCGGCACCGAGCGGGCCCTCGACGCCTTCGTCGACATGCAGCCGGGCGACCACGTCGTCCACCGCGACCACGGGATCGCGGTCTTCCGCGGACTGACGACGCTCGAGGACGGCCCCGACGCCGAGGAGTACCTCACCCTCGAGTTCGCGCGGAACAGCACGCTCCACGTGCCCGCGGCCAAGATCGAGCTCGTCCAGAAGTACGTCGGCGGCTTCTCCGGCACGCCCGAGCTCTCGACCTACGGCGGCCGCCGCTGGAAGAACCAGAAGGAGAAGGTCGCGGGGGCGGTTCAGGAGCTCGCGGGGGAGATGCTCCGGCTGCAGGCCGCCCGCGCCGCGATGCCCGGCGTCCGCTACCCCGGCGACACGACCTGGCAGCACGAGTTCGAGGCCGAGTTCCCGTACCCCGAGACCGACGATCAGCTCGCCGCGATCGCCGCCGTCAAGCGAGACATGCAGCACGAGCAGCCCATGGACCGGCTCATCTGCGGCGACGTGGGCTTCGGCAAGACCGAGATCGCGATCCGGGCCGCCTTCAAGGCGTGCGAGTACGGGAAGCAGGTCGCGGTCCTCGTTCCCACGACGGTCCTCGCCGAGCAGCACGAGCGGACCTTCCGCGCCCGCTTCCGCGACTACCCGTTCCGCGTGGAGGCGATCAGCCGCTTCCGGACGGGCGCGGACGCCCGGGACGTCCTCGCCGACCTGCGGGCCGGGCGGGTGGACGTCGTCATCGGCACCCACCGGCTGCTGTCCAAGGACGTCGTCTTCAACGACCTCGGGCTCGTCGTGATCGACGAGGAGCAGCGCTTCGGCGTCGAGCACAAGCAGCGGCTGCTCGCCTTCCGCACCACCGCCGACGTCATGACGCTCTCGGCCACGCCCATCCCGCGGACGCTGCACATGGCGATGCTCGGCCTCCGCGACATCTCGTCCCTGCAGACGCCGCCCATCGACCGCCGCTCGGTCGTCACCGAGGTGATCCCGTTCGACGGCGAGCGGCTCCGCGGGGCGATCGCCCGCGAGCTCGCCCGCGAGGGGCAGGTCTTCTACGTGCACAACCGGGTGCAGGACATCGAGTCGGTGGCCGACGAGGTCCGCCGGCTCTCGCCGCCCGGCACCCGCGTGATCATCGGCCACGGCCAGATGCCGCCGCGGCAGCTCGAGCAGGTCATGCTGAGGTTCATGCGGGGCGAGGCCGACGTCCTCGTCTGCACCACGATCATCGAGTCGGGCATCGACATCCCGACCGCCAACACGATGATCATCGACGACGCGGACGCCTACGGCCTCAGCCAGCTGCACCAGCTCCGCGGCCGCGTCGGTCGCTCCCGCCACCGGGCGTACTGCTACCTGCTGCTGCCGCGGAACCGGGCGGTCAACGAGGTGGCCCTGAAGCGGCTGCGGGCCCTCGAGTCGTTCTCGATGCTCGGGAGCGGCTTCCGGATCGCCCTCAAGGACCTCGAGCTGCGCGGGGCGGGCAACCTGCTCGGGGCCGAGCAGTCCGGGCACATCGCCGCGGTGGGCTACGAGATGTACTGCCAGCTGCTCGAGCAGGCGGTGTCGGGGCTCAAGGGCGAGCGGACCAGCCGCAGCATCGACACCAACGTCGAGCTCGGGGTCACCGGCATCCTGCCCCGGGGGTACGTGCCGAGCGAGGCCCGTCGCCTCGACGCGTACCGCCGCATCAGCCGCGCCGCGTCCATCGAGGAGCTCGAGCGCGTGGCCGAGGCGCTGCGGAGCGCGTATGGCGACCTGCCCAAGCGGGCCCGGGTGCTGTTCGAGCTCGCCGAGCTCCGCGTGCACGCGGCCGACCTCGGCGTGCGGTCGATCAAGCGGCAGCCGCCCGACGTGGTCTTCCGCACCGCCGAGCCCGGGCGGCTCGAGACGGCCCTGCAGGCGGCCAAGGGAAGCAAGCGGCTCGTGGGCAGCCCCGAGGGCGGGCTCGCGACCCTCTACTACCGGCCGCCCGAGACCTACCTCGAGCCGCGCACGCTGCTGCGGGTGCTGCGGGCCCGGCTCGGCGAGGCGGCGTCGGCGGTGCGGGAGGCCGAGGGTGCCGGCGCGGCCGACGGCGGCGGGGCCCCGGCGGCGAACGGCACCGCGCCGGCCCTCCCGGACGCGTGAGCCCGCGACGCGCGAGCCCCGCGGGGCGACGCCGCCCGGGCGACGCCGCCGCGGCCGGTCGCCGCCTGCGATGATGCCGGCGATGCATCCCGTCCTCTGGCTCCTGCTCCAGGCCGCCGCCGCGGCCGGCGCGGCCTGGCTGCTGCTCCGCGGCGGCCTGCCCGGCCTCGCTGCCCTGCATCGCGCCCGGCACCCCGACGTGCCGGCGTTCGTGTCCGGCTGGCTGGCGATCGCGGTGGCCATGCCCGCGATCGTGGCGGGGTCGCTCCTGGGCCGAGGGGAGGCGGCAGCGGCCGGGCCGGCGGGGGCGGCGGCCGCGGCCCCGGCCTTCGCGGCGCTGGCGGCGCTCGGCACCGCGCTGCTCGCGGGCGCAGGACGTGGCCGGAGCCGCCCGCCCGCGGAGACCGATCCCGGCGACCCCGCCAGGCGCGGGGCCGCGGACGACCCCGGCCACCCCGGCCCCCCGGGCCCCCCGGGCGGCCCGGGCGGCCCGCCCGACCCCCGCGCCGAGGACGGCGGGACCGCCGCCCCCGAGCTCGCCCGGACGGGCTGGACCCGCCACGGCCCGGACCTGCCGACCCGCGGGGCGGTGGTCGCGGCGTTCACGCTGCTGTTCGTGCTCGTCCTCGAGCGGCACGTCACGGTCTGGACGGGGCAGGTGGGCCTCGCCCTGCTGGCGGTGCTGCTCTGGCTCGGCGGGCCGCCGAAGCGGTCGGCGGCGGAGACGGGCAGTGGCCACGGCGGCGACCGCGACGGCCTCGGCCCCGAGGTCCGGCGAACCGAGGGCGCGTGCGGCCTCGCGATCATGGGCGCGGTGGCCCTCGGGCTGGTCGAGGGCCTCGCGGCCCGGTTCGCGATCACGACCAGCGAGGCGCTGATGGAGGCCGGGGGGACCGGCCGGGGCGTGCCCGGCCTGGTGCTCGCGACGCTGGCCGCGGGGGGCATCGCCGTGCGGACGATCGTGCTCGCCGCCGCCGCGGGGGTCCTCCCGCACCCGCTGGGGCGACGGGCCGCGGCGTGGATCCTCGCGGTGGGGGCGTGCGGCGCGGTGGGGGCCGCGGCCCTGGTCCGTCTCCCCGAGATGGTTCGTCTGGCCGCTTCCGGCCTGCCGCTGCCCGGGTCCGTCCTCGGCGGCGGCTTCGGGGCGTGGGCCCCGGCCGCCGCGGCCGCCCTGGCCGTCCTCGCGGGACTCGGCCTGACGCCCCGCGGGGGTCTTGCCCGCGTGGCCGGGATCGCCTGCCTCGTCGCCGCCGGCCTCGCCGCCACGAGCAGCCTCGGCTGATCGCCCGTCGTTCCCGGCCGACCTCCCGGGACCGCCGCGGCGGGGCCCCGGGCCTCCCGCGGTCGCGCCATCGAGCCGAACCGCGAGGTCGGCGACTGTGCGGAGCCGCGGCGGGCCCCCGGGCCTCCCGCGGTCGCGCCGAACCGCCGTCGGCCGCGCACGCGCGGGCCCCGAGCGGCCTGCGAGCGGCCGTCGACCGACCGCTCATCGATCCCCGCAGGGCCTCGGCCGGGCCCCTCGGGGACCCACGACGGGGCCGCCCGGCCGGCGATTCCGCCGCACCTCCACCGCGACCCCGTACCCCAAGATATTGTGGAGCCCGGTCGGCCGACCCGCCGATCTCGGACTGTCGCCGCGGCGATGGGTGCCGGACGGACCCGCTCCCCGCCCCCGGCGAGACCTCGACTCCCACCGACGCGAGGAACCATGGGCTCGGATCACCGTCGCACGCTGCCCGCCACCCGCCGCTCCGTCACCCACAAGTTCTCGATCGCCGGCCACGAGGGCTACCTGACGATCGGACTGTTCGACGACGGCTCCCCCGGCGAGGTGTTCATCAAGATCGCGAAGGAGGGCTCGACGCTCTCCGGACTGGTGCAGGGATTCTGCCGCGCGTTCAGCCTGGCCCTGCAGTACGGCCTCACGGTCCCCGACGCCTGCGCCCGCTTCCGGGGCATGAGCTTCGACCCGATGGGCCCCACCAACAACCCCCGCATCCCGGAGGCCTCGAGCATCCTGGACTACGTCGCCCGCTACCTCGAGGAGTTCGACCGCGAGCACCGACGGCTGGCCGCCGAGGCCCGCGACGAGGCGCCGCCGGCCGAGCTCGCCCGCTGAGCGGCCCGCGACCGACCCGACTTCTTCTCTCTCCTGCCGGGCCGCGGGCTCCGAGTGGCCCGGCCCCGCCCTCCTCCTCACGCCGCGCGCCGGACCGGTTCGTCCCTCCGGTGCGCGGCGGCTTTCTGCGCGGCGCTCCGAACGCGGCGGGGCAGCCCCGGAGCACCCGGCCGCCGCCGGTCCACCGCGGCCGGCCCCGCCGACCGGCCGCGTTGACCCGTCCGCCGACCGCGGTACACTCTCGTCTTCCGTCCTCACCCGGGCCGCCGGTGACTGGACCCTCGACTTCGTCGAGACCGGGCGCCGCATGGGGCATGCGATCGCGGCTGCACGCGTGCTCCCGCCGACGAGGACGGCTGCCGCGGTGAGGGTACGAGCGAGCCGAGGGCCCGCCCGACCGGAGCCGTGAAACGTCCGCCGGATGGTCCGACGGGCGGCGAGCACTGGTCGAGCCTGCGGGCCCGGCACCCGACGTCCGGCCGTCTCTCGGCCGACGCGTCCACCGCCTGGTCCGTGGTGTAATTGGTAACACAGCTGGTTTTGGTCCAGCCATTCCAGGTTCGAGTCCTGGCGGACCAGCTTCCCCTCACCCGGCGAGCCCATGACTGCAGACACCCCGACGAGCGACGCCGCTGCGCGGCCGCTCGCCGCGATCATCCTCGCGGCGGGCAAGGGCACGCGGATGAAGAGCGACCTGCCGAAGGTCGCCCACGAGGTGGCCGGTCGGCCCATGATCACCTGGGTCGTGGACGCGGTCCGCCGGGCGGGGGCCTCCCGCATCGTGGTCGTCGTCGGCCACGCCGCCGACGTCGTCAAGGGCTGCCTCGCGGGCGACGACGCCGACGTCGAGTACGTCCTCCAGGCCGAGCAGCTCGGCACCGGCCACGCGGTCATGGTGTGCGAGCCCGCCTTCGCCGACTTCGAGGGCGACGTGCTCGTCCTCGCCGGTGACGGCCCGCTGATCCGGCCGAGCACGATCGAGACGATGCTCGAGCGGCACCGGACGGACCGGGCGGCGGCCACGCTCGCCACCAGCACCGTCGAGGACCCGACCGGCTACGGCCGCGTGGTCCGCGACGCGGACGGCGGCTTCGGCGCGATCGTCGAGCAGAGGAACGCGACGCCGGAGCAGCGGGAGATCCGCGAGATCTACCCGAGCTACGCCTGCTTCGACGCGGCCGCGATGTTCGATCAGCTCCGCCGCCTCGAGCGGGACCCCGTCGGCGGCGAGTACTACGTCACCGAGCTCCCGGCGATGCTGAAGGCCGCCGGCCGCACCGTCGCCGTCGTCGACGCGGTGCCGCCGGAGGACGTGCTGTCGATCAACACCCCCGAGCAGCTCGCCGACGTGGACGCGATCCTGCGCCGCCGGCTCGCGGAGGTCGGCGAATGAGCGCCTCGGACCGCGAGCACCTGAAGATCTTCGGCGGCCGCACCGGCCGGCATCTCGCCGACCGGATGTGCGAGCACCTCGAGCTGCCGCCCGCCCGCGGCACCACCGAGCAGTTCCCCGACGGCGAGCTCATCGTCAAGATCGACGAGGACGTCCGCGGCCGCGACTGCTACGTGGTGCAGTCGACCAGCGCGCCCGTGAACGAGAACATCATGGAGCTGCTGGTCTACATCGACTGCCTCCGGCGGGCGTCGGCCCACCGGATCACGGCGGTGATCCCGTACTACGGCTACGCCCGGCAGGACCGCAAGGACGAGGGCCGCGTCCCGATCACGGCCAAGCTCGTCGCGAACCTCGTCGCCGCCGCCGGCTGCGACCGCGTCCTCTGCATGGACCTGCACGCGGCCCAGATCCAGGGCTTCTTCGACATCCCGGTCGACCACCTCTCGGCCTCGCCGGTCTTCCTCGACTACTTCCGGCGCATCCGCGACGAGCTCGGCGACCTGGTGATGGTCTCCCCCGACGTCGGCAACGTGAAGGTGGCGAACATGTACGCCGACCTCCTCGGGGCGGACCTCGCGATCATCGACAAGCGGCGGCAGTCCGGCAGCAACGTCGTCTCCAAGAACCTGATCGGCCCCGAGGTCAGGGGCCGGCCGGTCCTGATGGTGGACGACATGATCTCGACCGCGGGCACCATCTGCTCCGCGGCGGAGCTCGTGAAGGAGGCGGGAGCGACGGAGATCTTCGCCGCCGCCACCCACCCCGTGATGGTCGGTCTGGCCCTGCAGCGGCTGGCCGACGCCCCCTTCACCCGCATCATCGTGACCGACACCATCCCCGACGACGGCCGGCTCGACCCGATCCGCGACCGCGTCGAGGTGCTCTCGGTGGCCGAGCTCCTCGGCGAGGCGACCCACCGCATCCACCACAACATGTCGATCTCCGCGCTGTTCCGCGGCGCGGGCGGCCTCAAGCGCTGAACCCCCCGGCGCCCGCGGGGGCGCCGGCAGATGAAGGACGACTCCATGAGCAACGAGACCCCGACCATCCCCGCCGAGCCGCGCGAGCGCGTCGGCAGCCGGTACGCCCAGCGGCTTCGCAAGTCGGGCCGCCTGCCCGCGGTGGTGTACGGCCACAAGCAGGATCCCGTCGCGATCAGCGTCGATGCGAAGGCGACGCTGCAGATGCTCGAGCACGGCTCGCGCGTCTTCACCCTCGACGTCACCGGCGGCGAGACCGAGACGGTCCTCGTCAAGGACCTGCAGTTCGGCTACCTCGGCGACAACGTCGTGCACATCGACTTCGCCCGCGTGGACCTCAACGAGGAGGTCACGGTGAACGTGCCGCTGAAGTTCGTCGGCACGCCTCCGGAGGCGAAGAAGTCCGGCTCCGTGGTCCAGACCGACGCCACCGAGATCCCGGTGACGACCACCGTGTCCCGCATCCCGGAGGAGATCCGGATCGAGCTCGACGAGATGGAGGGCACCACGCTGACCGCCGGCGAGATCGAGCTGCCCGCGGGCTGCACCCTCGCCGAGGACGGCTCGATCCCGATCATCTCGATCAGCTTCGTGGCCGCCGAGGCCGAGGGCGAGGAGGTCGAGGTCGGCGGCGACGAGGCCCCGGAGCGCATCGGCGGCGAGGACTGATGAAGCTCGTCGTCGGCCTCGGCAACCCGGGTCCCGCCTACGAGGGCACGCGGCACAACGTCGGCTTCGACGTGGTCGCGCGGCTCGCGCGGCGGCATGCCCCCGGCGAGACCGCCCGGACGAAGTTCCACGCGGTCGTGATCGAGGCCCTGGTCGACGTCGAGAAGGTCCTGCTCCTGCAGCCCACCACGTTCATGAACCTCTCCGGCACGTCCGTCGCCGAGGCGATGCGCTTCTACAAGCTCTCGCCCGAGGAGGACCTGCTGGTGATCGTGGACGACGTGGCCCTGCCGTGCGGCCAGATCCGGCTTCGCCCGAGCGGCGGTGCCGGCGGCCACAACGGGCTGTCGGACATCCAGCGGAAGCTCGGCACCGACGCCTATCCGCGACTGCGGATCGGCATCGACCGACCGGGCGAGATCCCGCAGAAGGACTACGTCCTCGGCAAGTTCCGTCCCGACCAGCGCGAGCCGGTCGAGGCCGCCTGCGACGAGGCGGCCGAGGCGGCGGCCTGCTGGATCGCCGAGGGCCTGTCCACCGCCATGAATCGATTCAACCGAAAGCAGACGGCCTGAGCCGTCGGGGCCCCGAGGGGCTCGTCACGGCCCCATCGAGGGGCCCCAGCCGGAAACCAATGTCCATGAGCGACACCCGCAACCAGTACGAGGGCCTGTTCCTCTTCCCGCAGTCGGCCGCGTCCAATCTGAAGGAGGCCGCCGACCACGTCCAGAGCCTGCTCGACCGGGCGGAGGCCGAGGTCCTCGCCTTCTCCAAGTGGGACGAGCGCCGCCTGGCCTACGAGATCGCCGGCAACAAGCGCGGCGTCTACTTCCTGACCTACTTCAAGGCCGACCCGCAGAGGATGGAGCGGCTCGAGCGGGACTGCAATCTCTCCGAGCAGCTGCTCCGCTTCATGTGCGTCCGGGCGGACACGGTCCCGGCCGAGGTCATCGAGGCCGCCGACGGACGCGACACGCTCGCCGACGAGATCCGCCTCCGCGGCGAGAAGGAGGACAAGGGCCGCGGCGGCCGCGAGCGCGCCCGCGTGGTGGACGCGGCGACCCGGGCCGAGGAGGAGCGGAAGGCCGCCGAGGCGAAGAAGGCCGAGGAGGGCGGGGCGCCGGCCGGCGGCGACGGCGCGCCCGAGGGCGACGCCGGGAAGTCCGGCGACGCCGAAGCGAAGACGCCCGCTCCCGCCGAGGCCACGGCCTCGGAGTGATCTCCCGGCCTCCCGGCCTCCCGGCCGCGCGGCCGCGCGGCACCGCGACCGCGGGGTCGTGCGGCCCCGCGGGAGCCGTCCGCCCCTCGGCCGCGCGGACGCTCGCCGGTCCGCCCCGTCCGTCCGCGCCGCGTGCGCGGCCGCGGGGCCGGCCGCGCGCGCCCCGCTCGCCGCGGAGGGGGGGATGGCGACGTCCCCGGCCGGGCCGTGGATCGACTGACGCGCGCCTGTCAGCCACCGCCGGAATTTCGGCCGCCGCCGCCGGCCGGGCCACGATGACCGCGTAGGCTGGGTGTCCGAACGGAACCCGCACGTCGGCCGCGTGGCCACGGCGGGGTTCCCGGGGAAGGGCGGGCGGAAGGATCCGCGCCGCCGCCGGTCAGAGGAGCGACGATGGGCAATCTCAACAAGGTGATGCTGATGGGCCGCCTGACCCGCGACGTGGAGGTCCGGGCCACTCCGAGCGGCCAGGAGGTCGCGGTATTCGGCCTCGCGATCAATCGGGTCTACTACGTCGGCGAGCCCGGCAACCGCGAGAAGCGCGAGGAGACCACCTTCGTGGACTGCGAGCTCTGGGGCCGCCGGGCCCAGGCCCTCTCGAGCTACACGTCCAAGGGCTCGCCGATCTTCATCGAGGGACGCCTGAAGCTCGACAGCTGGGAGGACCGCCAGACGGGCCAGAAGCGGTCCAAGCTGCTCGTCTCCGTCGAGAACTTCGAGTTCATCGGCGGCCGCGGGGGCGGCCACGAGACCAGCGTCGAGCGCGGAGGAGGTCAGGCAGCGGTGTCGGCGGACGCCATCCCCGCCGACGACATCCCGTTCTGACCACGGAACCGAGTACACGGCAGTGACGCCGGCTCCGGCCCGGCCCGGACGGCCCCGGCCGCTCGGGCCGGATCGGGGCGGCTGCCGCTGCGCCGGGCCGCCGGAGCTTCGGGGCCGCCGGCCGGCAGGGCGGAGACCACGCTCCGCGCGGCTTTGGGCGGCGTCCAGGACGGTGCTACACTGTCCGGCTCGCGCCGCCGATCGGACTCGGTGGCCAACCGCTGGGGCGTTCGTCTCCCGGAAGGGGAGTCCGGCCGCTCCTAACTTCCCGCGGCCCGGCCGCGAAAGGACAGCCCTCATGCCCCGCACCATCGAGCTCCTGCTCCTCGAGAACGTCGAGAACTTCGGCATCGTCGGCGACGTGGTCCGCGTCAAGCCGGGTCACGCCCGCAACTACCTCCTGCCGATGCAGCTCGCCGAGTTCCCCACCGAGGAGAAGATCGAGGCCCTCAAGGAGGCCCGCGCCAAGGCCCGGGCCGAGGTCGAGGCCCAGCGGGCGGCACAGCAGGCGCTCATCGAGAAGCTCGAGGGCGTCACCGTCACGCTCGTGCGCTCCTGCAACGACCGCGGCATCCTGTACGGGTCGGTGACCCAGCGGGACATCTCCGACGCCCTGAACGACGCGGGCTACGACACGGACACCCGCTCGATCCGGCTCGCCAACGCGATCCGCCGCGTCGGGGAGTACCCCGTCCCGGTCCAGTTCGACAAGGAGCTGCGGGCCGAGATCAGCGTCGTCGTCGAGCCCGACACCCCGCTCGAGGAGCGAGAGGAGATGGAGTTCGACGACGAGGGCAACCTCATCGAGAAGCCGAAGCCCCAGCCGGCCGCCACGGCGGCGGACGAGGGCAGCGCCGCGACGGAGAAGCCCGCCGCGGGAGCGAGCGAGTCCGCTCCCGCCGCCGGCTGAGTCCGGCCGCGCCGCCATCCGACGTCCACCCCCCGACGGCCCGCCCCCTCGAGCGGGCCGTCGGCCCGTCGGGCGGGGGCCGCGGGCCCGGCGCCGGGATCGAGTGGGGGCCGGACCGCCGCGATCGCCGCGATCGCCACGGCGCGGCGGACGACGAACGGAGGCCTCGGTGCGACTCCACCGCTTCACGACCGGCACGGCACTGCTCGCCCGGGCGGGCGAGTTCCTCGAGACCCGTGAGCTGGACCGCGAGTTCGTGGCGGGCGTCGCGGCCGCGCATTCGGAGCCGCTCGACCCCCCGTGCGGCTTCTTCCTCGCGACCGACGCCGCCGGGCGGCCGCGGGCGGCCCTGGTCCGCACGATGCCGCGGGTGCTCGGCGGCACCGGGATCGACGAGGCCGCGGTGCGGGATCTCGCGGGCGTCGTGGCGGCCGAGCTTCTGGACGGTCCGGCCGCGCCCGACCGACTCTTCGCGCCCGCGGCCGTCGCGGCCGCCGTCGCGGAGGCGTGGGGGGCCCGCGGCGGGACGACCGCCGAGCGCATGGCCGTCGCGGGCTACCGGCTCGCGACGCCGCGCGAGCCCGCCCCCGGACCCGGACGGTGCGCGCCGTTCGGGGAGCGGCACCTCGAGCTGCTGCTCGCGTGGTCGGAGGCGTTCGGCCACGAGACCGGGCTCGCGGACGAGCGACCGGCCCCCGCGACGGTCGCCGGCTGGATCTCGGAGGGGCGGGTGCACGGCTGGTGGGTCGACGGCGAGCCCGTGGCCGCGACGCTCCTCGCCCGCGAGACGCCCCGCACCTGCACGCTGACGTTCGTCTGGACGCCCGCCGAGCACCGGCGCCGCGGGCACGCCGCGAGACTCGTGGCCACGCTCGGCCGCCGCATCGTGGACGAGGGCCGTACGCCCGTCCTCTTCGCCGACCGCGCGTACGAACCGTCCAACGCCCTCTACCGCGGGCTCGGCTACGAGGTCGTGGGGTGCTGGCGCACGCTGCAGCTCGCGTGAGCCGCGGGCGGTCGCGTCGATGGGGCCGCCCGTCGCATCCCGGTCGACGGTGATCGCCCACGCGGCATGATCCGCGGTGGGGCTCGTCGTGCGGACCGGGCTGGGGACCGGGCTGGGGACCGGGCCGCGGACCGAGCTGCGAACCGGGGTGGGGGCCGGGCTGGAGGCCGAGGCGCGGCCGCGCCCGCACTAGACTGCGAGCCCGCCGCGGCGACCGTCGGCGGTCGCCGCCGGGCCGAGTCGGCCCGACCGCGCCGCGCGACCCCGCCCGCCGTCATCCGCCACCATCGCCTCGGACGCCCCACGCATGAACCTCGACCACCGCCACCTCGAGCCCTCCTCGCCGTCCGAGCGCCCGCCACTGCTGGTGCTGCTGCACGGCTACGGCGCGAACATGGACGACCTGCTCACGCTCGGCCCGATGCTCGACCCGCGGCTGCGGGTGGTCGCGGCCCAGGCCCCGGTCGACCTCGGCCGCTTCGGACTCCCGGGCGGCCGCGCCTGGTTCAACCTGATGATGACGCCCGAGGGCCTCGACTTCGACCGGGCCGAGGCGGAGCAGGCGGCCGACGCCGCCGCGGAGTTCGTGCGCTCGGCCCGCGAGACCTGGCCGAGCGATCCCGACCGCACCTACGTCCTCGGCTTCAGCCAGGGGGCGATGATGGCCCACGCGATGGTGCTGCGGGCCTCGGCGTCGCTCGCGGGCGCCATGTGCTGCAGCGGCCGCATGATCGAGTCGCTCTTCGACGACCGCACCGACCGGCCGCACCTGAAGGACCTGCCGCTCTTCGTCTCGCACGGCCGGCTCGACGACGTGATCCCGGTCGCGAGCGGACGGGCCATCCGCGACTGGTACGCCCGCACCGAGGCCCGGGTCGACTACCACGAGTACGAGATGGGCCACGGCATCGGTCCCGAGTGCCTCGAGGATCTCCGGAGCTGGATCCGGGCGCGGCTCGCCGAACCGTCGCCGCGGGCCGCGGGCGCGGGCGACACCGGCGACGCCTGATCCCGGCGACACCGCGGGCAACCACGCCCGCGACGGCGCGGCGGGGCCGCCCCCCGCCGCGCCGCGAACCGAGTCGCGGCTGCGCCCCGAGGCCGGCGACCGGCCACCATCGGCCCCCTCCGAGGCAGGACGGGCCGCCGCGTGCGTCCCGATCGCAGGCCTACCATGGAATCCGCCACCGAACGCCGTGCGATGCCCCATGCGGCCACCCGCGTTCCGCTCGCCCCGTGCCCGCCCGTGGTCCGGCCCTCCGGGTCCCGGGACATCGAAAGGCCCGACGTGTCGATCCACTCCTCCGATCCGACCTCGCTCTCCTCCGGCGACCAGGCCCTGCCCGACGTGCAGGGCCTCGCCGACCATCGCCGCGTGGCGATCGACAAGGTCGGGGTCAGCCAGGTGCGGTATCCGATCCAGCTCCGCACGCCGGCCGGCGGCCGGATGCCCGCCTCGGCCGTGATCGACATGTTCGTGTCGCTGCCCGCCGACCGGAAGGGCACGCACATGAGCCGGTTCATGGAGGTCCTCGGCGACCACGCCCACGGCCTCGACCCGCTCAACGTCCGGGACATGTGCGCGGTGCTGCGGGAGCGGCTCGACGCCGACGACGCCTACGTCCGCATGGCGTTCACGTACTTCATCAACAAGTTCGCGCCGGTGACGCAGAAGCCGGGCCTGCTCGACTACGAGGTCGAGATCGACGCCTCGAGCCACGCGAGCCGAGACGACGTGGTGCTGACCGTCGCCGCCTCGGCCACGAGTCTCTGCCCGTGCTCGAAGGAGATCTCGGCCTTCGGCGCCCACAACCAGCGGTGCCGGATCGCCGCCTCGGTCCGCTTCGACGGCGAGCTGCTGATCGAGGACCTCGCCGAGATCCTCGAGTCCGCCGCCTCGTGCGAGGTCTACTCGGTCCTCAAGCGCCCCGACGAGAAGTTCGTCACCGAGGAGGCGTACAAGAACCCGAAGTTCGTCGAGGACATCATCCGGGACCTCGCGACCGCCCTCGACCGCGACGAGCGGATCACCTGGTTCCGCATCACGAGCGAGAACTTCGAGTCGATCCACGGTCACAACGCATACGCCGAGATCGTCCGCGACAAGCGGGATGGCGCGACGGCCTGACCGCCCGCCGCCGACCTCGCACGGCCGTCCTCCGCCCGCCACGTATCCGCGGTCAGTCCTCCTCGCCCGTCTCCTCGTCGTCCCCGCCGAAGATCGTCTCGTCGTCATCATCCCCCGACACGATGCCGCGGGAGGCGACGATCCGCCCGCCGAGGATGACGAGCAGCGGCCCGGGCCCCGCGACCTCGAACGCCAGCTCCCGCTCGTCCTCCGCGTCGAGCATCTGCAGGTCCGCCCGCTTGCCCGGGGCGAGCGAGCCCACGCGATCCTGCAGGCCGAGGACGCAGGCGGCGTTCCACGTGGCGGCGGTGATCGCCTCGGCCGGCACGAGCCCGAGCTTGCGGCAGGCGAGCGTGACCGCCAGCGGCATCGACGGGCTCGGGGCCGAGCCGGGGTTGTAGTTCGTCGCGATCGCGAGGGCTCCGCCCGCGTCGATGAACGCCCGGCCGGGGCCGTAGCGGTCGTCGAGATGGAAGCCGCAGATCGGCAGCATCACGCCGAAGGTGCTGCTCTCGGCGAGCTGCTGGAGCTCCTCCGGCGTGGTCGCCTCGAGGTGATCCACGCTCACCGCCCCCATCGAGATCGCCTCGCTGGTCATGCCGAGGGCGTTGAACTGGTCGGCGTGCACCCGGATGGGGCACTCGAGCTCCGCCGCGGCGGCGAAGTACCGCCGGCACTCCTCCCGCGACCACGCGCCCTCCTCGCAGTAGGCGTCCACCGTGATCCCGGGGAACTCCGAGGCCACCGCGGGCAGGGTCTCGGCGATCGTCTCCTCGACGAACTCCGGCCGCTCGGGATCCTTGGCGTGGGCCCCGAGGAACGTCCCGATCACGAGGTTCGGCACCATCTGCGACGCGGCGTGGACGGTGCGGAGCATCCTGAGCTCCGCCGCGGTGTCGAGCCCGTAGCCGCTCTTGATCTCGACCGTCCCCGTCCCGAGGGCGGTCATGCGGGCGAGCCGCAGCCCGAGGTGCTCGAGCAGCTCGTCCTCGTCCGCCGCCCGCGTCGCCGCGACCGTCGACATGATGCCGCCGCCGGCCTTGAGGATCTCGAGGTACGACGCGCCGCGAAGCTTGGCCTCGAACTCGTCGAGCCGGTCCCCGGCCCAGCACGCGTGGGTGTGGCAGTCCACCCACGCCGGCATCACGACGCTGCCCGCGGCGTCGACGAGCTCGCCGGTGAGCTCGTCGTCCTCGTCCGTGACCGGGTACTCGCCCGGACCGAGCCCCGTGATCCGGTCCCCGTCGATCCGCAGCCACCCCGGATCGATGACGCCGAGGTCGCGCGTGGCGTCGCCGCGGCGCGGCCCGGCGGGTCCCTGCAGGGTGACGAGACGCGCGTTGACGATGATGATCGTGGCCATGGCGGGAGCGTACCGCCTGTGCGGCGCTCCCGGCGTCCGGCCTCCGCGGGCCCGGCCAAGCCGCCCGTGCCGCGCGGGGGGGCCGCGCGCGCCGTCACCCGCCGGAAGACGGCTCGCCGGCCCCGCTCGCGGCCCGGCTCCGCCCGCGGTACCGTCACGGCATGAGCGATGCATCCCGGCTGGTCGAGCTCGAGCGCAGCGGCGGCGTCCTCGTCGCCTCGGTCCGCGCGCCGGCGATCGACTCGGGAAACGCCGAGCGGCTGGTCGCGATCGTGGGGGAGGCGGTCGACGCGGCACGCGGCCTCCGCGGCGTGGTGCTCGACCTGACGGCGGTCGACTTCCTCAACTCCCGCGGCCTCGCGGCGTGCATCGACCTCGCCCGCCGGGCGGAGGCGGCGGGGGCGCGGACCGCCGCCTGCGGGCTCGGCCCCGAACTCGCCCGGATGTTCGAGGTGATGCGGGTCGACCGGCTGATGGCGATCGTGGCGGACGTGGACGCGGCCCGGGAGCGGGTGCGGCGCGGGACCGACGGCTGAAGGCGAGGAGCCGGGGCGACGGGACGGCCGCGCCGCGGCGGCGGGCGGCTCCTCCTCAGCGGCTCCGCTCGGTCCCCGGCCGCGTCCCGATCGACCGGCCGCGCGTCGCCCGCTGCTCGCGCTCCTCGAGCTCCCGCTCCCGCTCGAGGACGTCGACGCCCTCGAGGATCCAGCGGTCGGCGGGGGCATCCTTGAGGTAGTGGTCGAACCACTCGCGGATCCGGTGGTGGTAGTCGACGCGGTTCGCCTCCTGCCGCAGCCCGTGGTTCTCGCCCTCGTACACGAGCATCACGAGGTTGGTGCCCGCGAGCCGCGCCGCGTTGTACATCTCGACGCCCTGCTGCCAGTCGACCGCCCCGTCCTCGTCGCCGAAGGCCACGAGCAGGGGCGCCCGCATCTCGTCGACGCGGAAGATCGGCGAGTTGCGCACGTAGGTGTCGAGGTCCTCCCAGAACGGGCGGTCCATGCGGCCCTGCGACTCGTGGAAGATCCACGCGTTGGTCTGCCCGCTGTTCCAGTAGACGCTCATCGACATGCTGATCATGTTCGTGAGCGGGGCCCCGGCCACGCCGGCGGCGAAGACGTCGGTGTGGGTGACGAGCCACGCGGTCTGGTAGGCGCCCCACGAGTGGCCCATGATGCCGATGCGGTCCGGGTCGACGATGCCACGGTCGATCACCGCCTGCACCGCGGGGACCACGCACTCGCCCGCCGACACGCCCGGCTCCTGCGGCCGGTAGGTGATGTCGGGCATCAGCACGAAGTAGCCCTCGCTCGTGAAGACGCCGGCGTTGTAGGGGCTCGTCTCCGACGGCATCCGGAAGCGGTGGATGCCCTGGGTCAGCCGCTCGTAGATGGAGACGACCATCGGGTACTTCTTGCCCGGCACGTACCCCGCGGGGTACATGAGGGTCGCCTGCATGTCCTCCCCGCGGTCGTTGACGAAGTCGACCAGCTCCGCCCGGCCCCACGCGTGCTCGGCCAGCCACTCGTTGGTCGTCACCGCCGGCTCCTCGGCCGCGAGGTCCGGGCCCGCGACCATCAGCCGCGGCGGAAGGTCGAACGCCTCCTCGGTCCACGCGTGCACGTCGGCGTCCCGGGCCTTGACGAGGAGGCCGATCTGGCGGTCGACCCAGCGGAGCGGGGAGACGGCGCCCGCGGGCGAGCGCACCGCCACGCCGCGCTTCTTCGACCGCTCGCCGTACATCGAGAAGTGCCACGGCTCGTCCGGGTCGAGGTGGTCGCCCTCGTCCCGCGCGTCGCGCACGATCGGCTCGGTGAGCCGGTAGCGGATCATCTCGCCGCGCCCGTCGGTCAGCCGCTCGGCGTCCGATCCGTCGCGGGCGACCAGCCACGCGTCGAACTCGTCGTAGAGCACGACGTGGCCCGAGTCCTCGGTCCAGTCGCCGATCCCCCACACGGGCTTCTGGTCGGTGAGGCTCGTGATGCGGGTGTTGACCATCCCGACCGGCATGTCCTCGGTGAGGTTGACGGTGTCGAGCGACCGCAGGTCGGTGGCGAGGACGTGCTCGCCCTCCTGCCAGAGCACCGTGTGCCCGTCGGGCGCGGTGCCGTAGACGTACTTGACGCCCTCCGCGATGCGCGTGCGCTCGCCGGTCTCGACGTCCACGAGGTGCACGTCGTACAGCGTGGGTCCGAACCGCTGCCGCTCGACGTACCGCTCGTCGACGAGGGCCAGGGCGCGGTTCATGGGCTCGGTCAGGACCAGCCGGTCGGTCTCGGCGTCGCCGAGCATGACGAAGCGGGGGGCGCCGTCGTCCGCGTCGTCCGCGTCGTCCGCGCCGCCGCCGGAGCCCCCGTCGGCCGGGCCGAGGTGGAGCATGCCGAGGTCGTGCCGCCGCCGGTCGCGGGCGGCCTGCCGGCGCTGCAGGGGGATGATGCGGACGTCCTCGGTGTGCCAGACGTCCACGCCCGCCGCCTCGTCGAGCGTCTCGCGGAGGGTCCGCGGCCGGTCCTCGGCGCCTCCGCCGTCTCCGTCGTCGCCACCCGCACGCTCGGTCGGCGGAACGCTCCGGTCGGCGCCCGCGGCCTCGCCATCGCCGTCGTCGTCGCCCGCGCCGCCCGCGCCCGCATCGTCGCCCCCGGCCGCCTCGTCGCCGGCGAGCTCCTCCGGCCGCGCGTCCCACGGGTCGGTGCCGAAGACGAGCCGGGTCCCGTCGGGCGACCAGCGCAGGCCGCCCCAGGTCACGACGCGCACGTCCTCGAGCCCCACCGAGTCGTCGAGATGGTCCCACGCCACGTGCTCGGGCTCGCCGTCGAGGCCCCGCCACGCGTGGATCACGTGGGTGTCGTCCTCGTCCTCGCCGAAGGCCCGCCGCCGCATCACCGCGAGGTCCATCGCGTCCTCGCGCCACGTCAGGCCCGCGTACCCGTCGCCGCCCGAGTCCAGCGGACGGAGGCGGCCGGTGGCGGGCTCGAAGATCTGCAGCGAGCGATCCTCGTCGGTGCCGGGCTCCACCACGATCGCGAGCAGCGACCCGGCGTCGCTCCAGCGGGCGGTGGTGACGCCGGCGATGGTGGTGTGCAGCCCCCGGTCGAGGTCCCGCACCACGACGCCCGAGCCGCCGCGGCGCCGCAGCAGCAGGAAGGCCCCGTCGTCGCTGAAGTCGCCCGAGACGACGTCCTCGAAACGCTCGGTCTCGCCGGTGGCGAGCTCCCGGAGGACCAGGACGCTCGGGACGGGGCGGTTCCGCTCCTGCAGCTGCTCCCGCTCGTCGTCGGAGACGCCCTCGATCACCGTGAACCAGCGGCCGTCCGGCGAGAAGGTCGGCCGCGCGCCCTCGGGGAAGGCGGTGGTGCCGGGAGCCGCCTCGTCGGCGTCCTCGCCGCGCTCCGGCCCGGCGACGGCTCCCTCGGCCTCCGCCGGCGGCTCGGCCGGAGCCTCGAGGTCCCGCAGGTGGACCGCGGAGGTGCCGTCCTGCCGCCAGATCGTCCAGGCGAGCCAGCGGCCGTCGGGCGAGAGGGCCTGGCCGAACAGCCGCTCGAACCGCTGGTAGTCCGGCGTGCGGACCGGCTTGCCCGCGGCCAGCTCGGCGATCCGCACCAGCGGATTGGCGGCGGACGCCGGGCTCGCCGGCAGGGCGAGGACGGGCGGCAGGGCGGCGGCGAGCAGGGCGATCGCGGCCGGACGGGCGGCGCGGCGGATGCGGGGCATGCGGAACCTCCTCGGGGGACGGCCGTGAAACCCCTCGCCCCGCCGGAGGTTGCGGCGGTGGGCGGCCGCCGGCGGACCCGGACGTGGCGAGCCGCGGCGGGCGGCGGCGACCGCGGAGACGAGGGAAGACGAGGCGTGACGAAGCGGGACGAAGCGGGACGAAGCGTGACGAAGTGGGACGGAGCGGGACGGAGCGGGACGGAGCGGGACGGAGCGGGACGCGGCGTCGCCGGGACTCCCGCCGGCCCGAAGGGAACGGGCCGCCGCGGAGACGGGATGGGCGGGGGGCGGATGCGCAGGACGCCAGGCCAGGTCGCGCCGCGGGACCCGGTTCAGTCCTCGTCGAGACGCTCGCCGCACTGGTGGCAGAAGTGGGCGTCGGGGGCATGCCCCTGGGCCCCGCAGGCGGGGCACGCGATCGTGCTCACGGGCGCATGAGGCCCTCGGCGGGCCGCCATCTCCGCCGAGACGATCCCGGTCGGCACCGCGATGATCCCGTAGCCGGTGATCATGAGCGCGCTGGCGAGCATCTGGCCGACCACGGTCTGCGGCGCGATGTCGCCGTAGCCGACCGTGGTCATGGTCACGATCGCCCAGTAGACGCTCCGGGGGATGCTGTCGAAGCCGTGGGCCGGTCCCTCGATGAGGTACATCGTCGCCCCGACGATGAGCACGATGAGCAGCACCGACCACAGGAAGACGAAGATCTTGGCCTGGCTCGCGACCAGCGCCGCCTTCAGGTCGCTCGCCTCGCCGACGTACCGGGCGAGCTTGAGGACGCGGAAGATCCGCAGCAGCCGCAGCGCGCGGATGAGCAGCAGGGACCGCGTCTCGGCCCCGATCGGCAGCAGCGTGAGATACGTCGGGATGATCGAGAGCAGGTCCACGATGCCGTAGAAGCTCGTCGCGTACCGCCACGGGTTGCGGACCGACGCGAGCCGCAGGGCGTACTCGATCGTGAACGCGATGGTGAAGAACCACTCGAGCCGCACCAGGGCGACCCCGTGCTCGCCCCGGATGGTGGCCACCGACTCGAGCATCACCGCGAGCACGCTGACCACGATCGCCACGAGCAGGACGACGTCGAAGGCCTTGCCGGCCGTGGTGTCGGCCTCGAAGATGACCTCGTGGAGCGTGGCCCGCACCCGCCCGGCGTGCGAATCGGGAGCGTCGCGCATGGCCCGCGTCCGCCGGATGTCCCCCGCCCGCTGAACGGCGGTGCGAGGTCGCCGGGGAGAGCCGGAGGGCGGGCCTCGCTCGGCCCCCGTCGCGTCGTCGCCGGAGGACTCGGGCACGCCGGTCAGTCCCCGGGGAACCGGACGGCCTGCACCTGGCCCATCAGCAG
Source organism: uncultured Isosphaeraceae bacterium (assembly GCA_964385045.1). Classification (GTDB taxonomy): domain Bacteria; phylum Planctomycetota; class Phycisphaerae; order Phycisphaerales; family SM1A02; genus CAYLNM01. The sequence continues at coordinate 19,925 of CAYLNM010000074.1, forward strand.
GTCGAGGTCGAGCTCGTCGCCCGCCTCCGGCCGCCGCGGACACATCGACGCGGACACGCGGATCGGCGACGGCTCCATGCCCGGGGCCACGCCCCGGGGCAGCACCGCGAGGTCGTGGTAGCGGTCGCCGTGCAGGTCGATGTCGCGAATCGCCTGCACCGTCACCCGGGCCGTGCCCACCATCGGCAGGCCGCCGCTCACGAGGCGCCCCCGTCCGTCCCGTGGGCCCGCCACATGGGGATCGGGACGTCGAGCCGCCGGGCGCAGGCCTCGGCTTCCTCGTAGCCCGCGTCCACGTGCCGGATCACGCCCATCATCGGGTCGTTGGTCAGCACCCGCTCGAGCCGGCGGGCCGCCGCCTCGGTGCCGTCGGCGACGATCACCTGTCCGGCGTGCTGCGAGAAGCCGATGCCCACGCCCCCGCCGTGATGGAAGCTCACCCACGACGCTCCGCTCGCGACGTTGATCGCGAAGTTCAGCAGCGTCCAGTCGCTCACCGCGTCGGTGCCGTCCTTCATCGCCTCGGTCTCCCGGTTGGGCGAGGCGACCGAGCCGCAGTCGAGGTGGTCGCGGCCGATCACGATCGGGGCCTTGACGACGCCGTCGCGGACCAGCTCGTTGAAGCGCAGCCCCGCGCGGTGCCGCTCGCCGAGGCCGAGCCAGCAGATGCGGGCGGGCAGGCCCTGGAAGGCGACCCGCTCCTTCGCCATCGTGAGCCAGCGGTGCAGCCCCGCGTCCTCCGGGAACAGCTCCATGAGGGCCCGGTCGGTGGCGAAGATGTCCTCCGGATCGCCGGAGAGGGCGGCCCAGCGGAAGGGGCCGCGGCCCTCGCAGAACTGCGGCCGGATGTACGCGGGCACGAAGCCCGGGAAGTCGAACGCCCGGCCGAAGCCGTTGTCCCGGGCCCGCTGCCGGATGTTGTTGCCGTAGTCGAAGGTCCGGGCCCCGGCGTCCTGCAGCGCGATCATGAGCTCCACGTGCCGGGTCATGGTGTCGATCGACCGCCGCTGGTACTCGGCCGGGTCGCTCGCCCGCAGCTCGTCGGCCTGCTTGCGGGTGAGCCCGACGGGGTAGTAGCCCTCGAGTGGATCGTGGGCCGAGGTCTGGTCGGTGAGGGCGTCGGGGACGATCCCGCGGGCCTGCAACCGCTCGAGCAGGTCCACCGCGTTGCCGAGCCAGCCGACGCTGATCGCCTCCTTCGCCTCCTTGAGGGCGAGGGCCCGGTCGATCGCCGCGTCGAGGTCCTCCACGATCTCGTCGAGGTAGCGGTCGTGAACCCGCTTCTCGAGCCGCTCGCGGCAGACTTCGGCGATGAGGCAGGTCCCGCCGTTCATGGTGACGGCCAGCGGCTGGGCCCCGCCCATGCCGCCGCAGCCGGCGGTCACGCTGAGCGTTCCCGCGAGGGTGCCGCCGAAGTGCCGGCGAGCGCACTCGGCGAACGTCTCGTAGGTGCCCTGCAGGATGCCCTGGGTGCCGATGTAGATCCACGAGCCGGCCGTCATCTGGCCGTACATCATGAGGCCGGCCCGCTCGAGCTCGTCGAAGTGCTCCTGCGTGGCCCAGTGCGGCACGAGGTTCGAGTTGGCGATGATGACGCGCGGG